>NC_008343.2:2602500-2708434 GCF_000014285.2 Granulibacter bethesdensis CGDNIH1 | reverse complement strand
GGGTTTGCCGTGTTTCGTCAGTCTGTTTCAGCTCGTCACTGCCTTTCGGTGCTGTCCGCTGCGCTCTGTGCGGTTGCTGTCCCGTTTCTGGCGGGATGTGGACCCAGCTATTCCCCCGATACCTATGCCGACCGCGCGATGCAGCAGGCCAACAAGGTCGAACAGGGGGTCATTGTTGGTGTCAGGCCGATCGGGGTCAGTATTGATTCATCGATGGGCACTGCGACCGGGGCTGCGGCTGGCGGTATCGCCGGGGCACAAACGCCGGGTGGAGTCGGATCGGCTTTCGGGGCGCTGGGTGGCGCGCTGGTCGGTGGGATTGTCGGAACCACCGCAACCCATGTGGTGGGTGATACGAAAGCATGGGAATACATCGTCCGGAAAACCAGCGGTGATATGGTCTCCGTTACCCAGAAGGATGAAAAACCTCTGGCGATCGGGCGTAAGGTGCTGGTGATCGGCGGCAATCAGGCCCGAATTGTGCCTGATTACACGGTTCCCCTGCCGGACGGCAAAACAGATGGTAAACCTGCTGTTGCGACCCCATCCGCGGAAAAACCCGCGACTGATTCGACACAGCCCGCGGAAACCCGGCCAGATGTGACATCTACCCCGCTTCCATCTCCGCTCAGCGCTTTACCTGCTGCCCTGCCCGGCGATTCGCCCTTGGTAAAATTGGCCACGATGGCTGCCAGACTGGTGCTGCCGGATGCCAAGCCCTGACGAATCCGGGCAACAGCCACTTTCTCAAGAGACTTGCTTTCAGGCCCTTCTCCGGCGCATGAAGCCCGCATCGTTCGCTGCGCGCGATAAGTCAGACCTGTCGAGCCGACCTGCCTGCAGGCAAGGTCCTGCAAGGGTTGGCGTTTCCTGAACGATCCATAGATGACCTGTCCCGTTCCAGCATCGCGCGTGGATCGTGACCGATCCGGCATGCATATGCCGGCTGGAGACGACTGTGACAGACGTGACATTTGATAGTTTTGGACTGGCCGAGCCTATTCTTCAGGCGCTTCAGGCGGCCAGTTTCCACAAGCCGACCCCGATTCAGGCCGGTGCCATTCCTCCTTTGCTGGAAGGACGTGACCTGCTGGGGATCGCCCAGACTGGAACCGGCAAGACGGCGGCTTTTTCCCTGCCTTTATTGCAGCACCTGATGCAGAAACGGGAGCGTCCGCGGGCCTTTTCAACCCGCGCTCTGATTCTGGCCCCGACCCGTGAACTGGCCGTGCAGATTGACGATAATCTGCGCATGCTGGGTGGTGAGCTGCCGATTCGCCGTGTTCTGATTCTGGGTGGCGTTGGCCGCAAGCCGCAGGTGCAGCGCATGCAGCGCGGTGCCGATATCGTGATCGGCACGCCGGGCCGTATCTGTGATCTGATGAGCACCAATGAACTGCTGCTGGATCAGGTGTCGCATTTCGTTCTGGATGAAGCGGACCGGATGCTTGATCTCGGCTTTATGCGCGACATCCGCAAGGTTCTGGCCTCCCTGCCGGAAAAGCGGCAATCCCTGTTGTTCTCAGCCACCATGCCCGGTGAAATCGGACGTCTGGCAGAAGGGCTGCTGCGTAATCCCGCGCGCGTGCGGATCGCGGTGGAGGAGCCGACTCCCGACCGGATTGCCCAGCATGTTCATTTTATCGAAAGCACCGGCAAGCGCGTGCTGTTGACCCGTCTGCTGGCGGATCGGGCGTTGGAAAAGGTCATCGTGTTTACCCGTACCAAGCATGGTGCCAATCGCGTCGCTGAACATCTGGAAGAATCCGGTATTCCGGCCGATGCCATTCATGGCAACAAAAGCCAAAATGCTCGTCAGCGCGCTCTGGAGCGTTTTCGTAGCGGAGAGGCCCGGGTTCTGGTGGCCACCGATATCGCCGCGCGTGGGATCGACGTTGCCGGTGTGTCGCATGTCGTCAATTTCGAACTGCCGAACGAGCCGGAAAGCTATGTCCATCGTATCGGCCGCACGGCGCGGGCTGGACAGAGAGGGATCGCGATTTCCTTCTGTGACGGCAGCGAGCGTCCGTTCCTGAAAGCTATCGAGAAGCTCACCCGCGTGAAAATGTCGGTTGCCGGTGGTGTCGAAAGTGATCTTCCGGCTGAAGAACCGCGCAAGCAGCCGCAGGCGCGCCGTCATCGTCCGCGCTGGCGCAATGCGGCCTGATTTTCACTCCGCTCAACTTGCCTGATTGACTTACCGGTCGGGTACGGGACAACACTTGCGAAGCCATGCCAATGATCAGCAATGTTTCCTGTACCCCGCCCTCCCCGCATGATGACTCTCTTCCGCCTGTTGGATCGGGCAAGCGGCGCAAGCTTGCGGTGGTGCTGTTCAACCTTGGCGGCCCGGACAGCCCGGCCGCCATCCGGCCCTTTCTGCTGAATTTATTCAAAGATCCCGCCATTCTGAGGGTCCCGTTTTTCGTCCGCCCCATTCTGGCGAGAATTATCGCGAAAGCGCGTGTCAAACCGGCCAGCGAGAATTATGCGCTGCTAGGCGGCAAATCTCCGCTGCTGGAGCTGACACAGGAACAGGCACGCACGCTGGAACAGGCTTTACCGGAATTCGAGGCCCGCTGTTTCATTGCCATGCGATACTGGCACCCGTTTGCCCATGAAACAGTGCGGGAAGTGAAAGACTGGGACCCGGACGAAATTATCCTGCTGCCGCTCTATCCGCAATATTCCACAACGACGACGGGCAGTTCGCTGACAGACTGGCGGGAAGCCGCCGCTGCAGCAGGGTTGGCAAAGCAGACCTTTTCCCTGTGCTGCTATCACAGTGATCGTGATTTTGCTTCCGCAACAGCGGCTTTGGTGCGGAAAGCGTATGATGAAGCCCGCAACACCCTGCCGGATGACGTGCCTTTACGGCTGTTATTCTCGGCGCATGGTCTGCCGGAGGTCATCGTCAAAAAAGGCGATCCTTATCAGTTTCAGGTGGAGCGGAGCACGGCAGCCGTTCTGCGGGCTATGAATATACCCGGTCTTGATCATCAGATCTGCTATCAGTCCCGCGCCACGCCGCAGGTCTGGCTGGGCCCCTCGACGGAAGAAGCGATTGATCGGGCGGTAGAGGATGGGGTTGCGGTGCTGGTAGTGCCGATTGCCTTCGTCAGCGAACATTCGGAAACGCTGGTTGAACTCGATGTCGAGTATGCGGAATTGGCACACGGAAAAAACATCAAGGGTTATTTCCGGGTGCCTACGCAGAATTCCGATCCGGAATTTATCGACTCTCTGGCCGGGCTGGTAAGGCGGGTGAGAGAGCATGGACCTGGTTTGTGCAGTTTTGCAGGGGGCCGTGTCTGCCCGCGTATTCATCGTGATTGCCCCCATGGTGAACAGGAAGATGCTGCATGAGAACAGTACCTCTGCGCATGGTGATCTTCGATTGTGATGGCGTGCTGATCGACAGCGAAACCATTGCTTCCCGTGTTGTGGCAGCCAGCCTGACCGAAGAAGGGTTGCCGATGACGCCTGATGAGGCACACCGTATTTTTCTGGGCATGTCGTTGATTGATATGGTGCCCCTGATCGAAAAAATGCTGGGCCGTCCGGTGTCGCCCGGCTGGCGCCCGGCCTTGGCAAGCGCGTTGCTGAAAGCACTGGAAACGGAATCCGTCCCTGTGCCGGGGGCAAAAGAGGTTCTGGAGGGGATGGCGGCGCTGGGTCTGGAATGGCGGGTTGCCTCCAACAGTTCCCAGGCAGAAATGGCCGTCAAATTTGCTCGGACCGGTCTTAGCTATCTGACAGAAGGCCGGACTTTCAGCGGCGGGCCGGGAGGTTCCCTCAAACCGAAACCTGCCCCGGATGTATTTCTGGCTGCGGCGGCCGATGCGGGCATTCCAGCTGAGGCATGTGTTGTGGTGGAAGACAGTATCCCTGGCTCACGCGGTGCGCATGCTGCCGGTATGGAGGTTCTGGGTTTCGCACCGTATGGCGATGGTGCAGCCCTGAAAGCGGAAGGCGCTACAGTGTTCAGGGCCTTGTCCGAACTGCCGGTGTTATTCCGGCAACGGATGCAGGTGGATAGCACGGTGACAGCATGACCGTTTCATTTCTGACCCCTTTTTATCTGTGGATCAAAACGGCCCATATCGCCAGCATGATCGCCTGGATGGCTGGTTTGTTTTATCTGCCCCGACTGTATGTCTATCATTGCGGATTAAAGCGCGGGAGCGAGGAAAGCGAACGTTTCAAGATCATGGAGCGTCGTTTGCTGAAGCAGATCATCAATCCGGCGATGATGGCGACATGGTTATTTGGAATTCTTCTTGTGCTGACGCCCGGTGTTATCGACTGGAGCCGCGGCTGGTGGCATGTCAAACTGCTTTGTGTGCTGCTGATGAGCGGTTTTCATGGCGCGATGTCGAAATGGCGGCGTGATTTTCTGGAAGACCGCAACACACGGACGCACAGATTTTACAGAATTGCCAATGAAGTTCCGACTCTTCTGATGCTGATCATCGTAACGATGGTGATCGTAAGACCTTTCTGATCGGGTGGAAGGTCATTTTTGTCTTCAAAAGACAGAATAACGGACCTGAAAAAAGCCTGTCTTTTCCAGAGTCAAAAATCTCCGGTGCTTTTTGATCCATCGCAATGTGTCACTAAACAATCTTACAATATCTTCGATGGATATGCTTTTCCGTTGCAGCATATCGATGTGAAAGCGAAAGCATGATGTCCGGGTGGAACCCAACCCAGAATGGTACAGACATGGTTATGCCGACAACAAGCAAAGCCGGGCAGCTGACCGGGATTATCGTCAGCCTGCTGCTGGTTATTGGTGTCGTATATGCCGCTTTTCATCTGTCGAATGATCTTGAGGGTGTCAGTTATCCCACTGCTCTGCCCTTTGTTCTGCTCGGGATTGCTCTGGCGATTGCGCTTGGCTTTGAATTCGTCAACGGTTTTCACGATACCGCCAATGCTGTGGCGACAGTGATCTATACCAATTCCCTGCCCGCCCATTTCGCTGTGGTCTGGTCGGGCATATGGAACTTCCTGGGTGTTCTGGCTTCCTCGGGTGGTGTCGCCTTCACAGTCGTCTCTTTGCTGCCGGTTGAACTCATCCTTCAGGTTGGCAGCGATGCCGGATTTGCGATGGTATTTGCGCTGCTGGTGGCAGCGATTTTGTGGAATCTGGCTACCTGGTATGTCGGTATTCCCAATTCTTCCTCTCATACTCTGATTGGCTCCATTATCGGGGTCGGTCTGATGAATCAGCTGATGGCCGGTCCGAATGGCACCAGCGGCGTGGACTGGGCACAGGCTCTGAATGTCCTGCGTTCCCTGCTGTTCAGTCCTGTTGCCGGATTTTTGCTGGCTGGTCTGGGGATGCTGCTGCTGCGCGGGCTGGTGAAAATCCCGACCTTGTACAAGGCACCGGAAGGAAAACAGCCGCCACCCTGGCCGATCCGTGCTCTGCTGGTTCTGACCTGCACCGGCGTCAGCTTCAGCCATGGCTCCAATGATGGTCAGAAAGGTATGGGCCTGATCATGCTGATCCTGATCGGCACGGTTCCCACGGCTTATGCGCTGAACCATACCGTTGATGGTCAGAAACTGATCGCGCTGCACCATTCGTCCCTGCAGACGGTCCAGATACTTGATGACCTGTCTGCTGCCAGACATGCTCCTGCCGTGTCACTGGATGCGGCCCGCAACAGGGTGACGGCTGCGATACAGAAAAAGAAAGCCCTGTCTGATACGGCATCCGCGCTGGCCGCCTTGATCAAAGATGTGAATGCAAAGCTGGAAAGCCGGGTTGCACTGCGCGATGTGCCGCATGATCAGGCAGGCAATATCCGTAATGATTTCTACCTGATCAGCCATGCCCTGCCGTTCGTGGAAAAAACCGCCACTCTGACGCCGCAGCAGAAATCGGTTTTCGAGAGTTTCACGGCTCAGGCGAACAACGCTACCCAGTTCATTCCCCTCTGGGTCAAGGTCTGTGTGGCTCTTGCGCTCGGGCTTGGCACCATGGTCGGCTGGCGTCGCATCGTGGTGACGGTCGGGGAGCGCATCGGCAAGGAGCATCTGACTTATGCGCAGGGTGCGGTTGCTGAAAGCGTGGCAATGGGCCTGATTCAGGCAGCCGATATGTATCACCTGCCGGTCAGCACCACCCATGTGCTGACATCCGGTGTGGCGGGTACGATGGCAGCAAACGGATCCGGCCTGCAGGCGAAAACAGTGCGCAGTCTGCTCATGGCTTGGGTGCTGACCCTGCCTGCCTCGATCCTTCTGGCGGGCGGTCTGTTCTGGGCTTTCCGCAGTATGTTTACCGGTTAATCTGCAGTAACAAGCTGGGGATTATCGAAAACCGGGTTCTGAACCCTGTACAACGCGTCCTGGAGAGTTTCCGCCAGGGCGCGTTTTTCGTCCTCCCCCAGTGAACGTGCCAGTTCGAATTCACCATCACGGGATGACAGGATCAGTTGCGGCACGCGCCCCGGACATTCCTCCAGCCGCAAACGCAGCCATCCCGGCCTTATTTTCATATGGCGGCTGCGTCCCCTTGCATCGATATGGGCAATGCCGGGACCAGTTCCGCTCAGGGTGACGATCTCGGTTTGGCGGACAGCTCTGGCATTCCATAGCAAAGCAGCGATGGCCAGCGGGGCTTCCAGCCCGGCAAATCCGGCCACGGGCCAGGCATGAATCATCAGGGAAAAGAGGACACCCAGCCCGGATAACAGGCACAGCCCCCCACACACCAGCGCCAGCCCGCGGCGGGACAGGCTGCGATGCGGGATAATGATGGCTTCCGTGACCGGAAACCCGTCGGAGTTTTTTTCCGTCAATCGCCACATAAGGCGCGTATCATTCCTGCTTTCGTCCTGAAACGCCACTACATTTGCCTGCCTCTTGCCATGATCGGGTCACGCGTGGTGTTTCCTTTCCATGTCCACCTCTTCTTCTCTTTCTGCTGCCGATCCTGTTTCTGCCAGCCCGCGTATGACCAGGGCGCAGGTAATCGGTTTTCTGGATGCGCTTGCCAAAGCCAATCCAGATCCGAAAAGTGAGCTGATCTACACCTCCAATTTCACGTTGCTGGTTGCGGTCGTGTTGTCGGCCCAGACCACGGATGTGGCGGTGAACAAGGCCACACGGAGCCTGTTTGAACAGGCCCCCGATCCTGCTTCGATGGTGGCGCTGGGGGAGGAAGGGATTGCCCGTCATATCCGTTCCATCGGGCTATGGCAGGCAAAAGCGCGGAATGTCGCGGCCTTGTCGCAGCAATTGCTGGATCGTTTCGGCGGGGAGGTTCCTGCCGATCGGGAGGCTCTGGAATCTCTGCCGGGTGTTGGCCGCAAGACCGCGAATGTTGTGCTGAGCGTGGCGTTCGATCAGCCGACCATGGCGGTGGATACGCATGTGTTTCGGCTGGGTAACCGTACTGGCATTGCGCCCGGCAAGACCACGCGCATGGTCGAGGATGCACTGGTGGCGCGTATCCCGGCGGACAGGCTGGGCATGGCGCATCACTGGCTGATCTTGCATGGACGCTATGTCTGCAAGGCGCGCCGTCCGGAATGCTGGCGATGTGTGGGGGCAGAATGGTGCCGTTACCCGGCCAAGGTGCTGGTGCCGCCTGTCAGGTAAAGCACAGCGCTTTATTCGTCTCTGACCGGACGGGACAGCAATGCGCTCATGGCTTCCTGAAAATCGGCTTGGCCGGAGACCATCGCGGCAACAGCGGAAATGACTGGCAAATCGGCATCCGGCCCGGCCCGCTGCAGCAAGGCGGGGGCAGTCATGACGCCTTCCACCACCCCTTCACTGGTGGCCAGCGCCTGATCCAGCGCCATCCCTTGTCCAAGCGCGAAGCCGAGGCGGAAATTGCGGCTGGCTTTTCCGGTACAGGTCAGCAGCAGATCGCCCAGCCCCGATAAACCGGCCACTGTTGCGGCCTGCCCCCCCAGCATGACAGCCAGACGCGACAATTCGGCAATGCCGCGGGTCACCAGCGCGGCACGGGCATTTTCCCCCAAGCCTGCACCGATCGTGGCCCCTGCGGCGATGGCGATGACGTTTTTGGCTGCGCCGCCCACCTGCGCACCGACAGGATCGGCATTGCCGTATAGTCGGAATCCGGCACTGCCGAGAGCATGGATAAGATCGCTTCTCAATCCGGCATCCGTGCTGGCGATGACGGAAGCCGCCGGCAGCCCGGCAGCGACTTCATGCGCGAAATTCGGGCCACTGAGCACGGCATGGGGCAGAGCGGGAAACAGGGTTGCCAGAATTTCCAGCGGAAACAGTCCGGTCTTACTCTCCACCCCCTTGCAGCAGGTGATCAGTCGCATGGGCGGCAGGTTTTGTGCGACCGCCCGCATATGCTGCATCGGCACAGCCAGCAGGGCGAAGGCGGCTTGATCCAGCTGGTGAGTGACTGTTACCGTGTCGTGTATCACGATACCGGGCAGCCGGGGATTGTGGCGGGTTTTCTGCAAACGGATGGCTGTCTCCTCGCTGCGTGCCCACAGCCGCACGCGCCGCCCCGCCCTTGCTGCCTGAATGGCCAGGGCGGTGCCCCACGCACCGGCACCGACAACCAGAACATCGTTCAAACCGGCATCCGTCATTGTGTTTTATGTTCCATGGCCCCCGGGGCAGAAGGCGCACAATCAGTTCCGAATTCATCCACGCGGATCTCACACGCCTTCAATCCGGTTTTCAGAGCCTGCATGATCGCGCGGGCGTCATCGCCAAATTGCCAGGGTGGGTTGAGGATGGCCATGCCACTTCCGTTAAGACGTGTCGTATCCGTGGGCGGGTGAAGGAATAATTCGGCGATCAGCACCCGTTTCAGCCCGGCATCCTGCAACTGATGCCGCAGCAACCGGGCCGGAGCACCGCCCTTGATCGGATACCACCCGGCGACCATGCCGGTAGGAAAGCGTTGTTGCGCCCTCAGCATGGCATCGGCCAGGCGGCGGTGTTCATCCGGTTGCTCGAAAGGCGGATCGATCAGGGTCAGGCCGCGTCTGGGCAGGACACCGCCGGAGGAAGCGGTTTTCGGAGGCAACATGGTTTCCAGCGCTTTCCACCCGTCACGGCGATGGATGGCGCAATAGGGGTCTCCTCTGAACCGCTCGGCGAGGCTGGCGCAATCTTCGGGATGGAGTTCACACACCGCCATACGGTCCTGAGGACGCAGCATGGCGCGGGCAATCAGGGGAGAACCGGGATAGAGGCTCCGCTCCATGCCCAATGATGTGACCAGTGCCAGATAAGACGCCAGCACCGGAGCCGGATCATCCAGCAGCAGACCGATTCCCTCCCTCCATTCGCCGGTCCGGGCGGCTGGTCCGTCCGTCAGCAGGGTCTCGCCGGTGCCCGCATGGGTATCGAGCACGAAGAACGGAGCCTCTTTTTGTCGCAGAGCAGTCAGCAATGCGACCATCAGGGCATGCTTATGGCAATCGGCGAAGTTTCCAGCGTGGAAAGCATGGCGATAATTCATGGCGTGGTCGATTCCGGCAGCGCCATATCCGGCGCATCCAGCGGCCAGCGTGGCAGGGGGGCATGATCCAGACCGGAGACCGCGCCATATTTCAGACGATGCAGCCCGGCCCAGGCCACCATAACGGCATTATCGGTGCACAGCCGGGGTGGTGGGGCGAGCATGGCAATGCCACGATGCTCGGCGGCGGTGGAAAGCGCCGCCCGGATCGCTGCATTGGCCGCGACCCCGCCGGAGACGACGAGCATTTTCGCGGGCGCGATCTCATCCGCCATAGCAAGGGCGGCGGTGGCGCGGTCGGCCATGACATCGGCAACGGCGGCCTGAAAACTGGCGGCTATGTCGGCAGCATCGGATAAAGGCAGCGGCCCGTCCGGAAACCGGGCAACATACTGGGCCACCGCCGTCTTCAGTCCCGAAAAACTGAAATCGCACCCCACCCTGCCCTTCATGGGGCGGGGAAAAGCAAGGGCGTGTGGATTGCCCTGCAAGGCCAGCCGCTCCAGCGCCGGACCGCCGGGCCAGCCCAGCCCCAGCAGCTTGCCGACCTTGTCGAAGGCCTCCCCGACCGCATCGTCGATCGTGCCGCCGAGCCGCCGGTAACGTCCGACCCCCTCGACCAGAATGCACTGGCAATGACCGCCGGACAGCAGCATCAGCAGGAAAGGGAAATGCTCACCGGAGGTTATTTCCGCCACCCCACCCAATGCCGGCAGCAGCGCGGCCAGAGCATGAGCTTCCAGATGATTGATGGCGATAAAGGGTCGTTTTGCCGCCAGAGCCAGACCTTTGCCCAACCCCGCCCCCACCAGCAATCCACCGATCAGCCCCGGACCGGAGGTTGCGGCAATCGCGGCCAGATCCTGAAAACGGAGTCCGGCTTTGTCCATTACCTCTGTCACCATGCCGGGCAGATAGGCCAGATGGGCACGGGCGGCGATTTCCGGCACCACCCCGCCGAAGCGGGCATGATCGTCGTACTGGCTCAACACGATTTCCGCCAGAATACGGCCAGATCCGTCCAGGACGGCAGCGGCGGTTTCATCGCAGGAGGTCTCGATACCCAGGACCGGACCCGGAAAAAGGTTTTCGGAAGCCGGAAAATCCACTGCTTCATGCGTTTCCGGCAGATTGGGGGTCATCTGTACTCTTTCCTTTCCTCTGTACGGGTTTTAGGACACATGCATGCAACCCGCCCACCCCCCCTCTGGTCATCCCTCTGGCCCCACAACGCCCTCTTCTACGCCGCCATCCTCCCATGTGGGGATGCATGGCCTGCCTTTACGGGTCGGCACACGCGCTTCTCCTCTTGCCCTGGTGCAAACCCGTGCCTTTCTCGCCCGGCTGCGCAGCTTCTGCCCGATCCTGCGGGATATGGAGGTGTTCGAGGAACATCAGATCAACACCACCGGCGATCGTGTGCAGGACCGGCGTCTGGCGGAGATTGGCGGCAAAGGTCTGTTTGCCAAGGAAATTCACGAAGCGCTGGCTGACCGGCGGATCGACTTCGCGGTTCACAGCCTGAAGGATCTGGAAACCCAGCTTCCCCCCGGCATCGTACTGGCCTGCACCCTCAAGCGCGAAGACGCGCGGGATGCGATTATCCTTCCCCCCGGCTTCACCCCGCCCCCGCCGGGAGATCCGTTCAGCGTGCTGCAACAGGGCGCGCTGGTCGGCACCTCATCGGTACGGAGACAGGCCCAGCTGGCCCATGCCCGCCCTGATCTTCGTTTTGCAACGATCCGTGGCAATGTCCAGACCCGCCTTGCCAAGCTGGCGCGGGGGGAATGCGATGCCAGCCTTCTCGCTCTGGCCGGGCTGCGGCGGCTGGATATGGAGCAGGCGGCAAGCGTGGTGCTGGATACCGAAATCATGGTGCCTGCCGCCTGTCAGGGCATTGTCGGCGTCACGGTGCGGGAAGACGATTACGCTCTGCGCGACCTGCTGGCCGGGATCGAGGATCGGGAAGCCAAGGCGGTCTCCACCGCGGAACGCGCGTTGCTCAATCTGCTGGATGGGTCCTGCCGTACGCCGATCGGCGGACATGCGCGGATATTGTCGGGGGGTGTGCTGCATCTGACCGGTCTGGTCGCCGCTGAGGATGGCAGCTTTCTGCTGCGCCGGACGTTGCAGGGTGCGGTTTCGGAAGCGGAGGCGCTGGGCGCCGAACTCGGGCGCAGCCTGCGTGCCGACAGCCCGCCCGATATTTTCCTCGATTAACAGGGGGCAAAGCGGGGTATGAGCCTTCCGATCTCGTCCCGCATTGAACGGCCCGCCATCCTGGTTACCCGGCCCGAGCCGGGTGCTTCGGCGACGGCGCGACGGCTGGACGCACTCGGTTTTACGCCGGTGCTGGCCCCTGCGCTGGAGGTTGAAATCCGCGCCGATGCGCTGGTGGAGGAGGCACTGCCTGATTTGCAGGCGGTGCTGGTGACCAGCGCCAATGCGATTCCCGCGCTTGATCCGCTGCGTTCTTTGCCTCTGTTCGCAGTAGGGGATGCCACAGCAAGGGCGGCGCAGGCGGCAGGTCATCAGGATGTGACCAGTGCCGGAAAAGATGCAGACCGTCTGCTGATGCTTGTTCGTGCCCGGCTTGACCCGGCTGGAAAGCCGCTGCTGCTTGCCTCGGGAGAGGAACAGGGCGCGTTTTTGTATCAAGGATTGAGCCAGAGCGGGTTCACCGTTCTGCATCGTTTCGTATACTGCGCCCGCCCGGTGCAGGCTCTGCCCGAACAGGCGGAGCAGGCTCTGCGCATTCTGATGGAAGGGGCTGCCCCCTCTGCGGGGGTGGCCGGATTGAAGGCGGTCCTGTTCTTTTCACCGGAAACGGCACGGAGTTTCGTGCGTCTTCTGGACAGGGCCGGATTGGCCGATGCGGCGTCGGGGCTGGTGGCCTGTGTCATCTCCCCCGCGGTCGTGGAGGCCATCACTGCTTTAACCTGGAGGGATATACGTGTCGCAGCGCAGCCTACTCAGGACGATCTTCTGGCCCTCCTGCGATGAATGAGTCAGACAAGACCGGGCCGCAGATTGATGGCCATGCGGACGAGATGAGCGGGGCAATTCCCTCTTCTTCCCCTCAGCCTTCATCCACGCAGAAACCGGACAGCACGAACCGGCAGGAAACTCTTCCCCGTGCTGCGCTGGTCCTGGCGGTGGGTGCGCTCGTTCTTGGGGGAGTATCGTTGTATCTGGGCGTACAATCGCAGCCGACCGATCCCGTGCTGCTGGCACGATTGGAGGCGCTGGAGGAAAACGTCACCAGCCGCCATGACACCGAACGGCCTGCCATCAAGAAGATGGAGGAACAGATCGAGGATCTTGGCACCACGCTTCACCGGCAGATGCAATCACTTGCGGGCTTTGTACGTGCTCATACAGCGCGTCTCGACACGCTTGAACACCGCCCTGCCGCCCGCGATGAAGCGACCGTGACTGCGGTTGATGCGTTGACGAAGCGCGTGGATGACATCACGGCAGAGCAAAAGCGATTCAGGGATCTTTCCGATTCTGAACGCGATCGGATGCAGGCCGCGCTTCACGTACTGGAATCTCGCCTCACGAAACTGGATGCAGAGCAGCAAGGGGCGGTGCAGGCGCTGCAACAGGCGCGTGAACGCCTGAACGAAATCGCCGGGGAGGCCGGAAAAGTAACGGCGCTGGCCGATCGGGCGGGCAGGCTGGCCCGTCTTCAGGCTGCCTCCTCTGCTCTTGGCCGGGGCGAGAAGCTGGGTGATATTCCAAATGCGCCGCCTGCCTTGACCCGCTTTGCGCAGGAGGCCCCTCCGACCTTGGCGGCGCTGACCTTGTCTTTCGAGACTGTGGCACAGCGTGCTCTGGAAGCATCCCGCCCGGATGTGAGTCATGCTTCCTTCTGGGAAACTGTAAAACAAAAAGCCGAAACGCTGGTCACCGTCCGGCGGGGGGATCAGGTTCTGGTGGGTGATCCTGCGGCTGGTGTCATTGCCCGGGCCAGAAAAGCATTGGATGCGGGTGATCTTGCCGGGGCCGTCAGGACACTGGATGCGCTGACGGGGCCGGCGGTGCAGGCTGTCAGTGGCTGGAAAGCGCAGGCACAGGCTCTGCTGGATGCGCAGGCTGCGCTGTCCGATATGGCGGCACACGCCTGATGCGCCGTATCATCAAAATTGTTCTCCCCGCAGCGGTGGTCGTTGCCGCCGCGTGGTATGTCGCCGGACTGCCCGGCCATGTCGGCATGACGGTCGGGGATGATCTGACCATCGACATGTCGGTGCCAGCGGCCATCGTTGCGGTCGTCATTCTGGTTCTGGCCGTGCATCTGTTGCTGCGGGCTGTCGGCGCCATTCTGGGCCTCCCCCGCACAATCCGCCGCTGGCGGCAGGCGCGGACGCGGCAGGCCGGGGATTATGCCGTTTCCCGTGCGCTGGTCTCGCTGGCGGCGGGGGATGCGGGCGGAGCATGGCGCGAGGCAGGCAAGGCTCGTGCCTGTCTCGGCGATACCGCTCAAACTCTGCTGTTGATGGCCGAGGCGGCGCGTCTCTCCGGCCGGGAGAGTGAGGCCACGCAGGCCTTCCATGCGCTGACCCGGACTGAAGATGCCTCTTTCCTCGGCTATCGCGGCCTGCTGAGGGAGGCTATCACGCGCGAGGACTGGACAAGTGCCGCGGAACTGGCGCGCAAGGCGGAACTGGCCCAC
The DNA here is from genome assembly GCF_000014285.2 of Granulibacter bethesdensis CGDNIH1. Lineage (NCBI taxonomy): Bacteria > Pseudomonadati > Pseudomonadota > Alphaproteobacteria > Acetobacterales > Acetobacteraceae > Granulibacter > Granulibacter bethesdensis. Next base: position 2,694,275 of record NC_008343.2, on the reverse strand, counting down.
CCCGGTGCAGCCTGGCTGCGGACCGAGCGTGTCAATCTGGCGATCCGTGGTGGTCGCTGGATGGATGCGCTGTCTTTGGCGGAAAACGATCAACAACGGGCGGCCTTTGCTACGGCAGCAGCGCAGGCGGAGCTGGATCAGGCCGAAAAGCTGCGCACGGCCCGGCAGGCGTTTCGTCTGGATCCCAGCCTGACCTCAGCGGCCATTGCCTATGCGACTACGCTGCGGGCAGCCGGTCGGCAGAGACGTTCCGATGCCGTGCTGGTCAAGGCATGGGCCGCCCATCCGCAACCCGATCTGGCGGTGGTGGCCCTGTCCGGTGTGACGGATCCACTGACACGGGTGCGCACGGTCAAGCGTCTGGTGGCTGGCAATCCCGGTCATCCCGAGTCGCATCTGTTACTGGCACGGGAAAATCTGGCTGCCGGGCTGACCGGCGAAGCCCGCAGCCATGCCGAACAGGCCAGTCGCCTGATCGACCAGAAGCGGGTCTGGCTGCTGTTGGCTGATATCGAGGAAAAGGAGCATGGCCCCGGTGCCGCCATGCAGGCCGCGCTGCGTCGCGCCTCGGAGGCCAGCCCCGATCCGGGGTGGCGCTGCCTGCACTGCGGTCATGCCACGACGCATTGGGCGGCTGCCTGTCCGGCCTGTCATACGCCCGGTCAGATACGCTGGACTACGCCGGGCGACGCTGGTGTGGCGTTACCGCCTGTACTGTCCTCGACAGTCAAGGAGCCGTTTCTGGCCCTCCGCTGATATCTATCTTCTTCCATTCAGGCTGCCGTTCCAGACCATGGGACGGCAGTTTTGTTATGGACCCCGGGCAGCCGGCTCGTCCCTGCTCTGAAGAGAAATTAATACGATTTAAAATCGTTTTATTTATTAATCTTGACAATTTTACATTTATTATTGATATAACGTTAAGGAATCGTTATTTAAGCAGGGCCGGACAATGGCGAAGCAGATCCGTCTGAACGCGTTCGACATGAATTGTGTCGGCCATCAATCCTCCGGCCTCTGGCGTCATCCGCGTGATCGGTCGGGCATGTATAACACGCTTGGGTACTGGACCGATCTGGCCCAAACGCTGGAGCGGGGATTGTTCGATGGCCTGTTTCTGGCCGATGTGCTGGGTGTGTATGATGTTTATGGCGGGAACGCGCATGCTGCGCTGATCGATGCGGCACAGATTCCCGTCAATGATCCGGCGATGCTTATTCCTGCTATGGCCGCGGTCACCCGGCATCTGGGGTTTGGTCTGACCTGCACCCTTTCCTATGAACCGCCTTTTCCGTTTGCGCGGCGCATGTCAACGCTCGATCACCTGACGGAGGGAAGGATCGGCTGGAACATCGTCACCGGCTATCTGAACAGTGCGGCGAAAGGCTCCGGGCTGGCGAAGCAGCCGGAGCACGATACGCGATACGATATTGCCGAGGAATACATGCAACTGACCTACAAGCTGTGGGAAGGAAGTTGGGATGATGATGCCGTTCTGCGCGATCCTGTCAGCGGGGTATTCACCCAGCCGGACAAGGTGAGGAAAGTGCATCATGACGGCGCCTATTTCCGTGTGGATGCCATGCATCTGTGTGAACCATCGAAGCAGCGTACACCCGTGCTTTATCAGGCGGGCGCCTCTCGCAAAGGCCGGGCCTTTGCGGCACGACATGCGGAATGCGTTTTCATTGCGGGCCCCTCGAAACAGGTGATTGCACCCAGTGTTGCCGATATTCGCAAGCAGGCTGGCGAGCAGGGCCGCGATCCATCGGATATTCTGATTTTTACCCTCATGACTGTGATCGTTGGTCGCACTGATGAGGAAGCACAGGCGAAATTTGACGAATATCGGCGTTATGTCAGTCACCGGGGAGCCTTGACATTGATGTCGGGCTGGACCGGGATCGACTTTTCCCAATACGGGCTGGATGATGAGTTGAAGCAGATCCGGAATGACGCGATTCACTCGGCGGTGGATGCTTTCACGGTCGCCGATCCCGGTAAAGTCTGGACGATCAGGGAAATTGCCGAATTCGCGGCCATTGGTGGGACAGGCCCGATCGTCATCGGCTCGCCAGAGCGTGTAGCGGACGAATTGCAGGCATGGATCGAGGAGACCGGCATTGACGGCTTCAACCTCGCCTACGCCGTCACACCCGAAACGTTCGAGGATTTTGTCGATCTGGTGATCCCTGAACTCCAGCGGCGCGGTGTCTATAAGACCGCCTATGCCGAAGGCAGTCTGCGCAACAAGCTGTTCGGTCAGGGCGACCGGCTGGGTGAAACCCATCCCGCCCATACATTCCGTGCCACATCCCGCACGCTGGCTGCCTGAATATCATTCGGCCTCTTTTATCCGGGCGTTGCCGTGCCGACATTGCAGCAAGGCAAATCGGCAGGAGAGTGTGGATGGAAACGGCGGTCATAGGGGGCGGCTGCTTCTGGTGTGTGGAAGCGGTGCTGAGGGAATTGAACGGGGTTGCCTCGATCCGTCCCGGCTATGCGGGCGGACATACGGCCAATCCCACTTACAAGGAGGTATGCACCGGTACGACGTTCCATGCCGAAGTGGTCGAGGTTACATTTGATCCGGCTATTCTCTCCTATGTCGATCTGCTGAGGATTTTTCTGACGATTCACGATCCGACCACACCAAACCGGCAGGGTGCGGATGTAGGAACACAGTATCGCTCCGTCATCATGCCAGCCTCGACAGAGCAGGAGAATGCAGCGCGTGGGGTGCTGGCAGAGGTCGAGGCTGCGCAAATCTGGCAGGCCCCATTGTCGACGACGATCGAGCCTTTACAGATTTTCTATCCAGCCGAACCGGAGCACGTGGATTATTTCGCACGCCATCCCGAGGCGGCGTATTGTCAGGCGGTGATTGCACCCAAAGTACGTGCTTTCCGAAAACATGCGGCCGATCATGTCAGGGCCAACATATCTCCGAACCATGCTTGACGGCTCCCAATGAGGAAGCCTCCATAGGGATGCTTCAATCGTTACAGGAGACGGCTACAATGAGATTATCTGCCCGTAATCAGATTCAGGGCCGCATTGTCGAGGTCAGGCCGGGGGCCACGACCACGCATGTGAAGATTGAAATCGCTGACGGCGTAGTCCTGACGGCCTCGATCACCAACGAAGCATCCGAGGAGCTGGGCCTGAAAATCGGCGATACAGCGACAGCCGTTATCAAGGCATCGGATGTGATGGTTGGAGTTTGATCGAGACTCTGAAGCAGGCTTCTCCGTATCTGATTGGTCAATTAGTCGATACGGGGGCCTCGCTTCAGATCGCCGTCCGGTGTCAGCCTGATACCGATTTTTGCCAGAGTGGTCAGGAAATAATACGCCCCCTTGAATGCGCGGACCGGATTGCGTGGCAATGTCCCATGAACATTCCCGGCCAGCAGCGACACCAGACCATCCCGCATGCGAAAACGGTTGTTGGGGGACATGAACATGTCACGCAGCACCGGTTTATTGATGCGATAAACCAGCCAGGACAGCGTGCCGATCGCGTGACGGATTTTGGCTTCGACTTTTTTCAGCTTTTTCCGGGCGGCAGCAGGATTGTCCAGCCAGAGATCGGCGACCTCCGCCCCCATTTCGCCACTGGTCATGGCCAGCAGGACACCGGAGGAAAAAACCGGGTCCAGAAATGCGAAGGCATCGCCAATCATCATCCAGCCCGGCCCCGACAGCCGCTCGCAGGAATAGGAGTAATTGCCGGTGGCGGTGACTTTGGAGATCCGTTCAGCCTGCATCATGCGGCTGCTGACACTCGGGCTGGCGGCGATGCGGGTGTCGAGGAAATCTTCCAGTGAGCCTTTGCGTTGTTTGAAAGCCTCCTGCGTGCCGACAAAGCCGACGCTGGTGATGTCGTCAGGAAGAGGGATCATCCAGAACCATCCGCCTTCCACCAGACAAATGGTAATGTAACCGGTACGGTCGCAGGGGCGTGGCGTTACATGACGGAAATGGGCGTAGAGAGCGGCCGTGTTGTTATGAGGATTCCGTTTTTTGCCACCAACCTTGCTGCCCAGAAACGTATCTCGTCCCGAAGCGTCGATCACATAGCGGGGAGCAAAATGATGCGCGTTTCCGGCTTCGTCCACGGCTTCCACGATGGCGCGGGCCGATCCTTCCGGCACGCCTTCGGGAAAACGGATGGTGGTGACACGCATGCCATCGATGACATCCGCCCCCTTGTCACGTGCGCTACGGAACAGGGCGGCATCGAAATCGGCGCGTTTCACTTGCCAGGAATGGGTAAAAGTCTTGTCCAGAGCATCCGCGAAACAGAATTTTGTATCCTTCCCGCCATGATCATCCGAGATGAATTCCGCACCGGGTTTGAACACGCCGAATGTGGCGATATCTTCGGTCAGGCCAAGCCGCTCTATTAATTGAAGGTTGCGTGGCAGCAAGCTCTCCCCGATATGAAAGCGCGGATGGCGTTCTTTCTCCAGCAGAACGACATCACGCCCTTTTTCTGCCAGCAGGTAGGCTGCGGTGCATCCGGCTGGACCGGCGCCGACGATCAGCACATCACAAAGCCGTGTGTCACTGGTTGATTCGCCCATTTTCATGGAGATCGATGCGCTGTCCAGCATGAAGAGTTTACCATCTGTCCTTGACCGGACTAGTATAGATTATTCAGGATCTTTTGTAACCGGAATGCTGCTATTCCTTGCGCCTTTGTAATCAAAAACACGTTCTGTGACCCATCCAACCTCTGTTTCGTTTTCAACTGGTCCTGGCAGGAAGATGCCCGGGGATGAAAGCGTATCGCGCATCGTCATCGTCATTCCCGCCTATCAGGAAGAAAAATCGGTTGGCGATATTGTGATGCGCTGCCGTGCGTCTGTGCGGGATGCACGGATTCTGGTGGTCGATGATGGCTCCCGTGATGCAACGGCACAGCATGCGGAAGCAGCCGGGGCAGAGGTGCTGCGCTTCCCCACCAATGCGGGCAAGGGGGCGAGCCTTGCGGCCGGTCTGGCGGCGGCCTGCGCCATGGAGGTTCCCCTGATCGTGACGCTCGATGCAGATGGCCAGCACAGGCCGGAGGATCTGCCGCGTCTGATCCAGGTTTCCGAACGCTATCCGGACATGATCGTCATCGGCTCCCGCCGTCGTGATCATGCACCCGGACCTTGGATTCGCCGTGCTGCCAACCGTGTGGCGGATGCTGTCGTTTCATGGGCATCCGGCTGGCCGATTGAGGATACACAGAGCGGGATGCGGGTTTACCCTGCCCCAGTTTTGCCGCCCTTGCTGGATCGGATCAGGTCGGGCGGTTTTGCCTATGAAAGCGAGTTGCTGATTGAGGCAGGGCGGCAGGGGATTCGGACCGTCTCGGTCGATATTCCCCGTATCCATGGCCCTGCCTTGCATCGGCCAAGCCATTTCAGGCCGCTGAAGGATGTCGGATGTATCGGCGCCATGACATGGGGCCGTCTGTGGCGCACCGGATTTTGCCCCGTTGGTCTGGCCCGGCTGCTTTTCACCCGACCCCAACGCAGTTGAACCCTCATATCGCCCGTTGACGCGATAACGCCTCATGAGAGAAAGAACGCGGTATGAAGCGCATATTCTCCGGCATCCAGCCTTCCGGCATCCCGACCCTTGGCAATTATCTGGGCGCTCTGCGCAACTGGGTGACGCTGCAGGATACGCATGAATGCCTTTACTGCGTGGTCGACATGCATGCGATCACGGTGGCGCAGGACCCGGAAAAGCTGCGTCAGTCCACGCGGGAAATGGCAGCATCGGTGATTGCCTGCGGCGTGGACCCGGCCCGCAACATTCTGTTCGTGCAGAGTTCCGTCAGTGCCCATGCTCGGCTGGCCTGGATTTTCAACTGCGTGGCCCGGCTGGGCTGGTTGAACCGCATGACGCAGTTCAAGGACAAGGCAGGCAAGGACCGTGAGAATGCGTCTGCCGGGTTGTATGTATATCCCAATCTGATGGCGGCGGATATTCTGGCTTACCATGCCACGCTGGTCCCGGTGGGCGATGATCAGCGCCAGCATCTGGAACTGACCAACGACATTGCCGAGAAATTCAATCATGATTTCGGCGTGGCATTTTTCCCGCATGTGGAGCCGCTGATTCAGGGGCCGGCAGCGCGGGTGATGAGCCTGCGGGATGGTTTACGGAAAATGTCCAAATCCGATCCATCCGATCAGAGCCGCATTAATCTTTCGGACGATGCCGATACCATCGCCATGAAAATCCGTCGGGCGAAAACCGATCCCGAGCCTCTGCCCGAGGATATTGACGGGCTGGAAGGGCGTCCGGAAGCCCGCAATCTGGTAGGTATTTATGCGGCGCTGACCAACAGTGACACCGCAACCGTGTTGCGCGAGCATGGCGGAAAGGGCTTCGGCCCCTATAAGGAGGCCCTGACCGAGTTGCTGGTGCAGGAGCTTTCCCCCATTGCCGCGGAAACGAGGCGGTTGCTGGCAGATGAGGCAGAGCTGGACCGGCTGCTGCATGACGGTGGCCGTCGGGCCGAAGCCATCGCTGAGCCCATCGTCGCCGAGGCGGAAAAACTGGTTGGTTTTCTGCGGGTCTGACTCTCTTTTTTCTTTCTTCTGACATGCCTCCCCGCTGTGGCCGGAGCTACGGCACGGGGATTGCTTGCCTTCCTGATGACCATTGGCCTGATGACCATTGGTACAGCACAAGTGCGTGACAGATGCGTTTGTCTCTGTATCGTGGTGGTGCCGCAGGAGCCGGCTCGCTACCGCCGGATTCTGAACGGTCTGTTCAAACCAGGGAGCGAGTATGGACGCCGCCAACACGCCTTACACCGCACAGGTTGCCGAACTGCACCGTGCCATCGAGGACAAGATGCGGTACGCGGTGGGGCGCGATCCCCGCCATGCCCGGTTGCACGACTGGTATGCCGCGACCGCCCTCGCTGTGCGCGACCGGATCGTGGATCGCTGGCATGCGACCGCCCGCTCCGCTGATGAGGCCAATGCCAAGCGGGTCTATTATCTGAGCCTCGAATTCCTGATCGGGCGGTTGCTGACCGACAGTCTCACCAATCTGAACCTGATGACGGCGGCGAAGGAAGCCCTCGCCCTGCATGGCGTCTCCTTTGATCAGATCAAGGATCTGGAGCCGGATGCGGCGCTGGGCAATGGCGGTCTGGGCCGTCTGGCGGCCTGCTTCATGGAAAGTATGGCCACGGTCGGGCTGGCGGGGCTCGGCTATGGCATCCGCTATGATCACGGCCTGTTCAGGCAGGTGATCCGCGATGGCTATCAGGTCGAGATGCCGGAAGACTGGCTGGTCTTCGGCAATCCGTGGGAATTCGAGCGCCCCGAAATTGCCTATGATATCGGCTTCGGAGGCCGCGTGCTGCCGCAGGATCAGCCGGATGGCTCCTCCCGTCTGGTCTGGATGCCGGCGGAGCGGGTGCGGGCTGTGGCATATGATACACCGGTGGTGGGCTGGCAGGGCACACACATCAATACGCTGCGTCTGTGGCGCGCCCGCTCGGTGGAGCCGATGCGGCTGGATGCCTTCAATCGCGGTCACCATGCCGATGCTTTTGCCGCCCAGCTGAATGCCACCAATATCAGCCGCGTGCTCTATCCCGATGACAGCAGCGAGGCTGGCCGGGAATTACGGCTGAAGCAGGAGTTTTTCTTTACCTCTGCCTCCCTGCAGGATCTGGTCAGGCGTCACATGGCGCAGCAGGGATCGGTGGAGAGGCTGCCGGATACGGCTTCCATCCAGCTGAACGATACCCATCCCGCGGTGGCAGTGGCGGAACTGGTGCGCCTGCTGGTGGATGAATACGGCTTGACGCTGGAACGCGCTTTTTCCATCGCCCGCGGCACGCTGGGCTATACCAATCACACCCTGTTGCCGGAGGCGCTGGAAAGCTGGCCGGTGACATTGTTCGAACGTCTTCTGCCGCGCCATATGCAGATTATCTATGAGATCAACGCGCTGCATCTGGATACCGCAACGCCTCGTCCGGTCAGTTCTCCCGAGTTGCGGCGCTCCATCTCTCTGATCGATGAGAGCAACGGGCGTCAGGTGCGCATGGGTCATCTCGCTTTCGTCGGATCGAAGAAAGTGAATGGCGTTTCGGCGCTGCATGGCGATCTGATGAAGACCACGGTGTTCCGTGATTTTCACAAGTTGTTTCCCGATCGGATCACCGCCATCACCAACGGCATCACCTTCCGCCGCTGGTTGGTGGAGTGCAATCCCGGCCTGACCGCGCTGATCAACGACTCGATCGGGAATCGCTGGGTCGCGGATGCGGAAGAACTGTCGGAACTGGCCCGATTTGTCGATGATACCCCCTTCATGGACCGCTACAGCGCTGTAAAGCGTGAAAACAAGCAGCGGCTGGCGGCCCTGGTGCAGGACCGGATGGGCATCCGGCTTGATCCCGATGCGCTGTTCGATGTGCAGATCAAGCGTATCCACGAATACAAGCGGCAATTGCTCAATCTGATCGAGACGGTGGCGCTGTATGACAAGATGCGTGCCGAGCCGGGCCGTAACTGGACACCGCGCGTCAAGATATTCGCGGGCAAGGCGGCGGCCAGCTATCACCGTGCCAAGCTGATCATCAAGCTGGCCAATGATATCGCCCGTGTCGTCAACAATGATCCGGTGGTGCGTGATCGGCTGCGGGTGGTGTTCCTGCCCAATTATAATGTCAGCCTGGCGGAGGTCATCATTCCGGCGGCCGATCTCTCGGAGCAGATTTCGACGGCGGGGTTGGAGGCATCCGGCACCGGCAACATGAAAATGGCGCTGAACGGTGCGCTGACCATCGGCACGCTGGACGGTGCGAATATCGAAATTCGCGATCACGTCGGGGACGACAATATTCTGATCTTCGGGCTGCGGGCTGATGAGGTGGCGGATATCAAGGCATCCGGATACGATGCCCGTGCCAAAGTCGCTGCGTGCCCCAGCCTGGCGCAGGCGATCGAGGCGATCCGCTCTGGCGTATTCTCCCCGGATGATCCGTCACGTTATGCGGGGCTGATTGATCATCTGCTGAACGATGACGTGTTTCTCGTGACCGCTGATTTCGAAAGCTATGAGGAAACGCACAAGCGGGGAGCGGCCCTGTATCGCACGCCGCTGGAATGGCGGCGTAAAGCGCTGCTCAACACGGCGGCGATGGGCTGGTTCTCTTCCGACCGGACCATCCGCGAATATGCGCGTGATATCTGGCAAGCCGCTCCGCATCCTTCGCCGTGAGTCGATCCATAGTGTGATCGGAAAAACTGAAAAGGGGCAGGCAAAACCTGCCCCTTTCTTTTTATATCGCGATGTTTCCATGGGATACCTCGATAGATACGCAATACCCTATGCCGCTGGTCTGCGCGTGGAATTTGTAGCTGCTCAATCAGAGACGCATCGGAAGGGGAAATGGCGCACTCAGCGCGGATGGCAAAAACGTTGATCGGCAAGCAGGTAATCGGCGTGATCAATCGTGGAGATAAACAACGCCGTTTCGGACTTTTGTTCGGCCGCCACATAGACAAAGGTAAATTTCGTATTTGTGCCTTTGTGTCCGGCACCACAGACAAAAAAATGATGATAGCCAAAAGTGACATAGCTGGTCCCTGTATACGTCTCCGGTCCCAGACGCTTTACCAGAGCCTGCCACGCCAGATCGCCGACAGCGTCGGTCTCCTTCGTCGATGGCAGCATGACCACCTCCGTTGAAATCCCTGCCAGCGGCTCAGCCGAAGCGGCTGCCGGGATGAAAGAGAGAAGGCTAATGGCTGCCAGAATGCGCATGGTCGAAATTGTATCCATGTCAGCGTGACGGCACGAGAGCGTCAGTCGGCAACGCAGACGGATCAGCCTCATAGCCAGCAGCAGAAGCCCCATCCTGCGTATCCTGCGCCTGATCACTATCAAGGGCGGCCAACATATCGTCCATATCTTCAGGTGACAGGCGATACTCGCTGCGCTCATCCAGATCACGGGCCGCCTGCTCTGCCGATAGTATCCTGATGCCGACATACGATACTGCCGCCGCCTGACCATGAGCGAGGTCTGACTCTTTCCCGATCACGTCAGGCATTGATGGCCGGCCTGCCGTAATTCCGGGCGTAGGCGTTTTCGACACCGGGCAGGATTTCCACGATCTCGAAATAGCGATCCCAGAAAGCGGTTTCGCGGAGGTCTTCGACCAGAAGCTGATAGGAGTGGTGATCCCTGGCATCCCACATCCATAGGTCGGTGACGCGGGTTGCGTAGAACTCCACATCGAAAAAGCGTAAGGTGACATGCGCCGCATGTTTTCGAAGGATGGGGGTGAATTGCTCCTCCAGCAGCGCGAAGCGTCGCTCCACCGGAAAGCCAAGCCATTCGGGCGAGGTCTTGACCAGCATGAAAACGGTCAGGGCAGGTTCGAAAGAAGGTATGGTCACGGTGTACGTCCTTTGCATCTTCGTGTGAGGCTGTCATAATGTGAGTAAATCCTTATATTCACTACTCGCATATGTACTGATGCCGCAGTCACCTTCCTCCCGGCGCCCCTCTCCCAGAAAAATGCCCCGTCAGGCGCGTTCGGAGGAGACGGTACGCATCATCATTGAGGCCGCAGCTCACATTCTGGAGCGCAAAGGGCTGGGGGATTTCACGACCAATGCAGTCGCGGAGCGGGCCGGTGTCAGTATCGGCTCGCTCTACCAGTATTTCCCCGGCAAGGAGGCATTGATTGCGGCGTTGATCGTGAGGGAGACCTCGATTCTGCTCGCGGAATGTGAACAGTCTCTTGCTGCTCCGACCGGGCGGGCGGCTTTGTCCGGCATGATCGAGGCTGCGGTGGCTCATCAGCTACGCCGACCGGTTCTGGCCCGGTTACTCGATATCGAGGAAGCACGGCTTCCCTTGGATGAGGATACGCAGCGCGTCACAAGCCGGTTTCTGACAATCCTGCGGGAGGTACTCAGCCGTCATGATCTGCCTCCCCAGCCTCAATACGACATGGCGGCACAGGATGTGATGGCGATTGTGAAAGGCATGGTCGATACTGCCGGGGAAAAGGGCGAGCGGGATCGATCCGGTCTTGTCAGGCGGGTTTCAAGGGCTGTTTACGGCTACCTCAACAGTGCCGTGTAGCGTTTCCTCACCCCATGGAGGTGAATTTGTACTTTTTTTGTTCTGATTTTTGAAAATAACAGTTCTGTTTTTGTTCTTCATCTGCTAGAACACCTCTGTCAGCCAGTATGGAAAAGGATGACACGGTCATGCGGATGTTTTTCACGTCCTCTCGGGTTGTGCAGACCCGGAGCCTGGCTCTTTTTCCGGTCCTGCTGACGGTCGGAACAGCTGCGTTGGTCGGTGGCAGCTACGGTCCGGTCAGGTCTGCCGCCACGGTTGTGTCGGATCGTCAGGCAGGTGGGTTTGCCCCTTTCCCATCTGTCTCCCGGTCTGAACGCCCCCCTGCCGTGGCGGCAGATTTTTCTTCTCCGCCCTCGCGTCCGGTGGAATTGCTGGCTCCGGCCGAGATCGTTCCCTATCGCTATGGCCGGTTCTGCCATCCGCTGGACCAGACCTGCCATGTGAAATGGCGGACCTGACCCTTCAGCGGCGACGGCGGATTTTCGCCAGCGTATCCCTGATCCGGAACGCCCCCAGCATTTGGCCGCTGAGCACATAGGCGCCCCCGCCAATGGCCATTAACAAAGCCAGTGCCACCCAGCGTGCGCCGTGAATATCAGGCAGCGTATCGAACAAAAGCGGTCTGAACACGGCCAGCACGGCCCCCATCGCCAGTGCCGCCAGACCCATGCGGGACAAGGCGCGGCGTAATGCGGCGTCTGCTGAGAAATGACCACGCCTGCCCAGCATTGCACTCAGCACCAGCACATTCACATAGGCCGCGATGCTGGAGGCCAGAGGCGGTCCCATATGATGCAGCCGATTCATCAGCAGCAGATTGAGTCCCAGATTCAGGGCGATGATGAAAATGCTGATTTTAACAGGCGTTGCGGTATCGCCCCGCGCGAAAAAACCGTTGGTGATGATGCGTACGGCCACGAAGGCTGGCAGCCCGATTGCATACGCTGCCAGAGATTGTGACGACAGATAGGTGGCTTCGGCTGTAAAGGCTCCGCGCTCATACAGCACGGCCATGATTGGTTGGGCGATGACTATCAGCGCTACGGCGGCAGGCAGGATCAGCGTCATCGCATATTCCAGCGCCCGGTTCATGGCGTGGTTCGCGCCTTGCTCATCCCCCGCATGGACCAGCCGGGATAATACAGGCAGGGAGGCTGTGCTGGTGGCCAGACCCACGACACCAAGCGGTAGCTGATTAACACGGTCGGCATAGCCCAGCAGCGCCACCGATCCGGCGGGCAGCAAAGTGGTGATGACCACATCGATCAGGAAATTGATCTGGGTGACCCCGGCCCCGATCAGCCCCGGTCCCATGCGGCGCAGCAGGATACGCATGCGCGGGGTCAGGCGCGGGCGCGGCAGATGCAGCGCCATGCCGGCCCGCTTCGCCGCCCACAGCATCAGCGAGAGTTGCAGCACGCCTGAGACCGTCACACCCCATGCCAGCGCATGTCCTACCCCCGGCATGAACGGCGTGGCCCAGAGCATGAACACGATGGAGACCACGTTGAACAGCACATAGCTTGCGCTGGCGGCAGTGAAGCGGTTCAGCCCGTTCAGCACGCCGCCGACCAGCGCGCACAGGCAGATCAGGGGCAGATAGGGAAAGGTGATACGGCTGAGTGTAACGGTCAGGGCGAATTTGGAAGGATCATCGACAAAGCCGTTGGCCAGCACCGTCATCATCCACGGCATACAGATTTCGCCGAGAATGGTCAGGGAGACCAGCCAGAACGTCATGACGGCCATGGCCTCGCTGGCAAAGCGCTGGGCGGCGTCGTGACCTTCCGTTTGCAGCAGTCCGGAGAAAGAAGGGACGAAGGCGGCGTTGAAGGCCCCTTCCCCGAACAGCCGCCGGAACAGATTCGGGACCTTGTTCGCGATGATGAAAGCTTCCGCGACTGGCCCTGTGCCGACCAGTGCCGCGATCAGCATTTCCCGCAGCAGGCCCAGAATACGGCTGGCCATGGTCCAGCCGCCGACGGTCAGAATTCCTTTCAGCATCGGCGCAGTCGCTTTCAGCGCATGCCCAGTACATCCATCATTGAATACAATCCGGGCGGCTTACCCTGCACCCATAAGGCTGCCTGCACCGCACCGCGCGCGAAAGCACGACGGTCGAAGGCGCGGTGGGTCAGGGCGATATGCTCGTCATCAGCGGCAAACAGCAGGGTGTGTTCGCCGACGACCTGGCCGCCCCGCAGGGCCGCAAAGCCGATGGCGCCAGGCTGCCGCGGTCCGACATGCCCGTGCCGGCCGCTTTCGATCACTTCCTCCAGCATCACACCGCGACCGGCGGCCACCGCGCGGCCCAGACCAATGGCCGTGCCGGAGGGTGAATCGATCTTGCGGCGATGGTGCATTTCCACGATTTCGGCATCATAGCGGTTACCGGGCAGCGCAGCGGCCATTTTTTCGGCCAGTGCCAGCACCAGATTGACCCCCGGCGCGAAATTGGGCGCATAAACCACTGGAACAAGGGCGGCGATTTCCTCGACAGCCTTTTCATCGGCAGGGGAAAGGCCGGACGTGCCGAGAATCCATGCCGTCCCCGCCTTGCTCAACGCTCTGGCATGCGCCTGCACGGTGGAGGCGGAGGTAAAATCAATCACCGCGTCGGAAGCTTCAGCCAGCGTGTTTATATCAGCAAAGGCAGGAATGCCGACTGGGGCCGGGCTGTTTGATCCGGGTCGGAGCGTTCCCCCGGAGACCGTACCCTGTGCAGCCGCTTCTTCAACCAGCAGGCTGCCCATCCGACCGGCCATGCCGGCAATTCCAATGCGTATGCTGCGATCTGTGCTCATGACCCTGTGGTGGCACAGACTGCACGGAATGACGAGAGGGGACAGAAGCCCGCAGGCTATGATGCGCCGTATTTGCCGGAGGGGGCGTGTTTTGCTTCAAACAGTCCTGAACAGAGGATGCAGGCGGGATGCGGTTATGAAAACCGGCGTGGTCGTGGGCTTACAGGCTGAAGCAAGACTCCTGCGCGGGTTCGGTATTGCCGCGGTCGGTGGAGGGGAGCCAGAGGGAGCGGAACGGGCTGCCATTCATCTGGTTGAAAGCGGTGTGGATCGGCTGGTCAGTTTCGGTCTGGCAGGTGGCCTCGATCCGGCCATTCTGCCGGGTGCCCTGTTGATTCCCGCCGAGTTGATTGAGGAAGGGGCCCTTTATCAGACCGATCCATCCTGGGCGGGTGGTATGACTGTGCGTCGTATGGTCGCAACCCGGCAGGTCGTGGCCAGCCGGACGGATAAGGCAGCGCTTTTCCGTCAGACCGGGGCGGGGGCGGTTGATCTGGAAAGCGGGGCGGTGGCGCGGGTGGCGGCCCGGTATGGCATCCCGTTTTCGATTGTCCGGGCAGTGTGTGATCCGGCGGACAGGGATCTGCCGCCTGCGGCGTTGCTGGCACTGGATCAGGCCGGTGCGATCGGCGTGTTCAGGGTGGCGGGATCAATTCTGCGTCAGCCGTCCCAGATAGGTTCCCTGATGGCACTGGCACGGGATGCTGCGGCGGCCCGGCAGACCCTGCGTCGTTTTCAGTGGCCAAAACAGGGTTGAAAAAGAAAACCCCCGACCGTTTGCACGATCGGGGGAGAAATCAGTTCAGTCTCCAGCCTCGGCGGCCACATGGCGAACCACTGTCTTGGGGGGTTTGGAGGCCCCGGCCTGCTCGGCGCGGATTTTTTCCAGTGCCGTTTCAACATGCCGGCTGAAAACATACTGGGCTGGACGCTGGTTGGTCAGCGGAATGTCAGGAGCCATGTCGCCGGTCGTCCTGATACCGGTCAAAGCGACCTTGGCGGCTTTCCACGGCTTGCTGACGGCCTCGGCCACGGCGGTCGCTTCATATCCGGAATGCACCATGCAGTCGGCGCATTTTTCGTAATTGCCGGTGCCGTAGGCATCCCAGTCGGTTTCCTCCATCAGCTCCTTGAAGGATTTGGCATAGCCTTCACCGAGCAGATAGCAGGGGCGCTGCCAGCCGAAATAGGTGCGCGTCGGGTTACCCCATGGGGTGCACTTGAAAGTCTGGTTTCCGGCCAGAAAATCCAGGAACAGGGAGGACTGATTGAACTCCCACTTCTTCTTTGACTTGTCCGCACGGGCAAAAATCCCGCGGAACAGATCTTTCGTGCGACGACGGTTCAGGAAGTGCTGCTGATCCGGCGCACGCTCATAAGCATAGCCGGGGGAGACGCTGATCCCGTCCACGCCGATTTCCATGACATCGTCGAAGAAACGCGCCATGCGCTCCGGATCGGCAGTGTCGAACAGAGTGGAGTTGATGATGGTGCGGAATCCGGCCTGTTTCACGCGGCGGATAGCTTCCACCGCGCGTTCGTAGACGCCATCCTGACAGACCGATTTATCGTGATCTTCCCGGTCTCCATCCAGATGGACGGACCAGGAGAACCATTTGCTCGGCTTGAAAAGATGCATCTTCTTTTCGAGCAGCAAGGCATTGGTGCAGACGATCACGAATTTCTTGCGGGCAATGATGCCCTCGACCACCTGATCCAGTTCCTTATGGAGCAGTGGCTCACCACCGGCGATCACCACCACCGGCGCGCCGCATTCATCGACGGCTTCGAGGCACTCTGCCACGGACAGGCGCTGGTTGAGGATTTCCGCCGGGTAATCGATCTTGCCGCAACCCGCGCAGGCCAGATTGCAACGGAACAGTGGTTCCAGCATCAGGACCAGCGGATAGCGTTTCCGCCCCAGCAGATGTTGCTTCATCACATAGGCGCCTACGCGGATCGCCTGGTGCAGCGGCACAGCCATACGGACTTCCTCAGCCTTTGGTCAAAACTGCGGTCGGATGACCGGTCGCGGACCGGGCATCAGGGATAAACCAATCATACGGTCCGGGTAAATCTGACCGGTTGGCCATGGATGCTCTGGAACACGATATGACGGAACGATAAATGATAGCCTCATCATGCTGTATGCCCGGGCAGTTCAGGCCGGGCATGAGACCGGTTTCGCTACACCATCCCGACCGCATGGGTCCAGACTGGAAATGCGCGGCAGCACGGTGTGTAAAGCAGGAGCGGGCTGTTCTGTTCAGGATCAGGAAAGTTTTTTGTCGGGGCATGACCGCCTGTCAGTGCCGGGTTTGAAAGCCAAATCATTCAATTCACAAGCAGTAAATCATTCCATTCCTGGATTGAGAGTCTTCCATTAAAAGCAGGACAGGTTATCGGCACAGTGTTGCTTATAAAGCACGCTTCTTGATGGATTCGGACATTGTGGCCGGGCTGGCTGCGGGTTTGGGGTTGCCGCAGACCGTTCCACATGAAACATGCAATCAAAGAGTTGCCGGATTTGGATAGAGGGGAATGCGAACTGCGCGAGTGGTCTATGGTCATGCCTGCCGCTGCCACCGCTCAGCTCGGACAGGGTCCAGCCCGTGAGGGAATTCGGGCCGTTGGGTCTTCCGGGGGGAAGAATCGACGGGAGGTCCGGGTGGTGTTCAAGAATTGAAGCGGCCACACGCCGCAGGATGAAAAGTTCGCATGACTGAAACAACCCCTGTCCGTTGCCATGAGACTCCGACACTGGACCGAGTACGTTACCCGTCTGACTTACGGAACATGTCATCGGAGCAACTGCGCGCGGTTGCGGATGAGCTTCGAGCGGAGACGGTGGACGCTGTTTCGGTAACGGGCGGGCATCTTGGCGCGGCGCTTGGGGTGATCGAGCTGACGGTTGCGATCCATGCGGTGTTCGACACGCCGTCCGACCGTCTGATCTGGGATGTCGGTCATCAGGCTTATCCTCACAAGATCCTGACGGGCCGTCGCGATCGCATCCGGACCTTGCGGATGGGAGGCGGTCTGTCCGGCTTCACGAAGCGTTCGGAGAGTGAATACGACCCGTTTGGTGCGGGCCACAGCTCGACCTCGATCTCGGCTGGTCTCGGGATGGCGGTGGCGCGCGATCTGCGTCGTGCGGCGGGCGAGGTCGGTGCGGGACCGGAGCATGTGATCGCGGTGATCGGCGACGGTGCGATGAGCGCCGGGATGGTGTATGAGGCGATGAACAATGCCGGCAGCCTGAAGTCGCGCCTGGTGGTGATCCTGAACGACAATGACATGTCAATCGCGCCTCCTGTTGGGGCGATGTCGGCGTATCTGTCTCGTCTGCTGTCCTCGCGGAGCTTCCTGAACCTGCGGGATCTGGCGGGGAAGATGGCGCGCCATTTTCCGCGCGGGATCGAGCGGACGGCCCGTCGAGCGGAGGAATATGCCCGCGGCATCCTGACGGGCGGGACGTTGTTCGAGGAGCTTGGCTTCTATTACGTGGGTCCGATTGACGGTCATAATCTGGATCATCTTCTGCCGGTTCTGCGCAATGTGCGGGATGCGGAGGAGACGGGTCCGATTCTGGTGCATGCGATCACGCGGAAGGGTCATGGCTATGCGCCGGCGGAGGCATCTGCGGACAAATATCACGCGGTGAGCCGTTTCAACGTGGTGACGGGCGAGCAGATCAAGCCTGCGCCTGTTCCGGGGGCGAAGCCTGCACCGCCGACCTACACGAAAGTGTTTGCGGAGGCGCTGATTGCGGCGGCGGAGGATAATCCCCGGGTGGTTGCGATCAATGCGGCGATGCCGTCCGGCACGGGTCTGGACGCGTTCGAGAAGCGCTTCCCGGATCGTTGCTTTGATGTCGGGATCGCGGAGCAGCATGCGGTGACGTTTGCGGCTGGTCTGGCGGTGGAGGGGATGGTTCCGTTCTGCGCGCTGTATTCGACCTTCCTGCAGCGCGGTTATGACCAGCTGGTGCATGACGTTGCGATCCAGCACCTTCCGGTGCGCTTTGCGATTGACCGTGCGGGGCTGGTGGGGGCCGATGGCGCAACGCATGCCGGCAGCTTCGACATGGCGTATCTGGGTTGTCTGCCCGGGATGATGATCATGTCTCCGTCCGATGAGGCGGAGCTTGTGCATGCTGTGGCGACGGTTGCGGCCTATGATTCTGGGCCGAGTGCGGTGCGCTATCCGCGTGGTGAAGGCGTAGGCGTTGCGCTGCCGCGTGATGAGAAAGGCCGTCTGCGCGGGGATGTTCTGCCGATCGGCCGGGGCCGCATCGTGCGGGAGGGCCGGAGCGGGATCGCGATCCTGAGCATTGGCACCCGGTTGCAGGATGCTCTGTTGGCTGCGGATGATCTTGCCGCGCATGGGCTGACGGTGACGGTTGCGGATGGCCGCTTCGTGAAGCCGCTGGACACGGCGCTGGTGGAGCGTCTGGCGCGGGAGAACGACGTTCTTGTGGTTGTTGAGGAAGGCTCGATCGGCGGCTATGCCAGCCACGTGATGCAGCATCTGGCGCAGGCCGGCCTGCTGGATGCGCGCGATGGCCATGCGCTGAAACTTCGTTCCATGATCCTGCCTGATCGCTATATCGACCATGATACCCAGCCAAACCAGATCAGACAGGCTGGACTTGACCACCAGGCCATTCGAGATACCGTCCTGAAACTGCTGGAGCAGCCAATGACTCAGAAGGTGCCGTCACGATGAAAACGATCATCCGCGCGTCTCTGTTACAGGGGCTGGTGTTGTGGGCACCCGTCGCCGGGCTTTCCTTCACGGCAAGCCTGGTTCCCGTTGCGGCCCAGGCGGCAGGTCCGTCCGCCCAGATCGAGCGGCTCAATCAGGCGCTGCTCGGTATCATGAAACAGGGTAGTGCGGTCCCTTTTCCTCAGCGTTACCAGACACTGGCTCCGGTGGTGCAGCAGGTTCTGGACCTGCCGCTGCTGCTGAAAAACTCCGTTGGTCTGAAATGGAACAGCCTGACGCCGGAACAGCAATCCCAGCTGCTGGATGTTTTTACGCGCTTTACCGTGGCGCGTTACGTTTCCGAATTCTCGAGCTTTGATGGCCAGTCTTTCCGGGTCTCGCCTAACCCGGTGGCATCAGGCAGCGATCAGGTTGTACAGAGCCAGATCGTGAGTGACGGCACCGCCAATCGCATTGACTATCTGATGCGCAATGATGGGGGGCAGTGGAAAGTTGTCGATGTTCTGCTGGATGGCTCGATCAGCCAGGTGGCCGTAACACGCTCCGATTTCCGGACATTGCTGGCAGCCGGACCGGATAATCTGCTGGACAAACTCCGTCAGAAAATATCGGACCTCTCCGGTGGCACGATGTGATGAAGCGTGTCCTGGTGTGTTCCTCAAGATTTTAATCCGGTTTTTTGAGTGATGCTTTTTTTCGCTGATACGACCATGGCTCTGGCCGGGATCGGGATGGTGCAGACCGTTCTCGGCCTTGGGGCTGTGTGGAAATTTGCCCGGCATGCAAGGCAGCCTCTGCCCCCCCGGCAGGACTGGCCCGCCGTCACCATCATGAAACCGTTGCATGGTGAGGAGCCGCTGCTCGAACAGGCGCTGGAAAGCTTCTGTCAGCAAGATTACCCGCGTTATCAGCTGGTTTTCGGTGTGCAGAGCGCGGATGATCCCGCCCGTCACGTCGTGCGTCGTTTGCAGGGACGGTTTCCCCATCTGGATATCGTGATGGTGGTTGACCCCACCCCCCATGGCGAAAACCGGAAAATTGCCAATCTCATCAATATGTATCCAAGCGCCCGGCATGATGTGCTGGTGATTGCGGATAGCGATGTACATGTCACACGGGATTATCTCCGACGTCTGGTGACTGCGCTGGAGCAGCCTCAAATCGGGCTGGTAACTACTCTGTATTCCGGGGTGTCGCCACAATCCGGCCTGATCGGTACTCTGGGCATGGCAGGTATTTCCCATCAATTCCTGCCCGGTGCGCTGGTTGCGCGCCTGCTGGGCCGTCAGGATTGCCTGGGCGCCACCATGGCGCTGCGGCGGGAGACGCTGGAAAATCTGGGTGGTCTGGCAGTGCTTTCGCATCATATCGCCGATGATGCGGTGCTGGGCCATTTAATGGTGGGGCAGGGGCTGCGCGTCGGTCTGGCGGATACCGTTCCCGCCACCACCGTGCCGGAGACCACGATCCGTGCCCTGTTCGATCATGAGCTGCGCTGGCAACGCACTATTCAGTCCGTGGCCCCGGTCGGGTTCATTCTTTCCATGCTTCAGTTCCCGTTATTCTGGGCCATGCTGAGTGTGGCGCTGTCCGGTCTGGCGGGGTGGGCGCTGGCGGTGTTTTTTGCTTTCTGGATGGTGCGTTTTCTGGTCAGTCGCGGGATCGACCGTCTGTTGAAGCTTGCTCCCGCGACCTCTCTTCTGCTTCTGCCTGTGCGGGAGCTGTTGTCGATGGCCACCATTCTCGCCACCTTCCGCAAAGGGGAGGTCAAATGGCGTGGGCAGGTGGTGCAGGTGACGCGGATGACCTATCGCTCGTCTCCGGCCATGCAGCAGGCGACGCTGGCGGCCCAGCCCCTCCTGAAGGGCTGAGGTCGATTGCAGTGCGGGCATACGTATCCGCGCCACAATGACGTAAGACAATGACTGCGTAAGATTGCGTAAGCGGAGCCGGGCCTGTCGGCGCCGACTCATGGAGAGGTACCGACGCTCATGATGAAGACCCTTTTTCTGCACCCCCCTTCCTTCGATGGATTTGATGGCGGAGCCGGCTCCCGTTATCAGGCGCGGCGCGAGATCCGATCCTTCTGGTATCCGACATGGCTGGCCCAGCCTGCCGCGATGGTGCCGGGCAGCAAGCTGATCGACGCTCCGCCAGCCGGGATCACGCTGGAGACGGTGACGGCGCAGATCAAAGATTATGAGCTGTGTGTGATGCACACTTCCTCCCCCTCCTTTGCCTCCGATGTGAAGGTAGCGCAGGCCCTGAAAGACGCGAATCCATCTCTCAAGATCGGTTTCGTCGGCGCGAAGGTGGCGGTGCAGCCGGAAGAAAGCCTGAAAAGCGGTGGTCCGGTTGACTGGGTGGCGCGCAACGAATTCGACTTCACCGTCAAGGAAGTGGCAGAGGGCCGTGATCTGGCCACCATTGCCGGCCTGTCCTGGCGTAATGCGAATGGTGAGATCATCCATAACCCGGATCGTGAAATCCTGGAGGATATGGACCAGCTTCCCTTCGTGACCGAGGTCTACAAGCGTGATCTGAAGATCGAGGATTACTTCATCGGCTATCTGAAGCATCCCTATCTGAGCCTGTATACCGGGCGCGGCTGTAAATCCCGCTGCACCTTCTGCCTTTGGCCGCAGACGGTTGGTGGCCATCGCTACCGGGTGCGCAGCCCGCAGCATGTGGCGGAGGAAATCGCGCTGGCGAAGAAATACTTCCCGCAGGTGAAGGAATTCTTCTTCGACGACGATACCTTCACCGACGATCTGCCCCGCGCTGAGGCCATCGCGCGTGAAATGGGCAAGCTGGGTGTCACATGGTCCTGCAATGCCAAGGCCAATGTGCCGCGCGAAACCCTTAAGATTCTGAAGGATAACGGCCTGCGCCTGTTGCTCGTCGGTTATGAGAGCGGCAACCAGCAGATCCTCCACAACATCAAGAAGGGTCTGCGGATCGAGGTGGCGAAGAAATTCTCCAAGGATTGCCACGATCTCGGCATCAAGATTCATGGCACCTTCATCCTCGGCCTGCCGGGTGAGACGAAGGAGACCATTCAGGAGACGATCGAATACGCGAAGGAAGTGAACCCGCATACCTTGCAGGTGAGCCTTGCCGCGCCGTATCCGGGCACGTTCCTGTATAATCAGGCGGTTGAGAATGGCTGGCTGGATGCCGAGCATGCGGAACTGATCGACGAGCATGGCATCCAGATGGCGCCGCTGCATTACGATCATCTCAGCCATACCGAGATGTTCCAGAGCGTCGAGGAATTCTACCGGAAATTCTATTTCCGTGCGCCGAAGATCGCCTCCATCGTCGGCGAGATGATCACCAGCCCGCAGATGATGAAGCGTCGCCTGCGCGAGGGTGTGGAGTTCTTCCAATTCCTCAAGGAACGCAAGACCCAGCGTAACGCTGCCTGATTGATCCGCACGGGTTGAAACAAGGGTAACGGGACAGGGCCGGAGTTCATTCTCTGGCCCTGTCGCTTATGAAGGATGAGGACGGGTTATGAGACGGATCATCGTCTCGGCTGATGATTTCGGCCTGACCTCGACGGTAAATGAGGCGGTGCTGGATGCCCACCGCAACGGAATCCTGTCGACATGCAGCCTGATGGTGGCGGCACCGGCGGCGGCAGAGGCCGTGGCCATGGCACGGGCGACACCCTCCCTGCGGGTCGGTCTGCACCTGGTGCTGGTAGAAGGGGATGCGGTGCTGCCGCATGCCCGGATTCCGGCCCTGGTTGATCAGCAGGGGCGCTTCGGCTCCGATCAGGTGCGGCGGGGCTTCACCTATTTCTTTTCCCCCTCGGCGAGGCGGCAACTGGCGGAGGAGATCGACGCCCAGTTCGCGGCTTTTCGCGCCACCGGGCTGACGCTGGATCACGCCAATGCGCACAAGCACATGCATCTGCATCCGACGGTGGGGAAGCTGCTGTGCGAGATCGGGCGGGATTATGGTCTGCGTGCCATCCGTATTCCTGCCGAGCCGCCTGCCATCATGGCGGCCTGCGGGGAAAAGACGGGCCTGAGTGATACGCTGTTATATCGCTGGACCGGTATGCTGCGGGCGCAGGCGCGCAAAGCGGGTCTTTCGGTCAACGATCACGTGTTCGGCCTGCGCTGGAGCGGGCACATGACATCCGACAAGCTGTTGCGGCTGAGCAGGCATTTGCCGTCCGGTGTCACCGAAATCTACACGCATCCGGCATCCCGGCCAGATGCGACACTGCAGGCGCTGATGCCGGAATACGACCAGACCGGTGAATACGCAGCCCTGATCGATCCACAGGTAAGGGACGCGTTCACGGGCAGACAGGTGCAGTTCACAGGCTGGAATGATCTGTGACAGATCGCTGACATTATGCTGTCAGCCGGTTCCGGCAGGTCTGGCAGGCCATCGCGCCTTGACGATATGACCGGTTTCAGCCACACCCCCCACCATGGCGATCGTAGCGGTTCACGCTCGCGACAAGAGGAAAAAACTCCATGCGCGATAAGGGCGAATATCTTTTCACCTCCGAATCCGTTTCGGAAGGTCATCCCGACAAGGTGGCAGACCGGATCAGTGATACGGTGCTGGATGCCTTTCTGAAGGCTGATCCTTACGCCCGTGTGGCCTGTGAAACGTTGGTAACCACCAACCGTGTCGTTCTCGCGGGTGAAACACGCGGCCCTGCTTCGGTGACGCCGGAACTGCTCGAAAACCTCACCCGTGAGGCGATCAAGGACATTGGTTACGATCAGGAAGGCTTTTCCTGGAAGAATGCCGACGTGGCCATTCACCTGCATGCGCAATCCGCCGATATCGCTGTTGGCGTCGATAGCACGGGTAATAAGGATGAAGGCGCGGGCGATCAGGGCATCATGTTCGGCTATGCCTGCCGCGAGACTCCGGCCCTGATGCCGGCCCCGATCTATTATTCTCATGAAATTCTGCGCCGTCTGACGGAGCTGCGTAAAAGCGGCTCCACCGAAGGCAAGCTGCTGGAGCCGGATGCGAAGAGCCAGGTGACCCTGCGTTATGTGGATGGCCGCCCGGTCGGTGCGACCAGTGTCGTTGTGTCCACTCAGCATGGTGAAGCCGCCTCTCAGGACGAGCTGCGCCGTATCGTAACCGGTGTGATCGGTCAGGTTTTGCCGGATGGCTGGATGCCGCCGGAGCAGGAAATCTACGTCAACCCGACCGGCAAGTTCGTTATCGGTGGTCCGGATGGTGATGCAGGTCTGACGGGCCGCAAGATCATCGTCGACACCTATGGCGGTGCGGCCCCGCATGGCGGCGGAGCTTTCAGCGGCAAGGACCCCACCAAGGTGGACCGTTCCGCCGCGTATGTCGCCCGCTATCTGGCGAAGAACGTGGTGGCGGCCGAGCTGGCGGACCGTGTGACCCTGCAGATCAGCTACGCGATCGGCGTGTCGCATCCACTGTCCGTCTATGTCGATCTGCACGGCACGGGCCATGATGTGGACGAAGTGAAGCTGGAAAAAACCTTGCGGGAGCTGGTGAACCTGTCTCCGCGCGGCATCCGTGAGCATCTGCGTCTGAACCGTCCGATTTATGTGCCGACCTCCGCGTACGGTCATTTTGGCCGTACCCCGGATATGGCGCTGGATAACTTCACCTGGGAGCAGACGGATATTGCGGCAGCCCTCCGCTCCGCCTTCAACCGCTGAGACCAGACGCTTCCGGCTGACTGGATGATATGAAAGGTCAGGGAGCAATCCCTGACCTTTTCATTTGATCTCGGTCATCTGCTTCTGTCCGATTTGAATCGATGCCTGACATGACGATGAAATCCCAACCCGATCGACTTTATGGCCGCCAGCGTGGCCATGCGCTCCGGCCTCGTCAGCAGCGTCTGCTGGACCTGACCCTGCCGCGCCTGCGCTATGCCGGACCGTCCTCTCTTCGGGGTGTTTCTCCACTCTGGCTGGAAATCGGGTTCGGGGGCGGTGAGCATGCCGTTGCCCAGATCGAGGCGCATCCGGATGTGACCCTGATCGCCTGCGAAGTATTCGAAAACGGTCTGTGTTCCCTGCTGTCACGCCTCCTGCCGGAGCCGCTGGATGAGGAAACTGCGCCGCTGCCCGGTAATCTGCGCGTCTGGGATGATGATGCGCGCCCATTGCTGCGCGATCTGCCGGATCAGGTACTGGACCGGGTTTTTCTGATGTTTCCCGACCCATGGCCGAAGGCGCGACACGCGAAACGGCGCTTCGTGCATCCTGAAAACGCCGCTACGCTGGCGCGGGTGATGAAGCCGGGAGCAGAATGGCGGATTGCCTCTGATGATCCTACCTACCAGGCCTGGGTGCCGGAGGTCATGGAGCGTCAGACTGCTTTCGAGCTGCTTGCCGTGAGCAATGAAAGGCCGGAAGGCTGGCCGCCGACGCGTTATGAGGCCAAGGCGATCAGGGCGGGCCGTCAGCCGCTTTATTGGCGCTATGTGCGGCGCTGACGCCACCATTCGTTGCCAATTGCGTACAGCATGGTCGTAATCGGGAACCTGACACGCTTTACTGCGCATTAGGGTGAAGCCTTTTTCGCAGCAAAGCGACCCTCATGCCCGACGCGCCATCTTCCTCCTCGTCCTCCCTGCTGCCGCCGGTCGCAGACAATCGCGTCCGCATCCCCGCCGCCGAAACGCCCAGCAGTAACGATTTGCGCGCTGTGGTGATCGGCGTGGTCGTGGTGGCGGCCCTGTATCTGGGGCGAGAGGTGCTGGTGCCGATCACGCTGGCCGTGCTGCTCAGCTTCGTACTGTCGCCGCTGGTCTCGGTGCTGCGCCGGTTGTGGATGCCGCGATTTATCGCGGTGGTGCTGGCCGTCGTGCTGGCTCTGGGTATCATTCTGGCCTTGGGCGGTCTGATCGGCACCCAGTTGGCGCAGCTGGCTGATAACGTTCCGCGCTATCAGTCGACCATTCTCGACAAGGCGGACTTGCTGAGGGACTGGGCGATGACCCGTGCGGGGCATCTTGCCGAGCGTTTTGGTTCATTCGGTCACGAGCGGAGCGCCAGGCCGCCTTCTTCCCAGACATCAACGCCGGAGAATCAGGCTTCCCCGACTTCTCCAGCTCAGTCGACCCATAATCAGACTGCTCTGCCGCCGCCCCAGCGAATGGCCGACAGCAATCTTCAGCCTCATGTGGGACGGGAAGGGGCGGGGAAGGAAGTCCAGCCTGTTCCGGTCACCATTGCGCCCGTCAATCCTTCTCCGCTGGAAATTGCGGAGCGGTATCTGTCGCCCATTATCGCCCCGCTGGCGTCCACAGGAATTGTGTTCATTGTCGCAATTTTCATGTTGATGAGGCTGGAGGATCTGCGGGACCGGATGATCCGCCTGTTCGGTTCGTCTGATCTGCATCGTACGACTCTGGCGATGGATGATGCGGCCAGCCGACTGAGCCGGTATTTTCTGGCGCAGCTTGGACTGAATGCGGCTTTCGGTCTGATCACCGGGCTTGGTCTGTGGATGATCGGGGTGCCCAGCCCGGCTTTGTGGGGAGTGATCGCCGGGCTGATGCGGTTCGTGCCTTATATCGGTACACCCCTGGCAGCCATTCCGCCGATCGCGCTGGCGGCGGCGGTTGATCCGGGCTGGAGCATGGCGCTGTGGGCAGCGGGTATGTTTCTGGTGGCGGAAAGCCTGATGGGGCAGGTGGTGGAGCCACTGCTCTATGGTCATTCGACCGGGCTGTCGCCTCTGGCGGTCATGCTGTCGGCGATTTTCTGGACCTGGCTGTGGGGTTCAATCGGGCTGATCCTGTCCACGCCGTTGACGGTCTGTCTGGTGGTGATGGGGCGGCATATCCCGAAACTGGAATTTCTGGATGTTCTGCTGGGGGACAGGCCGGCATTGACACCGGTGGAGAGTTTTTATCAGCGCATGCTTGCCGGTGATTCCGACGAGGTCCAGGACCATGCCGAGATCCTGCTGAGGGAGCGGAGCCTGTCTTCCTATTACGATGAGGTCGCGCTGAAGGCGCTGCAACTGGCCGGTAGAGACGCCCAGCGCGGTGTTCTGGCGCCGGATCGGGTAGAAGTCATCCTTCAGCAGGTGCGCGATCTGACGGATGAGCTGGCTGATTTCGATGATGAAGCCCTGTTGCCTGAAGAAACGGGGGTGCTCATGGCCGGGACTGCTGCTTTACCACCGGATACGCATGTCGAGCCTGTTTCGGCCGGATCCTATTCGGTTGTCTGTGTCGCGGGGCGGGGACCACTGGATGAGGGGGCTGCCATCATGCTGGCTCAGTTGATGGCCAAGCATGGTCTGCCGGCACGGGTTCTGTCACGCCATGCCGTGCGGGGCGTCCGTATTGCCCAGACTGATCTGGGGGCGGTCGATCTGGTGTGCGTTTCCTATCTGGAAGTCACCAGCCGCCCGGCCCATCTGCGCATGCTGATGCAGCGCCTGCGTACCCATGCCCCTCATGCGAAGCTGATGGTCGGGCTATGGCCGACGGGAAACCCGATTCTGTCTGATGAAGCACAGCGGGACATGATCGGGGCGGACTACTATGTGACCTCCTTGCGGGATGCGGTGCGGCAGGCGCATGCGGCAGCGCTGGAGCAGCAGTCGGGAATGGCGGCATGAAGCGTATTCTTGCTATTCTCAAGGATGCGGCGGGGGGTTACCTCGCCGATAACTGCCTCAGCCGCGGGGCGGCGATTGCGTATTACACGGTGTTTTCGATGTCGCCGGTGCTGGTGATCGTCATTGCCGTGGCAGGCACCTTGTTCGGTGAGGAGGCCGCGCGCGGTGCGATCGTCAGCCAGCTGGGCGGTCTGATGGGCAAGCAGGCCGCCGAGGCATTGCAGGCCATGATTGCCAGTGCCGGTCGGCATGGCGCGGGACCGATTGCGACGGTGATCGGCATCGGGACATTGCTGATAACCGCCAGTGGGGTGTTCGGCGAAATTCAGGCGACGTTGAATGTGATCTGGCGGGCGGAGCCGCCACGTTCCACGGTCGGACAATTGGTCAGGGTCAGATTGCTCAGCCTTGGGCTGGTGATGACGATGGGTTTTTTACTGATGGTCTCGCTGGTGGCCAGTGCTGTGCTGGCCGCCATCGGTGATTGGCTCGACAGTTTTATTCCGGAAACCAGATTGCTGCTGCAACTGGCCAATGCCGGGATGTCCTTTTTCATCATCGCCCTGATTTTCGGAGCAACCTACAAAATCCTGCCGGACCGGGTGATTGCATGGCGTGATGTGGGGATGGGGGCCGTGACGACCGCGCTCCTGTTCAGCGTCGGCAAGATGCTGATCGGCATGTATATCGGTTCCAGCAATGCGGCGACTTCTTATGGCGCTGCCGGGGCGCTGGTGATCATGCTGCTGTGGGTTTATTATTCCGCGCAGATTTTCCTGTTCGGGGCCGAGTTGACCCGTGCCTATTCCGATGACCGGCACGCCCGCCGACAGGCAGGTGTTGCACCGGACACGGTAAAGGCGTAAGAACCCTTTTCAAGATATTCAGCCTGTAAAAGGGTGGCCCACGGGCCGCCCTTTTTCTTTCTGGACGCATGACCATATGAGCGTGGCGCAAACTCCTCTCGAACAGCGTATTGCCGGATTGATCGCTCCCGGTCTGGCCGATATGGGATTCGAACTGGTGCGTGTGGCCGTGCTGGGGCGGGAGCAACCCACGGTGCAGATCATGGCCGATCGTGCCGACGGTTCCCTGATCGGCATCGACGATTGCGAGGCCATCAGCCACGCTGCCGGTGCGCTGCTGGATGTGGAGGATGTGATCCAGTCCACCTGGAATCTGGAGGTCAGCTCCGCAGGGATCGACCGTCCGCTGACCAGGGTGAAGGACTGGGTGCGTTTTGCCGGCCATCTGGCAAAGGTCGAGATGTCGATTCCCGGCCCCGGCGGTCGCCGGCGTTTTTCCGGCACGGTGCTGGGGGCTGATGAAACCGCTGCCCGTCTCCGGCTGGATGATGGCGAGGAAGTCAGCTTGCCGATGGATGGGCTGAAGAAGGCTAAACTGGTGCTGACGGATGCATTGATCGACGCCACCGCCCAGGACGCAGGCGTGGCCGATTCCCCGCAGCAGCCGAATTGATAGAGGACCGCATGGATACGGCGATTTCCCGTCCCGAACTGCTTCTCGTCGCCGATGCTGTGGCGCGGGAAAAGTCGATCGACCGAGAAGAAGTGCTCGAGGCGATGGAGCAGGCCATCCAGAAGGCTGGTCGCGCGAAATACGGGCACGAAAAGGATATCCGCGCCACCATCGACCGTAAAACCGGTGATGTGCGCCTGTCCCGCTGGACCGAGGCGGTCGAGGTCGTGGAAAATGAGGAGACTCAGATCCCGATCCATATCGCCCGTAAATTCAAGCCGGATATCGAGCTTGGCGGCCATCTGGTCGATCCTCTGCCGCCGATTGACTTCGGACGCATTGCCGCGCAGACCGCCAAGCAGGTGATCGTGCAGCGCGTGCGCGAATATGAGCGTCGCCGTCAGTATGACGAATTCAAGGATCGCGTCGGCGAGATCATCAACGGTGTGGTCAAGCGGACCGAATACGGCAATCTGATGGTCGATCTTGGCAAGTCCGAAGCGCTGCTGCGCCGTGACGAGCTGATTGCCCGTGAAAGCTTCCGCAATGGCGATCGTGTGCGCGCCTATATCTACGATGTGCGTGAGGAGCCGCGCGGCCCGCAAATTTTCCTCAGCCGCACGCATCCGAATTTTCTGGCCAAGCTGTTCGCGCAGGAGGTGCCGGAAATCTACGATGGCATTATCGAGATCAAGGCGGTTTCCCGCGATCCCGGCAGCCGTGCGAAAATGGCGGTGATCAGCCGTGACCAGTCCATCGACCCGGTCGGCGCCTGCGTCGGTATGCGCGGTAGCCGTGTTCAGGCTGTGGTGGCGGAGTTGCAGGGCGAGAAAATCGACATCATCCCCTGGAGCCCGCAGGCCGCAACCTTCGTGGTGAACGCGCTTGCTCCGGCTGAAGTCACCAAGGTGGTGATGGATGAGGAAGCAGGCCGTGTTGAAGTCGTCGTGCCGGATGATCAGCTCAGTCTGGCCATTGGCCGTCGTGGCCAGAATGTCCGCCTCGCCAGCCAGTTGACCCGTTGGGATATCGACATCCTGACCGAGGCCGAGGAAAGCGAGCGCCGGCAGGAAGAATTCCGCAAGCGTACCAGCCTGTTCGTGGATGCGCTGGATGTCGATGACGTGATCGCCGGCCTGCTGGTGACGGAAGGCTTTACCACGGTCGAGGAGCTGGCTTTCTCACCCGTGGAAGAACTCAGCGAAATCGAGGGCTTTGACGAGAACGTGGCGGAAGAGCTGATCCGCCGCGCCGAAGTCGATCTGACCCGTCGTGCGAATGAGATGGATGACAAGCGCAAGGCGCTGGGTGTGACCGACGAGATCGCCGATATCGAAACGCTGACGCCTGCCATGCTGGTGGCGCTGGGTGAAAAGGGCGTGAAAACCCTGGACGATCTGGCCGATCTGGCCGGTGACGAGCTGGTGGAAATCGTCGGCAGCGATGCCATGGACGAAGAGACGGCCAACGAGATCATCATGGCCGCCCGCGCCCATTGGTTCACCGATGAGGAACAGGAGGCTGACCACGCCTGACGTGCCCACAGTGCCGGACGATTCGCTGGACAACGCGGATGATGAGCAGGACGAGCGGGGGCCACTGCGCCGTTGTGTCGTGACGCGGGTGCAGGGTGAACGCGCCCGCATGCTCCGTTTTGTCATTGGTCCTGACGGCTCGGTGGTCCCCGACCTGACGGCAACCCTGCCGGGCAGGGGAATATGGTTGAGCGCACGGCGCGATGTGCTAGAAACGGCCCAGCGCCGGGGTGCTTTCGCCAGGGCTGCGCGCGCACAGGTGGTTGTTCCGTCCGATCTGACCGATAGGGTGCGGCACGGCCTTCTACGGCGGGTTACGGATTGCCTTGGTCTGGCGCGACGCGCCGGGCAGGCAGTGGCGGGTTATACCAAAGCCCGCGAATGGCTGGTCGCCGGTCGGGCGGCGCTGATTGTGCAGGCTGCGGATGGCAGTCCGGACGAAAGGGCGCGTTTCCTGTCGGGACAGAGGACCGTGCCGGTCATCTCGCCGCTGAGCGGTGAGGAACTGGGACGGATATTTGGCCGCGATCATGCTGTGCATATCGCGGTTACGCCGGGGGCTCTGGCCACGCGGCTGGAGATTGAGGCGGAACGGTTGGCCGGACTCACCGGCGACACGATTGAGGGTTAAGGCGTTAGATGAGCGAAGGCAACGATCAGGACGCGGGCAAGGGCCGGCTGTCGCTTCGGCCAGCTGGCCGAATGGAGCTGGGCCGTACCGTGGATGCCGGATCCGTGCGGCAAAGCTTCAGCCACGGACGTTCGAAGGTTGTGCAGGTTGAGGTCCGCAAGAAGCGCGGATTGCAGCCCGGCACCCCTTCGGCCCCGGAAGGCGGCAGCAGCAGCGCACCCGCCCCACAGAGTGGCAATGCCCCACAGGGTACGCCACGCAGCGGTGGTGGTAATCGCGGCTCCGGTCGTGGTGGTGCCGGGGGCGCAGGCCGCGCTCTGACGGCGCAGGAACTGGCTATTCGCCAGCGCGTGCTGGAACAGCAACGTGTTGAGGCTGCGCGCCGTGAGGTGGAGCGCCGGGAGCAGGAGAAGATCTCGATCCTCTCTGCTGCCGAGGAAGCACGCCGTCGCGAGGAAGAAGCCAAACGCGCCGCTGAAGAAGAGGCACGTCGCAAGGAACAGGAAGAGGCCGACCGGATTGCCGCAGAAGCGGCCCGTAAGGCAGCTGAATCCGCGCCGCCGGCCGAGGCTCCTCCTGTGCCTCCTCCGGCCCAGCGTGAGCGTACGGCTGCCCCTTCTTCGCGGTCTGCCCCCTCTCGCACAGCACCGTCGGACGATATTCGTCGTCCCTCCCGCCCCGCGCCGATTCCCTCCAAGGTTCCTGTTGCAGCACCGTCCGCTCCGCAGACGCTGCGTCTGCGGGAACGTGGGGATGAGGGTGAGGAAGAACGCAAGCCGCGCCGCGCAGGCGGTGGCGGTGCACCTGCACCGCGCAAAGCGGCCGCTCCGGTTGCGAAAAAAGCCGTTGCTGAGCCGCGTCGTGGTGGCCGCATCGATGTGCGTGCCGCGATCGAGGGGGAGGATGAGCGTACGCGTTCCATCGCCTCTATGCGTCGTCAGCGTGACCGTGAACGCCGTCAGGCGGAACTGGAACGTCTGCGCGCTGATCAGCTGAAAGTGGTGCGCGATGTCGTGCTGCCGGAAACCATTGCGGTCGGTGAACTTGCCAACCGTATGGCCGTGCGGGCGGCCGATGTAATCAAGCAGCTGATGCGCATGGGCATGATGGCCACTGTGACCCAGACCATCGACGCCGATACCGCCGAACTGGTCGTGCAGGAATTCGGCCATCGCGTCCGTCGCGTCAGTGAAAGCGATGTGGAAGTCGGCCTGGAAGGGATCAGCGATATCGACTCCGACCTTCAGCCGCGCCCGCCTGTGGTGACGGTCATGGGTCATGTCGATCACGGCAAGACCTCACTGCTTGATGCGCTGCGCGCCACCGATGTGGCGGCGGGTGAAGCGGGCGGTATCACCCAGCATATCGGTGCGTATCAGGTGACTCTGCCCTCCCGGCAGAAGCTGACCTTCCTGGATACGCCCGGCCATGAAGCCTTTACGGCCATGCGCTCTCGTGGTGCATCGGTGACGGATATCGTCGTGCTGGTGGTGGCGGCTGATGACGGCGTGATGCCGCAGACGATTGAGGCCATCAAACATGCCAAGGCCGCGAACGCGCCCATCATTGTCGCCATCAACAAGTGCGACAAGCCGGGTGCCAATCCGGGCCGCGTCCGTCAGGAACTGCTCCACCACGAAATCGTGGTCGAGGATATGGGCGGTGATACACAGGATGTCGAGGTTTCGGCCCTGAAGCGCCAAAATCTGGATAAGCTGGAAGAGGCCATTCTGCTTCAGGCGGAAGTGCTGGATCTGAAGGCCAATCCGGATCGGGCCGCTGAAGGCACCGTGGTGGAAAGCCGTCTGGATCGTGGACGCGGTCCGGTGGCCACCGTGCTGGTACAGAAAGGCACGTTGCGTCAGGGCGACATTGTTGTCGCCGGGGCGGAATGGGGCCGCGTGCGTGCCATGCTGGACGATAAGGGCCAGCAGATGAAAGAAGCCCTGCCTTCGACACCGGTCGAGATTCTCGGTTTGGCCGGGGTTCCGTCGGCGGGCGAGCCTTTCGTCGCGGTGGAAAATGAAAGCCGGGCGCGGGAAATCAGCGAGTTCCGTCAGCGCAAGATCCGCGAAAAAATGGCCGCCGGTATTGCCGCTGGCCGTGGTACGTTGGAACAGATGCTCAGCCGCATTCAGGCTGGCGCGCAGAAAGAGGTTGCTGTCGTCATCAAGGCCGACGTGCAGGGCAGCGCGGAGGCAATTGCCACCACCGTGCAGAAGCAGGAGCACGAAGAGGTCAAGGTCCGTACCCTGCTTTCCTCGGTCGGTCAGATCAGCGAAAGCGATGTGCAGCTGGCCAAGGCTTCCAATGCCGTGCTGATCGCCTTCAATGTGCGCGCAACCAATCAGGCGCGTGAGCTTGCCCAGCGCGAGGGCGTCGATATCCGTTACTACTCCATCATTTATGAAGTGGCGGATGATATCGAGGCGCTGGTACGCGGCAAAATCGCGCCGAAACAGCGCGAGAAGTTCCTGGGCTATGCCGAAATCCGCAAGGTTTTCGAAATTACCAAGGTCGGCAAGGTCGCTGGCTGCATGGTGACCGAAGGTGTGGTGAAGCGTGGCTGTGGCGTGCGTCTGTTGCGTGACAACGTTGTCATTCACACGGGTGAATTGAGCCAGTTGAAGCGCTTCAAGGATGATGTGAAGGAAGTGGCCCGCAATTACGAATGCGGTCTGTCCTTTGCAGGCTACAATGACATCAAGGAAGGCGATGTCGTTGAATGCTATGAGACGGAGCTTGTTCCCGCTTGAGCAGCCGCCCGCCCTCCTCCTCCGGGCCTGCCGGTATACCGAAAGGCGCGCCATCCCAGCGTCAGCTGCGTGTAGCGGAAGAAATCCGCCACGTGCTGGCCGGGGTGTTCGCACGTCAGGAATTCCGGGACCCGGAATTAGCCACGACCACTTTTACAATCAATGAAGTGCGGATCAGCCCGGATTTGAAACACGCCACCGTGTTCATCTCTCGTCTGGGCAGCAGTGAAATCGAACCGCTTCTACCTAATTTGAAGCGTGTTGCGACCTATTTGCGTGGAGAAGTGGCCAAGGTGATGCGGCTGCGTTATGCGCCGGAGTTGCATTTCCAGCCAGATTCGGCTCTGGAGTACGCAATGCATGTGGATTCCCTGCTTCGCCGCCCAGAGGTTAAGCGGGATCTCGACGAATAAGCCGGCAGAATTCTGCGAATCGTAAAAAAGGCCAGACAAAAGCGTCTGGCCTTTTTTGTATCCAGGTTTTTTTTGAAAGGATTAGATCAGGCTGGTATGGCGATTGGCGGTTGCCGCTTCTGTTTTCTGGCCGGTTTCGGCGATGCGGTTACAGGAGACGTGATTTCGGAAACCGGCTTTTCCGTCACCCGAACACTGAAATATTTGCAGCCATCGTCTTCACGCAGAACGTGATCCTGCGTCACATAGCTGAGATTGGGGTTATAGAAAGGATCACCGTTTTTCAGGATCGCAGCATGGCGTTGCAGAAGATAATCGGTGTCTTCCGGATGCATCACCTGCTTGGTCTGGCTGCGCGTGGCGCTTTCATAATGGAACAGGACCGTGGTGCCATCATAAAGTACTTTCAGATTGGCTTCCCGGACCCGTAAGCAAAGATCGGTATCGTTGAAGCCAACGCCGAATCTGGGCTCGAAGCCACCCAGTTGATCAAATACGGATTTCCGCATCATCAGGCAGGCTGCGGTCACAGCAGAATAATCTCGTACTGAACTCAGGCTGCAATTATAGCCGAGGTTGCGACGCCCCTTGTCATTCAGATAGGCATCGACAAACTTGAAGGCATGATCGGCAGATTCATTGAATCCCATGATGACGCCCGCATGCTGCACACGCTTGTCGGGATACAGCAGCAATGCGCCGACAGCACCGACATCCTGACGGCTTGCAAGGCTGCGCATACGGTCGATCCAGTTATCTGTGATGGCTTCTACATCGTTGTTCAGGAAGAGGACGAATTCACAATCATCGCCGTGCTTTTTTACGGCTTCATTGTTGATTTTCGAATAGTTGAACGGGCCTTGATACGGCATCACGATATGCCGTTTGGCCAGGGCATGGAAATATTTACGGCTTTCCGGCTCGGTGGATTCATGGTCGACCACGACAATGCGGTAATCCACATCGGGCGGAGTGGTTTTCTCGATAGATTCGACCGCGGTTTTGACCAGATCGGCCTTGTTCTTGGTCGGGATAACAATCAGTACCCTGCCCTGACTTTTCGGCCAGTTGATGCGGAACTGATTGAACCACACACCTTCCTCGACCGTCGCACCGGTTTTCAGGCGATCGAGATGCGCCTGAATGGCTTTCTGCGTGGCCTCCATAACCTGCTGTTTCTTGGAATGGCCGGTGCTGCCGCTATGGGTGCGCCAGCGATACAACACCCGTGGAACATGGGCGATGGTGCGGGCATGTTCGATGATGCGCAGGACGAAATCCACATCCGCTGAAATCGCCATGCTTTCATCCCACCCGCCCAGCTGGTGGGCCAGCTCGCGTTTCAGGCAGAGCATATGCACGATATAGGGGTGGGACAGATAATAGTCATGGGAGAAAGCAGGCCTGCCGCGCACTTCGGCAATGCTGGCAATGTTTTCATCCGTGGTGGCTTCATCGGAATAGATGAAATCGGCCTGTGTTTCTCCGGCTGCTTTCAGCAGATGATAGACGGCATCAGGCTCCAGATAATCGTCATGATCCATGAAGGTGACATATTGTCCGGATGCGGCACGCAGGCCGAAATTCGTGGCCCGGGCAATGCCGACATTGTTACCCGTGCGCAGGATACGAATGCGGGGATCCTGCTGTGCATAGGCCCGCAGGATGGTTTCGACATGCGGCTCGGAAGAGGCATCGTTGATGCACAGAAGTTCCCAATTGTCGCACCATTGAGCGCGGACGCTGTTCAGCGCTTCGATCAGCCAATCCTGTGGTGTATTATACACCGGCATGACGATTGAAAGGCGCACTGGACCGGCCCGATAATTCATCATCCGTTTCAGACGGGGCACTACGGCAGGCGAAACGTCCCGGTGTGGCTGAAGATAACGCAGAATATGCTTGTTCTGCTGTGCAACCCGTGGTGATCCGATCAGGTATTGATCGGTTCCGGCAATACGCAC
The DNA here is from genome assembly GCF_000014285.2 of Granulibacter bethesdensis CGDNIH1. Lineage (NCBI taxonomy): Bacteria > Pseudomonadati > Pseudomonadota > Alphaproteobacteria > Acetobacterales > Acetobacteraceae > Granulibacter > Granulibacter bethesdensis. The sequence goes on along the minus strand of NC_008343.2, from coordinate 2,658,220 downwards.
CAGCACGTCCTGTCCGAGAAGGTCGAGCAGCTGTGCACCAATATCGATTTTGAACGCGCAGAGGCCATTATTATATCCGGCGTCCAGCAGATCGCCACGAAACAGTTTGGCTTCCGCGGTGCCGATGATATTGCCGTTGCAGACGGCTTCCACCTTGACCGGTTTTTTCGGATTATCCAGATCAACGGCCCAACCATGGGCGGACATGCCATGCAGAATGTCGAAACAGCCGCGAATACTGGAAGGGGGCGTGGCCTGGAATGATCCATTAATCAGGGTCATTTCCGTTCCGGAGACGACGACGCGTGCCGGAGAGGGACCTTTGAATCCCGGTTTTGCCGTCAGGCTGAATGAAAAGGCGGAATGCCCATCACTGATTCCGGTCTGTTGCAGGTCGGGTCGGAAATCATCTGCGATAATCTGCGACATGACCTCGTTATTGACGATCAGATCCAGTGCCACACGGCGACCGGCCCCGGTCAGATCAATGGCCCAGCCGGATATCAGACCAGTCTGCACCAGATCTACGAAACCGAGCCATCCGATATCCCGTGCGGTGATGGTCACCGGGGTATGAATGACGGCTCCACCAATGCGGATGATGGTGATGATTTTTTCATCCGGGCGGCACATCAGGGAGAGGGGGATGTCGAACGTATAATGGGCGATGCGAGCGGTTTTTTTCTGCCGTATGGCGAAACCGCGTGCGACGATCGTATCGTTTTCAGTGGTCAGATCGACCAGAAGCCGGTCTGCCAGAAAGGCGCTGGCGGAAAAGCGCCCGGTCAGCCGCCCGTCGCTCACGGTATGTTCTTCAGCTTCAAGGCTGTAGAAATCTGCCAGTGAATAAGGGGCATCGAACAGAGACCGTCCGGAAGCGGGATCCAGCAGTTCGAGCGTGTGAAGAATCTGGCACTCCGGCAGGGCAATATCGGCGATGAGGGTGCCGTCTTTGCCGTGCTTGAGGGGGATGGTGGCGGTCAGTATCTGGTCCAGCACGACGGAAGCGAATTCCGGCATTGTGGAGACCAGAAAAGGCTTAAACGTAATATTGAGGCCGGTTTCAACCCGCCTGGCTATGATCTTGCTTGTCAAAATCCGGCCTCATTTTCTTGATTGGCACGAAAACCCCTCCATCAAAAAAGATGGAGGCAGTCAGGCAGGTTTGAAACCATAATATGAAAGTAAAACTCAGAAAGGGACGGAAAAGGAGATTATTTTCTATTCCTGGCATTCCATGCTTTACCGCAGCGGGCGACCTTCCCGGTATCCTCTCAGCAGATAATGGGCGAAGGGATTAATCTGTGCATCCCGGACATCTGGATTGGCAGTCTGGTAGGCTTCGGGGTCGAACGCGGCGTTGGGCTGACGCCCTTCTCTCCAGCCAACGGTAAAGTAATGGTCAACGGGATCAATCCCGGCTTCAGCCACATCAAGGTAACGTGACCGGTAGAAATCCGGATCGAAGATCAGCACGTTCAGAATGTTTTCCACGGCAAGTGTGTCTCCGCCCCGCAATGAAATCACATTTGAGGGGGTTTCCGATGGCGGGGATTGCATGTCGCGAGCATTCTGGAACATTTTTTTCTTTTGCCAGACGGAAATAGCCATGGATTTGGCTCCTATGTTCGCGAACCAAAGAAAGCTAAATTTCCGTTTATTGGCAAGAAATTTCTAATAAAAAACAAATATAATTTTTTGGTTATTATAAGTTGTATTTATAAATTATATGGATTTTTAAAACCTCAGGTTGAATATTGAGTAGTTATTTGTCTTGAGAAGATAAGAAAATTCCGAAAAATGAAGGGGTTTCGTCTTCAGGTAGAATATTGCCCCTGAAAACGAAACCCCGCGTGTCGTATGGTCAGCGTGTTCTGGCTGTTTTGACAGGGGCGGCCTTCGGGGCCGGGGGAAGATCTTCTTCAAGAATGGTCAGGTGCACGGAATAGGAGGTTTCACCATCATCGGTGTCTTTGTGGATCGTGCCGATAACTTCATCCTGAACGGCCACTTCTACGGACAGTCCGGCTTTGGGCGGGACAATCAGTTGAATCCGGTCGGTGCCAAGCAGGCGGCGCAGGTAGGTCTGCACGCGGTCGATATCAGTACGGGTCATGGACATGAAGATCACTTATCGCTGTGAAGGAAAGCGATTTACCCAATCCTGGCCATCAGGGTCCAGCGTGGAAGGATGAAATAGCCCTGTTCCAGCGTCTGTGGAGGATCATGACAGCGTGGGTGGACACCGGAAAGCGGTCGGTACAGCACCGGACCAGGAATGGGTACCACGGATGATGCGACTGATCAGCCGCTGTGGTGGCCAGTTTCTAGAGCGGATCAGCATTGGCTGCGACCAGGGCACGCAGGCCGGACAGGATTGTATCCGCTGCCGGTGGGCTGCCTGGAATGACCAGATCAAAAGGGATCTCTTCCATATTGCCGGTGCTCGCATAGCTTCCACGCAGCAGACCATCCCCTGCGGCTCCGTCACCGACGGCGATGGCCCATCGCGGGCCGGGCATCGCCTCCCATGCCTGATGGATGGCGCTCGTCAGATTGTGGCAGCCATCGCCGGTGATCAGCAGGATATCGGCATGCAGCGGTGAGGTGACAAACCGTAATCCATGACGGGCCAGCAGGCCGGGCGCGGCGCGCAATGCCTCCAGTTCAAGCAGGCAGGCGCTGCCGCCGCCGCTCTCAACGTGCAGGATGGACAGGGCCTGTCCCAGCTTTGGCCGTGCGCTGCTTCTGCGTCGGGCTATCAGTGCGGCGACGGTTTCCGCATGCGGCAGGCTGGCGGTATCATCCCACAGCCCGGGATGGGAGGCACGAAGGGACGGCAACCACCTCATGAGCGCCTCACAGATCAGCCCCGGCGGGCGAGAGCGCGAAAGAAGCCAGTGCCACCCCCAGCCGATCAATGTCGGTGCCGGGGAGAGCGGCCTCAATAGCGGGAATCAGCCGCCATGATGGATCGGCCGCATGGGCAGAGACCACCATTCCGCCTTCGATGCGCAGCCAGTGCCAGCATGCGCCACGGGCCGATTCCACTCCGCCATACCCTTCTCCGCTGGCATTGCCTGTGCCGATCGGCATGGGATTGGCAATCGGTCCGACCGGCAGGGACTCCAGGAACAGCAGTGCCAGTCGCAGACTCTCCTGAATTTCGGCCAGCCGTACCCGCATTCTGGCATCCGCATCGCCATTTTCCAGCACCAGCCTGTGTACCGTGCCATGAGGAGCCTGCTGCCAGGTGGTGCGCAGGTCATGGGGACGGCCTGATGCGCGTCCGGCGGGGCCAGGCACGGCGAGGGAAACAGCATCCGACCCGGACAGGACCGCGCATCCACGGAGACAGGCGCAGAGTCCATGTCCACTCAGGCTGGCAGCCGTTTCATAGCCTTCGATCAGCTCCGGCATGGTGCGGGCGAGGGCCTGCAAGACTGTTTCCAGCGCGGTGCCGTCCAGAAGATCGGTCAGCACCCCGCCAGGAATAAGCAGGTCGATCATCATGCGATTGCCAAACGCCTCCTGAATGGCGCGCAACAGACGCTCCCGCCATGCGGACAGTTTCGCGGCATAGGTGTCGGCTCCTGCGGCGCTGGCCGTGGCGGCAAGGACATGCAGATGGACGGCGCAGCGTTCCAGCTCATTCATCAGGCCACGCAGCAGCAGGGCGCGGGGGGGCGGCTCCAGCCGCAAGGCGGCTTCGGCGGCACGGGCGAAGGCCAGACCGTGGGCGAGCGCTGCATCTCCGGTGATCCGGGCTGCGATCCTGATCGCGTCCCGCAGGGGTTTCCCGCGCATCAGCCACTGGATGCCACGATGAGTATAGCCGAGCCGCCATTCCGCCTGCCGGATGAGGGTGCCATGCAGGTGCAGGCGCAACTGTGCCGGCTCCCGCATCAATGGATGAACAGGCCCGATACTGCGCTCGTGCAGCGCGATATCGGGCCGGGACGAGACAAAGGAGGAGGCGAAGGGCGAGGTCATCCGCCACTCCGCCTGCTCGGGCGGTGGCAAAGGCGGTCCGGGCCGGGGGGAAAGCGGGGCACTTATCGGCCATCTGCCGTGATCGAGCCATGGCCGGCTATCCACGCCGTGCTCGGCCTCATACCCCCATAAATCTCGGATGGCCCGCTCCTGCCATGCGGCGGCGGGACGAAAAGGGGAAAGCGCGGGGAAGCGCCCCCCTTCGATCGGGGTTGCCACCGGCAGGATGCCATGCGCGGTACGATACAAGGCATGGCAGCGCGCCTGATCGGCCCAGAGCGCCAGCAACCCGGCCTGGGGGCTGGCTGCCAGCTCCTGCCAAAGGGAGGCGGTCAGGAGTCTCCGTGCCACGGCATGGGTGGCGGCATCGTGGTGGGTGGCCTCGGTGTCGGCACCTTGCAACAGGGAGTCCAGACTCATTGCGTCACCGCAGCGACGGCAGAGGCGAACCAGCGGGATGGCCCATTCCCAAGCCCCAGCAGGATGCCGGTCAGCAGCAGGATCAGGGCGGGCAGGGTTGCGGTCATATCAAGCGGCAGACAGGCGCGTGAGGGCGGCGGCGGCCTTCGGGTGGGTCGCAGCATCGGAGCCTGACGGAGCAGCGCATAGCCATTGCTTCCAAGCCCGCCCGCCAGCAGCAGGGCCAGAAGAGGATGCGTCAGGGCAGTCCCGGACAGCAGGGCGACCAGTCCCGCGAGAGTGCCACCCGGTAGTCCCGCCAGACTGAAACGAGTGGCGAGTCGCAATGCATCCAACCCGCCATGCCCCTGCGGAGAGGGCGTATGATCGGAGACGGCGCCGACCTGCCGTGCTCGCCCGTCGAGCAGCAGACAGGCGCACAGGGCCAGCAGCCCGAGTGCCGGATAGAGCAGACCATGACTCCCACCCGCCAGACAGCCGCCGCCGAGACAGGAGAGTGGCCCGCTCCAGCGCCATGAAAAGGTGACGCTGGAGCGGATCGCCAGCACCGCACCGGCCAGCACGGAGAGAATCCCCAGCGTGCCATAGATAAAAGGCGGCATGCCCGCCGCGGCCTGTTTCAGCATGAACAGCAGGGCGGCAGCAGGCAGCCCGCCGGTGATCAGCGCTTGTCCCGGCGGTGGCAGGGCGCTGACGGTCTCCCGCAGCCATTGATGCACCGGGGCGAGGCCGGCAGGAACGGCCAGCCCGGCGGCGAGGCAGATCAGGCCCGGCATGGCGGGAACCAGACTGTGCTCCTGTCCGGAGAAAAGATGGCCGGAGGAGGACCCCTGAAGGATGATCAGGCCGAACAGGGACAGCAGACAGGCCATCATACCGACTGTCAGCGTCTCTCCTCGCCGGGACGTGGCCGCAAAGGGGAATAAAGCAGCCAGAACAGTCAGCACTGCCATGGCGATGCTGATCCCGGCCCAGCCTGCCCATGGAGAGGGGGCAAAGGCCAGAAGAATGCCCGCCAATGCGGTTTGCTGCCCGACCGCCAGGATTTTCAATCGGGCGACGGAGATACGCATGGCCGCGACTTCATCCGCGCACCAGCCAAGCCAGGATGTGGCGGCCATCACGCTGATCAGGGCCGTGAGCAACGCTCCTCCCGCAGCCGGATCAGATGCCATGGCGGTCGATGTAGCCCCTGCGATTTCCCCTCCTGCCAGCCCCCCCCCTGCTAACCCTAGCGTCAGACAGGCGGATACCAGACCGGCCCAGGCCGCTCCCCGCCAGCCGGACAGCGCCATGCTCAGGGCGGCGGTCAACAGCGACGGCAGTGGCAGCAGCCATGGCCACCATGCCGGATCGGTCAGAAGGGAAAGCCAATCGGGGGCGTGATCCGTCATGGTGCAGCCTCCGTCTCAGCCCGTGTTTCCCGCCGGCGCAGAAGGCGGACGGCTTCTTCCGTCAGCAGGGCGGGCAGCAGACCCAGCAGGGCATAGAGCGGCATCAGCAGGTGAGTATCCAGCGCATTCATGACCAGTGCGATTGCCAGCCCGGCCTGAAGCAGGGCCGTGCCGAGGAAACCAACCCTGCTATCTCGGGCCAGCCATAGCAGGGACAGCATCCCCATCGTCAGGCTGATGGCGATCACCGTTGCGGGATCGGGCACGACTATGGGTAGAGTCGCGGCGGATACCGGAGCGTGAGAGACAACAGGCGTCACTCCGATGCCGCCGGAGACGACCAGGGCGATAATCAGGCCGGTTCCCATCATCCAGACTGTATCGGGCAGGGTTGACTGACCGGTTTTGAGATCCGGTTCTGATGACAGGGCAGGCGGCCTGCTCCGCCATCTGTGTCCCAGAAACAATCCTGCCAGCAGCGCCGTCAGGGCAACTCCGGCCATGGGCCAGGCCGGGCGATCAGGCAGACTGAAAGCCGTCAACGAGGCATTCACCGCGGCCACGATTGTCACCAGCAAGGCTTGAGCCAGTACCGCCTGTCGCGCGGCCCGAAGCCGGGTGCAGAGCGCGGCGATTATGGCGAAGAGCAGGATCATCGCCAGAAGCGGGATGAAAATGGTGCCGGGTGTGATGGTCATGCCGGATATTGTCCCGCCAGAAGGCACAGGACGGCCAGAAGGGTAAAGACGCTGCCCAGCAGCAGGAACGCAGCTCCCCGTCCAGCCGCCGGAAAAGGCAGCAGCGCCTGCGCCAGACCCAGCAGAGCGGCCAGAAACAGGATTTTGCCGCCCCATGTCAGAATGGCGAGGCCCCAGTGCAGGAGGCCGGCCTGAAGGGAGATCATGCCAAAAGGCAGAAAAACGACCGCCATGACGCTGATCCAGGTCAGCAGACGCAGGGACCGTTCATAAGAAGCCATGGCCAGCAGCGGGCCGGAGAGATGCGGCATGTCATCGGATGGCGTGCGCAACATCCCTGCGCCTGCCAGCGCGGCAAGGCACAGGCCGGGCAGCAGCAGCAATGAGGTCAGCAAGATTCCACCGGACATCATCCCGGTCGTATGCAGGGCTGTCAGGACCGGGTTTCCGCCCAGCATCGTCAGGGCGGAGAGGCTGAGGGTCACAATCAGCTCCATCCACAGACCCTCTCCACCCTGTCGCAGCGTGCCAATGCTGTTCTGGCTCAGCCCCGTATCCATGCTCCCCATCATTCTGGCGATCAGGGACAGTGACAGCAGGCCCAGGATGAGGATGGCGTCGCCTTCTCCGGTCACAGGGCCGTCGATCAGAAAGGAAGGCGTCAGGAAAGCGGCCAGCGCGGTTGCAATCAGGGAGACGCATGGCAGGACCATGAACAGGCTGGTTGCCTGTGCGGGAATGACGATGCCGTGTTTCATCGTCGCCCGGAGCCATGTGTAAGGCGCTGCGGGCGACAGCCAGCCGCCGCCATTGGCCCGGATGCGGATGCTGGTGATGATCCCGGACACCAGCGGTGCCAGCAGGGCCAGCAGCAGGATATGCAGGGCGGGGGAAAAGAAGCTTCCCGAGATACTTCCCGTCATGGCCGTGCCTCCAGAGCGGCCATGGCCAGCAACAGACAGAGCACTGCCAGCAGCCCGAAAGAGGCCCCGGCCGGTATGAAACGTTCTGCCCGGCCCAGCGTGGCTGTCAGCATCATCCACAGCCGTGAAGGCAGGCCGGACAGGGCCGGCGGGATGGGTTTCAGAGGCGGCAGCGGGGCCAGAAAAGTATCGGCCACCGAATCAGGGTCAGGCTGGGTGGCTGGATCGCCGAAGGGCAGCCAGGGCGGCGGCGGCGCATCGCCATCATTCCATGGCACGGCATTGCGGGTCGTGCTGCGTCGCCCGTGCAGGAAGCGCAGCAGCAGGACGGTGCCGCAGATCAATGCCAGCGCGATCCACAGCGGGGTATAGCTCAGCATACTATCGACCTGCGCGCTGATACCGATCCAGCCAGTCCGATCATCCATGGTATGACCGCACAGCGCCGCCAGCGCCCCGTGCAGAAGGTGCAGCACAGGGCCCGGGATCAGCCCTGCCACGATACAGGCCGCAAGCCCTGCCTGCATGGCCCGCAGCCCGGCGGGACGGCGCGGTTCCGTGCTGGCGGCAGCCCGTGGCGCACGGGGGCGGCCGAGAATGGCGATGCAGAGCACGCGCAGTACTGCCACCATCCCCAACGCCGAGGCCAGCGCCGTGGCGACCAGTCCGAGCGTCAGCAAGGCATCCAGACCGGCATCCTGAATTCTCTGGCCGCCGATCAGGGCCTGAACCAGCATCCAGCGCCCGGCATAAAGCGGAGAAGGCGGCAGCATTGCGCTGGCCAGGCAGGCTCCGCCGGTCAGCAGGGCGATGCGTGGCATCCCGATGATGATGCCGCCAAGCCGGTCCAGCATGGTGGTGCCGGCCCCTTCCTCGATCAATGTGGCCCCGGTTGCCAGCACTGGCATCAGCAGGGCGGCGGACAGGACGATGATCAGGGCGGAAGCCAGGGAAAGGCTGGCAAGATCGGGCAGATCAACCGCCATGGCGGCTACGGCCAGCCCACAGCCCAGAATCGCAAGGCCGGTCTGACTGTCCGCCATTCCGGTCACGCAGCGGCCAATGCTGCGTCCCCGCAAGGTGCCGATTCCACCGGCCATGGCCAGAATCGCTCCGGCCAGCATCAGGGGAGTGCTCTCTCCTGGTCCCGCAGCCTCACGCAGGAAGTCGAGTCCCAGCCGTCCGAGCAGGTAAACCGGCACAATCACCTGCAAGGCGGGCCGGACGATCTGCGCCGGAGTGGCGAGGCTCGGTGCCGGGCTGCGCTGTACTGGCAAAGCAAGGGTGATGGCAGCAAGGTCCGGGGCGGTCGGTTCCAACCCGGAAGGGTGCTTCTCCGTCACGATCCGGGATCGCCCGGAGGAAGGCGTGCGCAGGGCAACCATCGTCGTCAGAACGAGGATGGTCAGCAGTAACAGGGCAATCCAGACCAGCGGCCGGGCTGACCCGACGGCCTGTACCGGACCCCCATCTGCGGGAGAGGCGTGCTGCATCAGCATGACCGTAGAGATGATCAGCAGCGGAATTCCCACAATGGCAGCCGCATTCCCCGAATGGGGCGCGGTATGGGCCGGGTTGGACGTGTTCGTTTCCGTGTCAGGGGATGCCCCGTCATGCGTGGGGCAGGCCCACAGGGCAACGAAAAGCAAAGCGATGCCCCCTGCCAGTGTCATGACATCGGCCGCCATGACGGTCAGCATCAACGCGGCTGTTACAAAGGCCAGCCGCGTGGCTGCTCCTCCGGGTCGATCCAGCCCGGTGGCGCTGGCCAGCCCGAGCGCACAAAATCCGGCCAGCGCTGTAAAGGCGGAAAATCCGTCCAGCCCCAGACGCAGGGCAATGGTATCCGATACCAGCGCGGGCAAGGCGCCCCCAACCCATGCTGTTCCATTCCATGAAGCGCCCCCGAGCAGAACAGACAGGCAGGATAGACCCCCCATGGCACACAGCACGATATGGCACAGCACCAGCCGCCTCAGCCGGGCCGGCAGAATCCGACGATCCTGCCGCGGTGGTGCAGCCATCAGCCTTTCCCCCGCCAGTCCCAGGCAGGTGGCGGCGCAGAGCAGGATGGGCAGAATGGCCATGCCTACACCCCTTTACAGGGGCAGGTCGGGCGCGATTGAAAAACGGTGCATGTGATCACCGCAAAAACATAGCCGGGAGCCTCGCCATCACGGAAGCGTCTTCCTGTTGAATTTAGCGGGACAGGGGCCGAGACGGCTATTTCCCTTTTTACCGCCGGTCCAGCAGTCTTTAGTTGCGAATCACTATCATTATCGACATACTCGGCAGATCACCGGCTGGAGCGTGTGATGGAACGCACTTTTTCACTTGGCACTGCCACTCTTGTCAGCCTGATGGCTGCAAACCGGCCAGCTGAGCCACGATTACTGGACGATACTCTGCAGTTTGGCACCCCTGATGCAACAGGGGGTGAGGAGCATGCTCTGGAAACGGCGGCTCATTATCCTTCGCCTTCCTGACAAATGTCTGCGGACAGGATCAATGGCGGTGGCGTTGACCGACCAGCGCGCGGCGCTCTTCCTCCGATAATCTGGGGCAGGTAGAGCAAAGTGTCATGCCCGGCACCTTGTCTCGCAGACAGCAGATCCGGCGCTGGCGCAGCGGAATCGCTTCTCCGTCCAGCATGACGGAAACGGTTCGCAACGGTGCATGCAGCCAGTTCTGGTGTGGAAACCACGGGGTCTGCCGTGGCTCCATGATCAGGGCCTCATATTGTGCGGCCTGATCGGCCAATGATGGCGTTTCGGCCATACGTCGGAACAGGAAATCGGCCATGTTGCCTGCATTGGACCATGCCACGCGTGGAGAAAGGCCGGTGCAGTCCCGCAACGCGATGAACACGCTTTGCATATGTTGCCCCAGCGCGATGGTCATGATCTGCTCAGGCGTTTGACGTGGCAGGGTGGCCGCATCCAGCGCCAGCTGATCCGGGCGATCCTTGAGCAGAACCAGTCCGGGTGGCGCGGTCTGTGCGGGATCGAGAGCGTTGCGTCCGTCCCGAATAGCCAGAATAAACAGCGGCGGCAGCACGGCCCGCGTATAGGCCTTGCTCCAGAGTGATCCGATGGCACGTGGATCGGCGCCTGCCGGCAGGGTTTTGGCGAATCGCTCTACACCGGGGGCCAGTGTCTCCCGCCGTGTCAGCAGGGAAACGTCCACGCCATCTGCCGGAGAAAACCCGGCGGGAGAGGCCATACGCGCCTCGCACCATGCCGCTATGTCTTCGTCTTTACGCATCGCTTGCTATCTGCCGCTCATCGGACAGCTTTGTCCATGATTCCCGGAGCGGGAAAAACGGCAGGATCAGCGGCAGGATCACCAGTGCGGTCATCGCGGGCCATGTATCCCCCAAAGTGAACAGAAAACCGCCCAGCGTGGCTCCCGCAGCATATCCCAGCGTCAGAACGGAGGATAACAGCCCGGAGGCGGCCCCCTGTCTTCCTCCGGCAGCAATGCTGACCAGGGCCGTGCAGGCCGGACCCGATAAGGCCAGCCCTTGCCCGAGCAGACAGACACCGGCCCCGAGACTCCACACGCTCTGCCCGCAGGTCAGACAGAGTGCGGAGAGCCAGATCACGGCTATGCCAACCGCCAGAGTGTGCCGGGGCCATGCGGTCAGCCGGGGAATGACGCTCATCTGGTTTGCCAGCATCAGGGCTGCCATCAGGGCGGTGATCCAGCCCAGCCTGATTCCTGCCATCTGTGCAGTCCAGCCCAGCCTTTGCTGGAACAAGGGGCCAAGCACGAAATGCAGGGTGCCAAAAGCAATGTTGACGATGGCGGCCAATATCAGCAACCGCAGAATCGCCGGATTGCGCCAGCAGGCAGCCCCTGATCGGGGCCGGATGTTCCTATGACGGCTTTCCGGGGGCGGGCGGTGCAACAGGATGCTGCCGAGCGGCAATGGCAGCAGCGCCATGACCCAGAGCGGCATCGTGGCCCCCAGTGGTAAAGTGACCGAGACCAGCAACGGCCCCGCCAGCCGCCCGGCACTGAACCCGGCACTGATGGCTGCAAGTCCCGCCATACGGCCTTGAATTCCGGTCAGATCGGCGACCCATGCCTGTGCCACTGGAAGCAGGCCGCCTGTCGCAATGCCATGTAACAGGCGGCATATCATCAACAGTGAGAGACAGAGTGAGGGGGATAAAGTCCCGTTCATCGCAGCCGATACAATGGCCGCCAGAAAAAGCTGGGCTACGCAGAAAATAGCAAGGCAGACCATCAAAGTCTGTCGTCGACCCGCCCGATCGCTCAGCCATCCGGCCAGAGGCGCACCACCAAGCATGGCCAGCATTCCACAACTGGTAACAATACCGAGTGACAGAACCGATAATCCTGTTTTGGTCGATAAAATCGGCAAAAATGCAATCAGTGATGATTGTGTCAGCCCTACACAGCAGACAAGCGAAGCAAAGCCGAGGCGATCTGCGCACGACAAAGTGATCGCATCGGGCGATGCCGGATCAGCAGGGCTGATGCCCGCAGAGAGGGAGGTGTTCCGGGGTTGCATTTCAGCATTAAATTAGGAATGAATATCAATTGCAATATGCCGCAAGGTGATTCTCCGCAAAGCGGCACGATATGCAACAGAAAGGGAAACGCCTGTGCTGGAAGCCATGGAAACCCGCGATACGTCAGCATGCATTGAACGTCGTCACTTTGAGGCCGGAATGGCGACGACGACATTGCTGAACGGTTTGCTGCGTGAATGGCGCGGCTGGAAAAAGCTCGATCCGCAGGAAGCTGCATCACGATGTGGTGCGCATATGCATTGTCCGGCAGGTGCGATTTCAGTTCCCCTTCTGTTGCAGGAAGGGGAGTTGCTGCTGCCGCTTGCCGCGTCCACTGAAACCGGGCGTTTCAGATTTGCGGGGCCGCCTTTGCTGAGGCGCCATGGTGCCATCCGATCGGTGGATGTGCGTTTGCTGCTGGATCTTCTGCTGGATCACACGGCCTTTGCACAGACGGCATCACTGCCGACCAGGATGACTTTCCGAAAACGCGTGATGGACAGTGCCGAACGTGTCTCAGCCGCCTTGCTCAGTCATCACTATAGAACAGATGATCAGGCAGACAGGGTGCCTGATTTTATCACGGCGGAACAGGGGCTGATCCTGGGTCATCCGTTTCATCCCGCACCCAAATTCCGTGAAGGCCTCTCTGAAAGTGAAGATGCGGCGTATGGGCCTGATCACGGCAACAGCTTCGCGTTACGCTGGTTCGCAGTCCATCCGGATCATATGATTGGCGACAGTGTTCACGTGGCCGACATACAATCCCTGCTGAAAGAGATGCTTGCATCGACCGATGCCGGTCAGGAAGCACTGCATGCCGTTCCGGGAGGCTGGACCTTGTTGCCGGTTCATCCCTGGCAAGCCGGTCATCTTTTGTGCCTGCCCGAACTTGCCAGTCTGCGCATGGAGGATCGACTTCGTGATCTCGGTATCATGGGGCCGCAATTCCGTGCAACTGCATCCCTGCGCAGTCTATGGAGTGCGCAGTCTCCATTGATGATGAAATTCTCGCTTTCGATGCGGATTACCAATTCGATCCGTACAATTTTGCCGCGTGAGCTTGATCGCGGCCTGCATCTGGCGCGTCTGTTGCGTGGTCCGGTCGGGCAGGATGTCTTTGCCCGCTATCAGGGTTTTTCAGTGATTGAAGAACCAGCCCATTTGTCGCTGAAAGGGCCTGATGGGAAGGTTCTGGTCGAAAGCTCCGTTGTATTCAGGGACAATCCTTTTGCCGATCAAGCAGAGGGCGTATATGCGGGTGGTCGTCATGCCGCGATGCTTGCGACGCTTTGTCAGGATGATCTGTTCGACAGGTATGCTCCCAGTAGAATCGGCCATATCATCCGTATGATCGCTACACGCGATAAACGCAGCCAGTCCGATGTTGCGGAGGAGTGGTTTCGCCGTTTTCTCTCTATTCTGATGGAACCGGTACTGTATCTCCATGCCCGTCATGGTGTGATGATGAGTGCCCATCAGCAGAATGTCGTGCTTGGTCTGCGGAATGGATGGCCCGAACAGGCCTGGTTCCGTGATTGTCAGGGCACGGCCATTGCAACCGATATGATCGAGACTCTGCGAACTTACGTGCCAGAGTTGGGACGATGGACAGACAATATCATTGATGCCGCATTGGGGCCGCAGCTGATCGGGTATTATCTGATCGGTAATTCCGTGTTCGGTGTTCTTGATACGCTTGTGCTGGACGGAGTCGCACAGGAACAGACACTTCTAAGTATTCTAAGGAAAAGACTTCAATCCATGAGCGATGATGGGCTGCGTGATCCATCTGTGATTCGCTATCTGCTGGATTGTCCGTCAATCTGGATGAAAGGCAATGTGATGACATATCTAAGGGATGTCAACGAAAACGCCGATACTGCCAGCCCTCTTGCCAGTTATGTATCCGTTCCCAATCCTCTGGTGCAGTCATGAGTGCTGTTCTGGAGCATCCGGCCGAGCGACCGGTTAAGGATATGGAACCGGTCTGGACATTCCGGGATGCTCATGGCCGCTCTGTCATGATCATGGGAGGAGGCGAACTGAGCATACTGCTCAATGGATCTGTCGTCGCCCATACACGCCTTCATTTTGAAGGGGAACTTGCCAGGGCCATCGTCCTCGATTGGTCTGCGCCGGAAAGGGACAGAAATTTTCTGATCTATGTGCTGGCTGATTATGCTTTTTCAGAAGGGGCTGATTGTTTTTCAGTGTCTCTTGAATCAGTCTCTGATCCTGCCGATGCATCATTCCCGCTTCATAAGATACGGGATAACACCGCTTTTCTGTACCGGCAGGGGCATCGTCAGCAACGGGATTTCTGGCAGGCCGGCCCGCCTGCGCATCGCCAGCCGCTTCTGCGTCGTGCGCTCCCGGATGGGCGGGATCATCCGTTACGTCCACCTGCCCCGAAAGGTGTGTTCTATCGAAGGCGTGATACGATAACCGGGCATGAATTAACCTTGCGCGCACTGGATATCGGCCGTGATCTCGAACTGTTCCATATGTGGCAGAACCAGCCGCGTGTAGCCAAATTCTGGGATGAAGCCGGCCCGATTGAAAAGCATGAAGCCTATCTGCGTCGTATGGATGCTGATCCGCATGCATTCTCCGTGATCGGCGAACTGGATGGTGAACCATCGACCTATTTCGAGATCTATTGGGGTAAGGAAGACAGACTCGGCCCGCATTACGAGGCCGATGATTATGATCGTGGCTGGCATGTGCTGGTCGGCGAAAAACGCCATCTTGGGCGCGACCGTACGCTGGCATGGTTCCGTGCCATCACCCATTGCCTGTTCCTGGATGATTGCCGAACCCGAAAAGTGGTGGGTGAACCGAGTGCTGCTCATAGCAATATGCTGCGGCTTTGTGAGGAATCCGGTTACACGCTGGAATACGAGTTCGATTTTCCGCACAAACGTTCGATGCTGATTACCTGCACACGTGATCACTTTTTCAGGGAGTGCATCAGATGATTGTATCGAATGAATTCAACGTGATGCGTGATCGTCAGGATACTCTACGCCATGCCTCCTTGCATGCTTCCCTGTGGCGACGTGTCAATCTGACCTGTCTTGCAAAATCCCTGTCTGAGCTTGCCTATGAGGAAGCATTTCATCCCGAGGAAGAAGCAGGCGGATTATGGATATTCCGCTTTGGTGATGTTCATTACCGATGTGAAGGGGAGCCGCGCATCTGGGGGCAGCTGACAATTGACCCTGATAGTATCATCAGGATT
Organism: Granulibacter bethesdensis CGDNIH1; assembly: GCF_000014285.2. NCBI lineage: Bacteria > Pseudomonadati > Pseudomonadota > Alphaproteobacteria > Acetobacterales > Acetobacteraceae > Granulibacter > Granulibacter bethesdensis. The sequence continues at coordinate 2,643,007 of NC_008343.2, read as the reverse complement.
GAAAACGGCGAGGAAAGTCAGGCCCACGATGCTGCACAGTTTTTTGTGGATGCACAGGCTGCACTGGGTATGAGTGATGCAACACTGGCAATGTATCTGCAGGAGCTTTACGCCACGCTGCAAACAGATATGGAACTGCTGAGAAGGCGGGATGGTCTGTCTGCAATTTCCATGCTTGATCTCGACAATGATCGCTTGCAGGCCAGACTGGATGGGCATCCCAAAGCTCCGGCCTCGAAAGGCAGGGTTGGCTGGGGATTGGAAGATCAGCGCGCCTATGCACCTGAATATGATCCTGTGTTCCGCCTGCACTGGATTGCTGTGGCGCGTGAAGCCTGTTTGGGTGGCATGACGCGTGATATCAGTGAAGATGATCTTTTGTCGGAAATGCTGCGTGTCGATGATCTGCGGCAGATCGATCGTATTCTGTTCGAGCGAGGATTCGACAGGATCAGTCATCGGCTGATTCCCGTGCATCCATGGCAGTGGCAGAATTATATTCAGACGCATTTTGCAGCTGATATTGCATCAGGCAGGATTGTACCACTGGGTGAACGGGGTGATCTCTATCGACCACAGCAATCCCTACGGACGTTGGCCAATGCGGAAAGAGCGGCGGCGCATGATATCAAACTGCCGGTCACCATTCTGAATACGTCTGCATGGCGCGGCCTGCCTGGTAAAGGCATTTTGACCGGTGTCGGCCTGTCATCATGGCTGAGCGAATGTGTCGCGAAAGATGCTGTTTTCCAGACTACGAAAGTCCTGATCCTTCGGGATATGGCCGGTTATGCAGTGCCGCAAACTGTATATGGAAAAATTGCTCAGGCTCCCTACCGCTTTCATGAATTACTGGGCGCCGTATGGCGACAGCGCGCGGAGCCATCACTGGCAGAGGATGAGCGTGCCATCATGCTGGGAGCATTACAGGTATGTGGCGGGGATGGCGTACCGTTGATCTCGGCCTGTATCCGTCGTTCTTCCATGCCGTGCGATATCTGGCTGGAGAGGTTGTTTTCTTCTGTCGTGGTCCCGCTCTATCACCTGATGTGCCGGTATGGCGCCGGGTTTATCGCCCATGGACAGAATGTTACGCTGTTATTGAAAGACTGGGTGCCCTGTGGTGTGGCGCTGAAGGATTTGCAGGGGGATTTCGATCTCGTCACGCCTGTCTTGCCGGAGCATGAGACTTTGCCCGAAGGATTGGCTGATCAGGTTGGCAGGCGTCCGGCTGAGCATCTGATTCATCACCTTCAGACGGGCCATTTTGTCAGCGTCCTCCGATTTCTGTCGGATGCTTTGCTGACGCATGACGGATATCCCGAGCAGGCTTTTTATCAGGGTCTCGCCCGTGTCATCCGTCAATATCAGGCACGCTGTCCGGAATTGGCGGGGCGTTTTGAGATGTTTGATCTTTTTACCCCGACCATGATGCGTATCTGCATCAACCGTGCCCGGTTCTCCATCGGGTATGGCGATACGCCGGTAAGGCCGAAACCTGAAATTGGAACGCCTCTCCATAATCCTCTTTATGATGACTGGTCACTTCGCAGCGATTGGAATCATTCCTTACACCAACATGCAGCTTTTCAGTCTGGGAGTATGGCCTGATGACGGATCGTTTTCAGTTTTCTGCCTTTCCGTTACAGGATCTTGCGGCGATCGGGATCGGGCCGTTCAATCTGAGTGTCGCGGCCCTGCTGGATGCTGTGCCGGAGGTGCAGGCGCAGTTTTTTGATCGTAGCCCGCGCTTTGCCTGGCATCCCGGCATGATGCTGCCTGATGTCACTTTGCAGACATCATGGTTGAAGGATCTGGTCAGTGCCGTACAGCCGACCAGCCCGTTCAGCTTTACCTCCTATCTGGTGGCACGGCGCCGGTTTTACGAATTCATCACAGCCGGATTTGAAGGAATCTATCGCCGGGAATTCGATGATTATCTTGGCTGGGTTGCAGCACAGCTTCCATCGCTGCATTTCGGAACCCCCGTTGAGTCGGTTGATTTCGATGGCCGTCACTTTGTGCTGACGCACCGCCATGGAGAAGTCAGAGCGCGCAATGTGTTGATCGGAACCGGGCATCATCCCTATCTGCCGCGCTGGGCGGCTGGTCTGGAAGATATGTGCCTGCATACATCCCGTTTTGCCGAGAAAGACCGTGATTACACGGGTCGCCATGTCATTGTGGTCGGTGGGGGGCAGAGCGGTGCGGAAATCGTGCTTGATCTGCTGCGCCGGGGGCCAGACCGTGTGGGGGGAATCACCTGGATCACGCGCCGGATGAATTTCTCGTCACTGGATGAAGTGGCTTTCAGCAACGAGTATTTTACGCCGGCCTATGTCGCGCGCTTCCATGGGCTGCCGCCTGATCTCCGTGCCCGGCATGTGGCCGCGCAGAAACTGGCCAGTGATGGGGCTTCCCCGACGACACTGAACGAGATCTACCGCGCGCTATACCAGATCCGGCATCTCGATGGCCGACGCGATTTCGTGCGGCTGATGCCATATCGGGAGGCAGAGGCTGCAAGGCGTCACGGAGAAGGGATTACCCTGCATCTGCGTCATCACCTGGATGGTCAGATGGATACGGTCACCGGGGATACGGTCATCTGTGCAACCGGATACAAGGCAGCTGTGCCAGCCTGTTTTGGATCGCTCCAGAAGCGCCTCAAACTGGATGAGGAAGGACGTTACACATTGCGGCCCGATTTTTCTGCTGTCTGGGATGGTCCTGCTTCTGCCCGCATCTTTGTCCAGAATGCAGGACGCCACAGCCATGGGATTGCCGAACCTCAACTCAGTCTGATGGCATGGCGGGCTGCGACAATCATCAACAGCCTGCTCGGCCGGCCGCATTTCGATCTGGAGGAACCGGAACCATTGGTGGATTGGGGAGTGGAGAGGGAGGATGAGACCTCCCGTCTCGCGGCTGAATAAGGGGCTGGGTTAGCGGTTTGTGGGGTGGGATAAGTGTTTTATCTGCCGCTCTGCAAACCAGCCGAAGCCGATACCGATCACCGCCCACAGCACGGCCTGGGTGCCGAAGGAAGCGATCCGGAAATGCCAGAGCAGATCAGCAGGAAATGTCACCGGCACTTCATTGATAACCGGCATGGCACGCCCGATCAGAAGCAGGGCCAGCAGGGCGAAACCGGCCCCGGCCAGCGTGCTGTTCCATCCGCCCCAGCGTGTTGCAAAAAGCTGCCGGATCACGAAGGCAAGCGTCATGGCTGACAAGGAGATCAGCAGCATCTCGAAATACAGGGCAGTGCGTTCGGTGATGGTATCAGCCTGTCCCACGGCAGGGGGATTGGGTGGATAGACCAGCCCCGGTACGAGGCAGATAGCGATAAATCCGCATCCTGCCAGCAAGGCGGACAGGCCACGTGGACCAAGCGGCAGGCGGCCCAGCATGGCGGTAAACACGAGGCTGAACAGACCACCGAAAGCGGCCCCGTACACGGTCACACCGGTCAGCAGCCCCAGCCCGGCCTGAGTGGTACGGGATACCAGTTCAGGTTCGGCCTCTGCTTCCTCCGCTGTCCCGCCGGAGGCGTGATGAGTGTGATGGGCTGCGTGTTCGGCAGCGGCTTCAAAGGCGATGGCGCGGTCCACCTGCGGTTCCCCATACAGATGTGCGAACCCGAACGCGGCAATGCCTGCCAGAAACCCGGCAAACATGCCCCGGATCAACAATGTCCGGATCATGATACGGTCAGAATAATGGCGTCAGTGGCAGGGAAAGCCGAGCAGATGCCGGCCGTCATGCACGAATTCATGGACATACATGCCGGAAATCAGGGAGGTGGCCCCTTCCTCAATGCCGACGAAATACAGTGCCAGTAACATGACCATCCCGAACAGCGTCCAAGGCAGAATATCCCGCAGCGGAACCGGACGAGACAGTGGGGTGGCGGTCGGACGGGGAAGGGTCGAATAAATGGCAGACATTGGGTGGAAACTCCTGACGGGGAAGCGCGCCCCGATGAAACGGCAGGTAAAATGGATAGAGTCTGCAAAAACAGGGTCTGACTTTCAGCCCTCTCAGGCTGATTACAGTGGCGCGACCGCACCGGATTTACACCGGCTTCCATATGTTTACAGTGGACGAACCGTAGAAAATCCCGGCCTTTCCTGTCAATGCAAAGCGTATGTTGCGAAGGGGAGAAGGCTGGGATGCTTCGTCTGATCCTGCTGTGTCATGCCGCGACCGACGCCACGCGTCAGGCGCGCTTTCCAGGCGATGAGCCGATCGAAGAGCGGGAGAGGCGGCGTCTGGCCATATGGAATCCCTCCCTGCCTGCCAGAATGGGGCACCTGTTTCTCTCCCCCGAATTAAGGGTGTGGCAGACGGCAGAGGTTTTGCGCCTGCCTGAACGGGCTGAGCAGACGGAGATAACAGCAACGCTGGCGGATCTTGAGTACGGCACGTGGCGCGGCAGAACTCTGGCCGATTGCGCACAGACCATGGGGGATGCGGTGCAGTCATGGATCAAAGACCCTGATGCGGCGCCGCATGGTGGTGAATCGGTCTCTGCCCTGCTCAGCCGTGTATCTAACTGGCTGGATGGCGTGGCTGAGCATTCAGGTGGGTATGTCATGGCGGTGACGCATCCCGCCGTGATGCGGGCTGCTGTCATCCATGCGCTGGGTGCGCCCGTTGAGGCATTCTGGAGGATCGACATTGCACCCCTCTCCCGCGTTGAGATGAATGCGGGGGGCGGAGGCTGGCAGTTACGCGGGATCATTCCGGCTCATCATGAACCGGAATGATCGGAGCGTTGTTCAGGTCCGGGCTTTGGCCTCTCGACGCCGGCGGTGCAGCACGAACTCTGTATAGCCATTTGGCTGCTCGGTGCCTTTGAAGATCAGATCGCATGCCGCCAGAAAGGCGGGTCCATCGAAGGCTGGTGCGATGGGTCGATAGGCGGGATCGCCCGCATTCTGCCCATCCACCACTACGGCCATGCGGCGCAGTGTTTCTTCGACCTGTTCCCGGCTCACGACACCATGGCGCAGCCAATTGGCGATGTGCTGTGCGGAAATGCGCAGCGTGGCGCGGTCCTCCATCAAGCCGACATTGTAGATGTTCGGTACTTTGGAGCAGCCGATCCCCTGATCCACCCAGCGGACGACATAGCCCAGAATACCCTGAACATTATTGTCCAGCTCATCCCTGATTTCCTGAGCGGTTAGTTTCCCCGCCTCCTCCAGCAATGGCAGGGTCAGCAGAGCATGCAGTGAGGTGCGGGCACCTTCTCTGGCAATGGTCGCCTGCCGTTGCGCCACGTCGATCTGATGATAATGCAGCGCGTGCAGCGTGGCTGCCGTGGGGGAAGGAACCCAGGCCGTACTGGCCCCGGCGCGCTGATGGTCGATTTTCTCGGCCAGCATCGCCGCCATGTTGTCGGGTGCCGCCCACATGCCTTTGCCGATCTGGGCATGGCCGGGCAGACCACAGGCCAGCCCACTATCCACGTTGCCGTTTTCATAGGCCGTGAACCACGCAGTCTGTTTCATGTCGTTCTTACGCAGCATGGGACCGGCTTCCATGCTGGTGTGGATTTCGTCTCCGGTGCGGTCCAGAAAGCCGGTATTGATGAAAAACACCCGGCTGCGGACTGCTTCGATACAATGCGCCAGATTGACGCTGGTCCGGCGCTCCTCATCCATGATGCCCATCTTGATGGTGTTGCGGGGCAGAGTCAGCGCATCTTCCACCGTACTGAACAGCCGCGCTGCCCAGGCTACCTCATCCGGCCCGTGCATTTTCGGCTTCACGATATACAGGCTGCCGGTTCGGCTGTTGGTGATGTGCCTGCCGGGCCGCCCGCGCAGATCATGCAGGCCGATCAGGCTGGTGATGAATGCATCCAGAATGGTCTCCGGCACCTCTGCCCCGTCCAGCATAACCGCATCGGTCATCATGTGATGACCGACATTGCGGATCAGCAGCAGGGATCGACCGGGCAGCGTCAGGCTGCCGCTGCCATCAGGCGTAGTGTAAACCCGATCCTGATGCAGGCTACGTTCGACGGCGGCGCCGTTTTTCTCGAACCTGACCGTCAGGTCGCCGCGCATCAGACCCAGCCAGTTGCGATAGACCTCGACCTTGTCCTCCGCATCGACCGCGGCGACGGAGTCTTCCGCATCCATGATGGTGGACAGGGCTGATTCAAGAATCAGATCGGCAATACCGGCTTTATCATTGCGACCGACGCGATGGTCGCGATCGAACAGGATTTCCAGATGCAGCCCGTGCCTGACCAGCAGAATACGGCTGGGTGCATCAGGCGCGCCGGTATATCCGCAGAATCCGGACTCATCGCGTAGTCCGGTCACATGTCCGTTGGCCAGCGCAATCCGTAACTTACCATTGTGTACCGCATAGAGCATGGCATCGGCATGGCTGCCTTCGGCCAGAGGGGCTGCGATGTCCAGCACCGCGCGGCCATGTCTTATAACCTCGGCTCCGCGTGCCTCATCATAGCCCCGCGTCGCGCTTTGCTGACGTCCGACGGCATCTGTGCCGTATAACGCATCATACAGGCTGCCCCAGCGCGCATTGGCGGCATTCAGAGCATAGCGTGCATTGTTGACCGGAACGACGAGCTGTGGCCCGGCGATATGGGCGATCTCATCATCCACCTGTGCGGTATCGACCTGAAACGCGGCCGGTGGCGGCAGCAGATAGCCGATTTCATGCAGAAACGCGCGGTAGGCGTCGGATTGTGCCGCCAGTGCCGCACCGACGCCGGATTGCGGCAGCGTATGGACGCGGTGCCACTGGTTGATCTCGGCCTGCAACGTATTCCGCTGATTGAGCAGGGCAGCGTTTGCGGGCCCCAATGTGCGCAGGGCGACGGCGAGTGCGGCCCAGAATGCCTCGGCTGTGATGCCAGTGCCGGGCATCGCTTCCTCTTCCACAAATCGATGCAGAACCGGCGCAATCTGAAGGCCGGAGGGCAGAAGGGATCGGGTGGCAAGGGTGATCGCGTTCATCGTGATTCGGTTCCTCGACAGGGGTGGGAACGCGACCGGTCACGTGTCTCCGCGTGTCCGTCGCCCCCGTCTGTCTTGGTGCCTGAGAGCATCACCCGGCTGGCGTTTCCGCAAAAAGCCGGATTTCCCCTTCGGCGGACCCTGCCGGGCCTCTCTCCAGAGTGTCCTGAGCGTGCGGTTCATGGGCCTGAGAGGTTCCCGGGGGGTTGCTCCTTCGGCGGCCATTCTCCGTGAGGAGGGAAAGCACTCTCCCGCACGCCGTCATCAGACAACCTTACTGTGTGAAGGCTGAACGGCACCGTCAATGGAAATTTAAAAAAATCTTATTATATGATTTATAATTTTTATCAATAAAACAGGGTCAGAATCCCGGTCCGATACCGCCGCTGACATAGCCGCCCCGAATCCGACCGTCCTGGCTTTGGAAGCGCCCGGTATGGCAGGCGGTCAGCCCGAACAGAGTCATTGTCAGCATGGCAAGGATGAAAAGGCGGGAAAGCGGCTTCATTTGTCTGCATACATTTCGTTGATCAGTACCAACCCCAACGTGTGACAGGCGGCAGCGATTGCAACCAGAATCAGCCCGTCAATAATCAGCCCTAACGGTGACAGTATATGACCGGCGATGAGGACATCATGGCCGAGAACGGCAGTGGCCTGGCTGATGGCTTCCTGCACATGGTCTTCATGCACGTTGACCATGCCTGCGGCATGCCTGACCGCCAGCCAGATACCGCCGACAACCAGCAGCAATGGCGCGAACAGGGCTGCGATCTGCTCGATCAGCGACAGGAAGAAGTGAAAGGTGCCCCAGATGAGGACGCGCAGGGCATGGGCCATCAGCCCCGGCATGGCACGACCGGCGTCTTCCATGATCTGCGGGGTCTGCTTGTGGTCGAACGGGTTACCGATATCGGACAAAAGACGTCTCCGTTTCAGGGCGGGATCATCGGAGGGGGGGACCCCTGTCGACAGGGGCCGCTTGCTCCGCCGCGACCGCAGGTGGCAATCGGACAGGGGTGGGTCTACGCTAGTCGTGCCTTTCCTGTCGCGCGAAAAAGCGGTTCAAGGAGGCAGGACGGGATGAAGGATACGCGGATGAAACGAGATGGAAGGCGGATTGGCTCTCTGGCCGGGCTGGCCGTCATGATGGCGATCAGCGGATGCTCGACACATTCCACCCCGCCGCGCAATCCGCTGGTGGCTCTGCCGGGACCGTATAAATCGCTGGCGGAATATCGCAGTGATGGCAAAACCTGCCGCGAGAAAGCGGGTGATCCGGCTTTGCTGGCCCGGCTGCCGGCTTCGGAACCAAAGCGGACCTATTCCTATCCGGATTATCTCACCTGCATGCAGGAGCACGGCAATGTGCTCATGGCTGCCGGATATGTGGCCGCCATGATGAAGGCCAAGGCGGCCAGCCAGCAGCCTGCCGCGTCTGCTCAGCCTGCTCCGCCTGCCGCCATGACTCCTCCCATGATGATGGGAGGGGGCATGCCGACCTATTCCGGATTCAACGACTACTATCCCTGGCTGACCGGGGAGGATGTGGTGAACGGGGTCGGTTATTTCTAAAGCCGGCGCAGAAAATCCGCGATCATAGCGACGGTTTCCCCGGCTGCGGATAAATAGCGGCCGATGGTCAGGAAGCCATGGATCTGCCCTTCCAGACGCTGCATCGAGACCGGCACCCCGGCTTCGCGCAGTTTGATGGCATAGTCTTCCCCTTCATCCCGCAGCGGGTCGCACCCGCTGGTGATGATCAGGGCTGCCGGCAGGGCATCATGCCGAGGGGCCAGCAAGGGGGAGGCTCGCCAGTCCCGTATATCGTGCGGTGAGCTGAGATAATGCGTCAGGAAATATCGCATCGCGTCGGATGTCAGGCCGAATCCCTGTCCGAACACGGTGTGGCTTGCCTGCCGTCCTCTCATATCCGTGCTGGGATAGAGCAGGATCTGCTGGCGGATCGGGTGGGGCAGGATGGGCTGGTCCCGTGCCGTCAGACAAAGCACAGCCGCAAGATTGCCACCGGCACTGTCACCGCCGACGGCGATGCGGGCCGGGTCGATGCCCAGCATGGCGGCATTGTGTGCGATCCACGTGCAGGCGGTGATGGCATCATTGACCGCGGTCGGGAATTTATGCTCCGGCGCCAGACGATACCCGACTGAAATAACGGTGATTCCGGCGGCAATGGCAATCTGGCGACAGGGCACGTCATGCGTGTCCAGAGTACCGAGCACCCAGCCTCCGCCATGGAAGAAAACAAATACGGGATCGCCTTCCGAACGTGGCGGTGCGTTGCGGTAAAGCCGCAATGTGATCTCGCCGCCTTCTACGGGACAGGACAGGTCGCGGCACTCGGCAATGGGCGGTGGGTCCGGGTTCAGATGCAGCTGACCACGATCATAGATCGCCCGTGCCTGTTCCGGCGGCATTGTGTGCAGGCCTGGCCTGTCCAGTTGCTGCATACGGGCCAGAAATCCGGCCGCTTCCGGCTGCAGCAGGCTCTGCGGATCGGGAGAGAGATCGGTCATGACGGGAAGGTTGCTCCTGCAAGCCGGGCATGGTCCAGATCGGCTGGAGTGTTGATATTGATGAATGGATCACCCGCTGCGGTGATGGCCCATTCGGCATGAGCCACCGGAAAAGCGGCGGTGAACTGGCCGATGCGCCGCATGCCGTTTTGCAGGGCCTGCGCCAGTGAGTCCTTCAGCATGACAGGCCAGATGCCGATGACGGGATGGGTGCGGTCGCCGGAACGGGCAAGGGCGATTCGGGTTGCTTCCGTTGAGGTCTCGGTCAGACCTTGCCGGGCGCGCCAAAGACGGCGGACCAGATCGGGCGGCAGAAAGGGCGTATCGCCCGGCACGCTCAGCATATGGGTGAATCCATGCGACTCGGCCCATGCCAGCCCTGCCAGCACACCTGCCAAAGGACCGGAAAAATCCGGACTCCTGTCGGGCAGGATCGTGGTCGGCGCCCATGCCGGATAATCCGCCTCCTGGCGCAGAGCCTGCGTCAGACGGGATGGATCGCCATTGGCATTCAGGGCCAGCATGGCCACCTGTGGCCGGATGCGGGCACAGATATGGGCCAGCAGCGGACGGCCATGGAGCAGGCACAACCCCTTGTCGCCACCGCCCATTCTGCGGGCCAGACCACCGGCCAGAACGATGCCGGGTATGGCTGGACCATCATTTGCCATTGTGACTCTGTTCGCTTCCTGTCTGGCGCCTGGCCATACAGACATGCGACGATGCGGCGAAAGCAGCGGGACGGGGTGCATGGACCGGACAGATGAGACCTTCCCGACTCTGACGGTGCTGCGTCACCCGCTGTTGCAGCACAAGCTGACCTTGCTGCGGCGTCATGACACCTCCACCGGAGAGTTTCGCCGTCTGGTGCGGGAGATGAGCCTGTTGATGGGGTATGAGGTCACGCGCGCCCTGCCCGTCGAGGATATCGAAATTGAAACGCCATTGGAGAAGATGCGGTCCCCGGTTCTGACTGGCAAGAAATTGTGTCTGGTCTCGATTCTCCGGGCCGGCAGCGGGCTTCTGGACGGGCTGCTTGAACTGATCCCTGCCGCCCGGGTCGGCCATGTCGGTTTGTATCGTGATGAGGCAACGCTGATACCGGTGGAGTATTATCTGAAACTCCCCGCCGATATTGCCGAGCGGCTGGTGGTGGTGGTCGATCCGATGCTTGCCACCGGAGGGTCGGCGGTCACGGCGATCACGCGGCTGAAACAGGCCGGAGCGGTTCAGATTATTTTTCTGTGCCTGCTGGCAGTACCGGAAGGGGTGCGTCATCTGGCCTCCGCCCATCCGGATATCGAGATCGTCACCGTCGGGCTGGATCGGGAGCTGGATGCGCATGGTTATATCCGGCCCGGTCTCGGGGATGCGGGAGATCGCTTGTTCGGCACGAAATGAGAGCCTAAGGAAAAAAGAGGCTTGACGGGGCTTGTGCCCACCCTTTAAATGCGAATCATTATCAATCGCTATTTCCGGAGGGCGATTGATAAGAGTGTGGGCGATGTTCCCCCATCCGAACGGTGCTGGCCCCCGCTGGTACATCGGTCGTCAGACCGGTTTTCGTCCCGCTCGGAAGGGAGGAACAGATTGATAAGGAGATGTTCTGTTCCGCAAAGCCCCCTGCTCGGCGGAAGGGAACGCCCGGACGGCCTGCCATAAAGGGGTTGGCGCGTCGTCTGGAGGCAAGGGGAAAGCGAGGTGTGGCATGGTTTCCCCTTGCTGTCGGGGCGGTTGGCACGGGAGGGCCAACCGCCCCGATCTGATTCGAAGGGCATGTATTCGTTCAGCCGGCACGCTGCTCCGCGATTCGCAACAGGCGCAGGAAATTGCCGCCCCAGAATGCCTGAATGGCGGCTTCGTCATAACCACGCTTCACCAGCTCGGCGGTCAGGTTCGGGCTGTCCGCCGCATTCCGCCAGCCGGTGATTTCTCCGCCGCCATCAAAGTCGGAGGAAATACCGACATGCGCGATGCCGATGCGACGCACGACATAATCAATGTGATCGACGAAATCCGCGACGCCAACCGTTTCCAGCGTGCCCCCCTTGCGCAGGAAACCGTCCATGGCGGTGATCTGGATCAGCCCCCCCGTGCTTTTCAGCACATCAAGCTGTTCGTCATCGAGGTTGCGCGGATGGTCGCACAGCGCCCGGACACAGGAATGCGTGGCCACGACCGGAGTGGTGGACAGGTCGGCCGCCTGAAGCATGGTCTCTTTCGAGGCATGGCTGACATCGACCAGCATACCCAGCCGGTTGAGGCGCTGGATGACGTCCCGTCCCAGAGCAGACAGCCCGTGATGCTCCGGCCCCTTATCACCCAGTGCCGGAATGGGGCGGGCTGAGTCGGCAATATCGTTATGGCCGTTATGGGTCAGGGTCAGATATCGCGCCCCCAAAGCACGGAACCGGTCCAGCACGGTCAGGTCGGTGCCCATGGCATAACCGTTCTCGACCGCGGGCAGGATGGCGATGGCCTTGTCGCGATGGGCCGCTTCGATGGCGTCGGCGGTATCGACCACGCGCACGGATTTCCCGTGGGAGGCAGCATCTTCGCCGATTCGCCGGATGGTTTCCAGCATGGCCAGCGCGCGGTCGCGGGCAGCGCTGCGGCCTTCATCGGTGCGCGGCCCCTGCGGCACATAGGCCACCAGACATCCGGCGGAGAGAGAGCCACGCTCCATCTTGGGAATGTCGACATGCCGCTTCGGGCTGTCTTCGAACACGCCTGGGCCGTCCGGCCACGGGATGTCGATATGGCTGTCGAAAGTCAGCAGGGAATGATGCAGTGTGTGCGAGTCCATGTCTGGAAGCATCGGCGCTCACCGGACGAAGTCAAGACGGTGCTGCCGTGGGGCGCTGCTTGAGGTGGCGCGGGGTAGCAAGAATTTCAGGATCGGGTATGATGGGAAACACTGTCTCCGTAGCTCAGCAGGATAGAGCACAGGATTCCTAATCCTGGGGCCGTGGGTTCGAATCCCGCCGGGGACACCACTCCCCTCGCTGTCCTCATCGCATCATTTCGACTGCTGCTGAAGCTGTAACGCGCGCGCATAAACCTGCTTGCGCGGCATGGCGATGGCGGTGGCCACCAGGGCGGCCGCATCCTTGACGCTGTGGGTTTCCAGCGCCTGCAACAGGGCGGTATCCAGATCCTGCGCTGTGGCCTGTTCGGCAGGGGCGGGGCCGAGCAGAACGGTGATCTCGCCGCGGGCTTCATGGGCCTGATAATGCTGGACGAGGTCGGAGAGAGAGCCGCGTCGGACTTCCTCGAACCGCTTGGTCAATTCCCGCGCGACGGCGGCGGGGCGATCCCCGAAAACGGCCAGCATGTCGTGCAGGCAGGCTGCCAGCCGGTGCGGGGCTTCGTGCCAGATCATGGTGGCGTTCAGCCCGGCCGCCTCTGCCGCCCGTAAGGTGGTAAAGCCGGTGCGCCGCGCGGCTTCCTTCGGGGCGGGGAAGCCCAGAAACAGGAAGGGATGCGGCGGCAGGCCGGACAGGGTCAGCGCCAGCAGGGCGGCATTGGCGCCGGGAATGCCGGTCACCGGCAACCCTTCCGCGATGGCGGCGCGTACCAGGCGAAATCCGGGATCGGAGACCAGAGGCGTCCCGGCATCCGAGACCAGCGCCAGCCGCTTCCCGGCCCGCATCAGGCCCAGCAGCGCGGGAATCCGGGCTTCCTCATTATGCTCATGCAGGGCTTCCAGACGGCGGTTGATGCCGAAAGCGGTGCAGAGGCGGGTGGTGGTGCGAGTGTCCTCGCACAGGATCATATCGGCATGTCTGAGTGTCTCAATGCCCCGTGCCGACATATCCTGGAGGTTGCCGATCGGCGTGGAGACGAGCACAAGACCGGAAGGTGCAAGACCAGCGGGAAGAGCGCGGGTCTGTTCGTCCGGATCGTCCTGTTCCGTCGTTCGGGCGGGTTGTGCAACAATGGCCGGGTTCTCTGCGTTTGCCTGCCGGGTATGGGCATCGGGCAGGGATGCACCGGTGGAAAGGGGATCGCATGCGGCGTCGGACATTGTCTCTCCTCGTGGCCAGTCTGGCACTGGCGGGGTGCTCGAACACCCTTTCAGGGGTAAGCGGCCCACTCCGTCTCAGCGGTAGCGCAGGGCAAGGTAGCGGTAAACTGGACCATCTGGCGATTCTGTTGCCGCTCTCCGGTCCCGACGCTGCGCGTGGGCAGGCGATGCTCAAGGCGGCACAGCTGGCGCTTGATGTCCCCGGTTCTCCACGTCTGGAGCCGATTGATACGCATGGCACGCCCAACGGGGCGGCACAGGCTGCACAGGCGGCGGTGGCGGGCGGTGCCTACATGATTCTTGGCCCGTTCAGCGCGGCGGAAACAGGCGCGGCGGCAGGGCCGGCACGGCAGGCCGGGATACCAGTGCTCGCCTTTACCTCCAGTCCGGCCCAGGCCCAGCCCGGTATATGGGTGATGGGGCTGACCCCCGATCAGCAGGTAGAGCGGCTGGTGCAGGCCGCACGCGCCCAGGGCAAGACTCATATCGCGGCTCTGTTGCCGAATACCGAACTGGGCTCTGCCATGGGCCGGGCGCTGGTGCAGTTTGCGCCGGATGCCACGGTGCGGCATTACTCCGGCGGAATGGAGGCCATGAACGCCACCGTGCGTGATCTGTCCGGCTATGCCAGCCGCCGCGGGCCACTGGAGCAGAAAATCCGCGAGGCCAAAAAGAATGGTGATCGCAAACTGGCGGCAGAGCTGTCCCGTAATTCCGTTCCGCCACCGCCTTTCGATGCGCTGCTGCTGGCGGATGTCGGAACCCGTCTGGCCGAGATCGGCAGCCTGCTGCCCTACTATGATATCAACACGCCAACCGTGCGTATCATGGGGCCTGCGCTGTGGTCTTCAGAGCGCGCTCGCGCCGGTTCCGGCGATACGTTGAACGGCGCATGGTATGCTGCCCCCGATCAGGCCACGCGCACCGATTATGTGCAGCGTTACCAGACGAAATACGGCTCGGCGCCGTTGGCGTTGCAGGATCTGGCCTATGATGCTGCCTCCATCGCACGGGTCATTGCCAGTGAAGGCAGCGTGTCGGCGGACAGCCTGACCCGGCCGGCCGGATTTGCGGGCGTGGATGGGGTTCTGGTGCTGCATCCGGATGGAAAGGTCAGCCGCGGGCTGGCTCTGTATGAGATCGAATCGGGCAGTCCCAAAATGATCGAACCGGCCCCGCAGACGCTGAACTCTACCGGGAGCTGACGATAGAGCCGGGCGCTGGTGTCATTGTGTTTGAAGTGTCACACGGTGTGACTGCCGCCTGGCGCGTCAATGCGCTAGGCTGACGCCCTGTTTTCATTGAGCCTGCTCCTGTGCCCCTGACTTTTCCTCCTCCCCCTCCGGCGATCAAACCGCCGGGCATGATGTTGTTCTGGCTGACGGCTGCCCGGCTCAGTCTGCCCTTTCTGCTGTTGCTGGGCGGATTGGCCGCGTTTCAGCTTCTGGCCTGGCGGGAGTGTGCGATCACCGCGTTGATCATCATGGCATTGGCCCTGTCGGCAGCCGGATCGCGGGTTATTGAACTGCGAGGCTTGTATACCGCCCTTCGTGCGGGTGACGGCGTGAAGCCGGAAGCGATGAACGATGGTCCGGTGGCATGGGGTGCGCCGCATTGGTTGAGGGCAGAAACCCGCCGTGTAACCGGCGCTTTCGCATTGCAGGTGGCGGCTGCCGATGATCGCGCCCTGCTGAACGAAACGATTGTTGAAAAACTGCCTGATCCGCTGATCATTCTGGACGAGCGCCGCCTGCCTGCGCGCCGTAACGAGGCGGCCCGCACGACTTTTGGCCATGATCTTCCGGCGGTGCTGCGTCATCCGGGTATTCAGGCGGCGGTGACGAAAGCCTATGAAACCCGTACCCGCCAGAATGCCCGTATCGTGTTGGCTGCGCCGATGCAGCGGGAGGTCGAGGCAACCATCCTGCATCTGGAGCCTGATCCTCAGAAAACCGGTAATGCCCTGCTGGTTCTGTCAGACCGCTCGCGGGAGGCGGCGGTTGAGCGAATGCGGGCCGATTTCGTTGCCAATGCCAGCCATGAGTTGCGCACGCCGCTTGCCAGCCTGATCGGTTTTATCGAGACCTTACGTGGCCCTGCCGCCGAAGATCTTCCAGCGCAGGCCCGTTTTCTGGGCATCATGGCAGAGCAGGCGGAGCGGATGAACCGGCTGATCGATGATCTGCTCAGCCTGTCCCGGATCGAACTGATGGAGCACCAGCGTCCGGACCGCCCGGTGCTGCTGAATGAACTGATTGAACGTCAGATCGAGGCGTTCGAGCCGCGCCTTCAGGAGCGGAACATGCGATTGCAGCTGAACCTGCCGCCTCTGTCGAAAGTGGCCGGGGATGCGGATCAGTTGACACAGGTTCTGCAGAATCTGTTGGACAATGCTATCAAATACGGGCGTGACGGCGGAGAAGTCACGATCACCGCGATCGAGACCGGCTTTGAGACGGGCACCCTGACTGCGCAGCCTGATCAGGATGTTTCCCTGAATTCTTACGGCCTGAAACGGCGGGGTGTGCTGGTGAAGGTCGGGGATGATGGTCCCGGTATTGCACGCATGCACCTGCCGCGCCTGACGGAACGATTCTACCGGGTGGACAAGGCACGGTCCCGTGCGGCCAGCGGTACCGGGCTGGGCCTGGCGATCATCAAGCACATCATCAACCGTCATCGCGGGCAGTTATTCATCGAGAGCGAGCAGGGCAAAGGCAGCACTTTCGCTTTTTGGATTCCCGTGTGGGAAAAATCACCGCCCTACATACTGTCCAGAGACAATGATCCAGCTGTCGGGGATTCAGGTAATGGGCTGGCCTCATCCGCTTTTCAGGCTCGTTTGCCCCACCAGGACAGTGCGGTGTCGCTGTAGGCCGTTAGAAAACAAGGATTACAGGATCTCGCAAGCTTCCTTGAATGTCAGACGCGGTGCACGGGGAGGGAGGTCTTCAGGATCGCCATAGCCGAGATTGATCAGAAATTCGCTGCGCCAACCCTGCGGCATCAGAAAAGCGGCATCGACCTTTGCCCGGTCGAAACCCGACATGGGGCCGGCATCCAGCCCGACCGCACGGGCAGCCAACAGCAGATAGGCCCCTTGCAGGGTGGCATTCCGGATCGCGGTTTCTTCAGCCAGTGCCGCGTTATGCACGAACCAGTCGCGGGCATCCTCGTAAGGCCACAAATGCGGCAGCCTATCGTAAAACAACGGATCATGAGCGACGATGACCGTTACCGGCGCCTGCATGGTCTTTTCGACATTCCCGCTGGACAGGGCCGGGCGCAGTTTCTGTTTTGCTTCCGGATGACGGATGAAAACGAACCGGGCCGGACAGGAATTGCCGGATGTCGGGCCGAGCCGGGCCAGATCATAAACAGTGCGCAGGGTTTCATCGCTGACCGGCAACGGTTTCCATCGGTCGAAGCTCCGCCCGTCCCGAAACAGGGAGGTTGCCAGCCTTTCATCAAGGGCAGGCAGTTCCGGGTGGAGGAGGGCATTGGCAGGGTTGTCAGGAGAGTTGTCAGGCTGGGAAGGTGTCGCTGTATCGGTCATGGTACTGCTCATGTCACTGGATCGGATGTGGCAATGGCCTTGCCCTGCCGTCAAGCGGCCTGTCAGCCATGCGATCCGTGAGATTTTTGGCCGTGAGATTTTTGGCGGTTCTGACTCTGGACCGGCATGAAGGGATGCAACAGGATAGGATCGAATAACCCGGTCAGGGGAGAGGGTGCCTCCCTTTTCCTGACCTGTCACCAGGTGACAGCCGGAAAAAAGCGAAGGTTCGAATGTCCGATCCAGACTTAACCTCCTCCTCCCGTTCTGCGGATCCTGAACTGTCCGAAGGTGAAGGCCCGCCCGCCGAGCCGCCGATGATCCGTACTATCGCCATGCCGGCGGATACGAATCCGGCCGGTGATATTTTCGGTGGCTGGCTGATGTCGCTGATGGATATGGCAGCCGGAAACGTGGCCACACGCTATGCGCGGGGCCGCTGCGTCACGGTCGCTGTCGACTCGATCGCCTTTCTGGCGCCTGTGGTGGTGGGTGATGAGGTCAGCCTGTATGCGAAGCTGCTCTCCACCGGGCGCAGTTCGATGCGGATTGCGGTGGAAGCATGGCGACGCCCCCGCGTTGCGGAGGATTATCGCAAGGTGACGCGGGCCGTGTTCGTGTTTGTCGCCATTGATGAAAATCGGCGTGCCCGTCCGTTGCCCACCAGCACTCTCGAACTCGAATAGCGTTTCCGCGCCTGAACCCCGTCAGAGGAGATGACCATGGAGCGCCCGCCCGAGCGGCGTCCGTTGCTGGCCGAGCGGGCCTTTGCGCCGCTGTTCTGGTGCCAGTTTTTTGCGGCGTTCAATGATAATTTTCTGAAAAATGCGCTGGTCTTCCTGATCCTCTGGGGTGTCGGTGGTCACCAGGGTACCCAGCATGGCGGGGAAGCTCTGGTCACTCTGGCGGGCGCGGTATTCATCGCGCCGTTTTTTCTGCTGTCCGGTCTGGCGGGAGAGCTGGCGGATGGACATGACAAGGCCCGTGTCGCCACATGGTTGAAGGCGGCGGAAATTCCGGCGGCGCTTCTGGCCGTGACGGGATTTCTGCTGCACTCTTTGCCTTTGCTGTTTCTGGCGCTGTTTTGCTTCGGTGTTTTGTCCGCCCTGTTCGGGCCGGTGAAATACGCCATTTTGCCCGATCATTTGCCCCAGACCCGTCTGGGGGCTGCGAATGCGCTGATCGAGGCGGCGACTTTCGTTTCCATCCTGCTGGGCACTGTTGCTGGCGGACTGGCGGCAAGGGGGGCACCGCCTGCGGTGTTCGCCGTGCTGGTAACACTGTTTGCCGTGCTCTCCTTTCTGTTTGCGCGGCGTATTCCGGCGACCGGTGTTGCGGTCCCGGGGCTTCGGGTCCGGGCCAATATCCTGGCCTCCACCGGTTCGCTGCTGCGTCAGTTATGGGAAGAAAAGCGGCTGTGGCGGACGGCGCTGATTGCCGCATGGTTCTGGGTATCGGGCGCGGTGGGCCTGTCGTTGCTGGGGCCGCTTGTGAAATCCGTGCTGCATGGCAATGAACTGGCCGTGACGCTGTCGCTGACGGTGTTTTCCATCAGCGTGGCGCTCGGCTCCTTTCTGGCGGCGGCACTGGGCGGCGGACGGATCGCATTGCTGCCTTCGGTGCTGGGGGCGGCTCTGCAAGGGCTGGCCGGTCTCGATCTGTGGCGGGTGATCGCGCATGTGCCGGCGGGTACAGGGCATGATCTGCCGCTCGGCACGTTCCTGCAGCAGCCCGGTGTGCCGCATGTGATGGGTGATCTGGTCCTGCTGGCGGTGTCGGCCGGTCTGATTGCCGTGCCATCCTTTTCCGCCTTGCAGGCATGGGCCGCCAGATCCGAACGAGCCCGCGTCGTGGCGGCTGCGAATATTGTTTCAGCGGGAGGCATGGTCGCTGGCGGACTGGTAGTGGCAGTGCTGCAACTGATGGGCTTGGGCAGCGGGGTGTTGTTCGGACTGCTCGGCATGGCCAGTCTGGTGGTGGCCGGGCTGGCGCTGGCATTTTTGCCTACCAATGCGCTGCGGGATGCGATCTGGCTGCTGTTCCGCATCGTCTATCGGGTCGAGTTGCAGGGGGCTGAACATCTGTCCCGCACGGGTCCGCGTACTGTGATTGCGCTTAATCATGTCAGCTGGCTGGATGCCGTGCTGTCTCTGGCCTTGCTGGAACAGGAGCCGGTTTTTGCGATTGATCGCTCCGTGTCTGAAAAATTTTGGGTGCGACCTTTCCTGCGCTTCGTGCGGGCGTTACCGATCGAGCCGGCGAAGCCGTTTGCCACCCGCACGTTGATCAATGCCGTGAAAGCCGGTGATCCGCTGATTATCTTCCCCGAGGGCCGCATCACCGTCACCGGCAGCCTGATGAAGGTCTATGACGGCGCGGCGATGATCGCGGAACGGAGCGAGGCGGACGTCATTCCGGTCCGGCTCAGCGGTCTGGAATACACGCCGTTCAGCCGCCTCAACCGGAAACAGGCACCGCGTCGCCTGTTCCCCAAGGTGCGGATAACGGCGCTGGCGCCGCAACGTCTGGACGTTCCCGCCGGTCTGATCGGTCGTCGCCGCAGGGAGGTTGCGGGCCGTGCACTGAATGATGTGATGACCGATCTCATCTGGCGCACGACTCCGGTCGATCACACACTGTTCGAGGCGGTGCGACAGGCGGCCTGCCTGCATGGCTGGCGGCGCGTGGCGATCGAGGATCCGGTTACCGGTCCGCTGACCTACAGCCGCCTGCTGACCGGTGCGGCAGTGCTGGGCCGTGCGCTGAGTGTGTATGCCGGGCCGGATGAGGCGCTGGGCGTTCTGCTGCCTAACGCCAATGCAACCGCGGTGACGTTTTTCGCGCTGCAATCTGCGCGCCGGATTCCGGCGATGCTGAACTTCACGGCGGGTGCGGCCAATCTGCTGGCGGCTTGCCGGGCTGCGCAGGTGAAAACAGTGATTACCTCCCGCGCTTTCATCAGTAAGGCCGGGCTGGAGCCGGTGATCGAGGCCCTCTCTGCCAGCCAGCGCATCGTCTATCTGGAAGATGTGCGCGCCGGGTTGAGCAAATGGGACAAGATCCGCGGGGTGCTGACCAAATCCAGGGCACTGGTGCCGGGGCGGAACCCTGATGCGCCGGCGGCTATTTTGTTTACCTCCGGTTCGGAGGGTACGCCGAAAGGCGTCGTGATCAGCCACCGGAATATTCTGGCGAACTCCGCGCAGACGGCGGCAGTGATCGACTTCGGGCGGCAGGATAAGGTGTTCAATGTACTGCCCGTTTTTCACTCTTTCGGGTTGATGGCGGGGCTGGTGCTGCCATTGTCTTTCGGGGTGCCGAGCTATCTGTATCCCTCGCCGTTGCACTACCGCATCGTGCCGGAGCTGATTTATGCCACCAATGCGACCATCCTGTTGGGCACGGACACGTTTCTGATGGGGTATGCGCGTATGGCGCATCCCTATGATATGCGCGCCCTGCGTTATGTCGTGGCAGGGGCGGAGCCGGTAAAAGCCGCGACCCGCCATGTCTATGAGGAAAAATTCGGCGTGCGTGTGCTGGAGGGTTATGGCGTAACGGAGACCTCCCCAGTGCTGGCCTTGAACACGCCGATGCACAATCGTTACGGCACGGTCGGTCGTTTGCTGCCCGGGATCGTGCCGCGTCTGGAGCCGGTGGCAGGCGTCGAGACGGGCGGGCGTCTGTGGGTGCGGGGGCCGAATGTGATGCTCGGCTATCTGCGCACCGATGCACCGGGTGTGATCGAGCCTCCACCGGGAGGTGAACACGATACGGGGGATATCGTCACCATCGGCGAGGACGGCTTCGTGACCATTCAGGGCCGTGCCAAACGTTTTGCAAAATTGGGTGGGGAAATGATCTCGCTGGCGGCGGTGGAGGCTCTCGCCTCCGATCTCTGGCCGGATGCGATGTCGGCGGCCACCTCCCTGCCGGATGGCCGCAAGGGGGAGAGGATTGTGATGCTGACCACGCAGGCCGATGCGTCCAAACAGGTGTTTCTGGCCCATGCCAAGGCAGCCGGTGCCTCTGAAATGATGGTCCCGGCGGTGATCGTGACGGTGGATTCGCTGCCCCTGATGGGCAGTGGGAAAATCGACCATCCTGCCGTGCGGCGTCAGGCGGAAACTCTGCTGTGAGGGGGGTGTATTTATGCCGTGATGGTGTGATCCGGTATGGTGCCCTCCGCACCTCATGTCTGCTGCTGGCCTTTGGTCTGGCGCTGGCCGGATGTGCGCAGAATGGAGGATATGCAGGAGCCGCGTACAAGCCCGGCAATGCCAGCGGTCCGTACGGGATTGATCCGTATGCCGCTGGGGGCAGGAACTGGACGGGTGCACCGGTTCTTCCACCGGGAAGACCGGCTGATCCTCCCCCCTGATTTCTCTTCATACATTCTTTTACGAGAGTGTGGGGTTTGCGTGTGCCCAAAAGGGCTGTCGCATGCTGGAAACTTTACGATCGGTAAACGTTGTAACCCTTACGCTATGCCGCCATGATCTGGCCACTTTATAGGTGTTTGAAGGTGCTATGATGCACTGTACCGCTTTTCGCTGGATGACACGTTGTTTGCTCCTCTCCTCTGTGCTGGTGGTGGGGGCTTGCTCGGATATGGGCGGCTTTGGCGGCTATGGGGGCGGGTATAGCGGGGGATATGGCGGCCCTTACTGGGGTGGCGGCTATCCCGGTTATTACGGCAATCCCTACTGGGGTGGGCCTTATTGGGGTGGTGGCCGCCGCTGGGGTGGTGGGCCACCGCCTCCCCCTCCTCCTGGACCTCCTCCGCCGGGACCACGGCCGGGTCCTCCCCCGGGTCCTCCTCCGGGCCCACCGCCTGGGCCTCCGTCCGCGCGCGGGTCTGCGGGAGTATTCTTTAAATAAGCAGATCATCCCGATCAGAACCGGCGCCGTGAAAAGGGCGCCGGTTTCAGTATTGGCTTACTGATCCCGCAAGGCGGGATAATGCGCGTTCTGGTTTCAGATCGAAATCACGATGTTGCGTCTTGAATTTTGTATCATGATTCTTCTTGCTGCTTTCTGATCGACAGCGCGGAAGGATGAAAAAATGTCTGCCAGGGCTGCAACACATTTCTGGACTGCGGCTCTGTTGGCAGGATTGGCCGCTTCCCCCGCCTTTGGGCAGGAGACATTGCAGTTTCGGGGTGTAGCCCCCGAACAGACAGCCGATAGCTCCGGTCTGTGCCTGAGATTCGATGACAAGCTCTCGACCGAGGCCGGCACCAATGAAGCCGGCTTTTTGAAAGTGTCTCCGGCCGCCCGCATCGTCACCCGCGTGACTGCAAACCGTCTTTGTGTGGATGGCCTGTCGCCGGGGCGCGATTATACCATCACCGTTCTGCCCGGTCTGACGGGCAGCAAAGGGCAGAAGACCAGCCGTGCCTTTACCGTCAAGGCGGCAATGCCTGATCGCGATCCGATGATCGCGGTGGGTGGCAAAGGCTGGATTCTGTCGCGCGCGACTGCCTCCGGTCTGACGATCCAGACGGTCAATACGCGACGGGTGAGGGTCCGGGTGTTCCGCATGGGTGAACGTCTGCTGTCCTCCAAACTGACGAATACGGGGCAGTACGGACGCGATATTGATCTCGGCAAACAGAATTTCTCGGTCTGGGAACTCCGCCGCCTGTTGCAGAGCGACGCGACACAGATCTGGTCCGGCACGATGGATACCGGAACCGGCGCGGCGTCGGAGAAGAACGCGACTGTTGAAACGGCCTTCCCGATTCCCTCCATCATCAAGCCGGAAGAAGCTGGTGCGTATCTGGTCATCGCGGAAAATGCGGATCGCCCGGCGGTTTCTTTGCTGCCGGGAACGGAGGATGGAGCCAGCGACAATGGCGATGTGTATGAAAGCAGCATTGCGGGACACTGGCTGATTGCCACCCGTACCGGCCTGTCCACATGGCAGGGTGAGGATGGACTGACCGTGGTGGCGCGTGCGCTGTCCGATGCGATGCCGCAGGCGGGATTGAGCGTGCATCTGCTCTCACGCGGGCAGGATGTGCTGGCCACTGCGAAAACCGATTCCTCCGGCAAAGCCCATTTCGCCGCGCCATTGCTGGCAGGCACCGGGGCGGCTGCACCGGCACTGCTGATTGCACAGGGCGGGAAAGGGGATATCGCGGTCCAGAGTCTGGAAGGGCAGCCTTTCGATCTGTCTGATCGCGGTGTTTCCGGGCGGCAGCCGCCTGGTCCGATCGAAGCCTATCTTTATGCGGATCGCGGCATTTACCGCCCAGGCGAGACGATCCATGTCATGGCGCTCCTGCGTCAACGTTCTCTGGATGCGGCTGCCTCCATGCCGTTGAGTCTGGTGTTGCGCCGCCCGAACGGGATGGAGGCAAAGCGCATCACGCTGGATGCGAAATCCAGCCCATCTGGCGGATTCCAGCATGATTTCACGCTCCCTGATCCATCCTCTCACGGTAACTGGACGATCGAGGCGCTGACCGATCCCTCCAGACCGCCGGTCGGCACGCTTCAGGTGCAGGTGAGGGATTTCGTGCCGCAGACGCTTGCGGTGACGCTGGATGGAGTGCCGAAGGCAATTGGCCCGGCCCAGCCTATCACCGGCACGCTGACGGGCCGGTTCCTGTATGGGGCTCCGGCGGCCGGGCTGCATGCGGAGGCGCGGCTGGAATTCGCCCCCGACCCCGAACCGGTGCCCGGTCTGAAAGGCTGGCATTTCGGCGTGGTGGATGAGACGGTGGCGCAGAATGCCATGCCGCTCGAACTGCCTGATGCCGATGCGGCGGGGAAGGTGACACTCGATGTGACCCCCAAATTGCCCGATTCTGTTGCCTCCCCCCTGATTGCGACATTGGTGGCTGGTCTGGCGGAGCCGAGCGGGCGGGTGGTGGAGACCAGTCAGCAGATCAAGCTGCGGACAAAACCCCTTCTGATCGGTTTGCTGCCGGAATTCTCCGGCGATCAGGTGAAGGAGGATACGCCCGCCCGTTTCCGGGTTGCTACGTTCTCCACCGATGGCAAGCCGGTGGCCCGCCCCGGCCTGCACTGGGCGCTGGTGGAGGAGGAGCGGCACTGGGACTGGCTGCGTGAAAACGGCAGCCATTGGACGTATCATTATCATGTCGTGGATCGCACGGTGGCGTCCGGCACAGTGGACAGCACCGCGGACGGCAAGACCGGAATCGAGCGCTCCCTGCCATGGGGCACCTATCGGCTGATCGTCTCGGATGAGGCCAGCGGGGCTGTCACCAGCATGAGATTTTCCTCCGGCTGGCAATCCTCCACCGATATGAATGCGGATAGCCCCGACAAACTGGCTGTCTCCACGGACAAAAACACCCTGAAAGCCGGCGAGACTGCCCGGGTGCATATCGACGCGCCTTTTGCCGGCCGGGCGGAGATCGTCATCGCCAACAGCCGGGTGCTGGAAACCCGTGATGTTGCGGTTCCAGCGGGCGGTCTGACAGTCGATGTGAAGGCGGCGGAGGATTGGGGGGCGGGGGCGTATGTTCTGGCAACGCTGTACCGGCCGCTTGATCAGAAGCGTCGGGCGCATGATCCGGTACGGGCGGTGGGGCTTGCCTGGATCGCCACGGATACCTCCGCCCATCGTCTGACCGTTGAGATGAAGGCGCCACAGCAGACATTGCCACGGCAGCACATATGGGTGCCGGTGCATGTGGCACGGCCCGATGGAGGCACCCCGCAATCCGCCTATGTCACGCTGGCGGCGGTGGATGAGGGTATCCTCCAGATTACGAAATTCCACGCGCCCGACCCGCTGGGTGCGCTGGCGGCAAAACAGCGTCTGGGCGTGTCCATGCGTGATGATTACGGCCGCCTGCTGGATGATGGTGCCCGTGTCGGCGCGGTGCATGAAGGCGGTGGCGGCGGAGATGACGATCTGGGCGGGGCCGCCCTGCCGGTGCGCAGCAGCCGGACCGTGGCGTTGTTCCGGGGACCGGTTGCGCTGGATGCGAAGGGCAATGCCACCATTGAACTGGATGTCCCGGATTTTCAGGGTGAATTACGTCTGATGGCGGTGGCCTATGATCCGCAGGCGCTGGGGCATGCGGACGCGCCGTTGACGGTGCGCGATCCGGTGGTGGTGACTCTGGCGCTGCCACGTTTTCTGGCACCGGGCGATGTCGCGCAGCCAGTGTTGCAACTGCATGATGTTGACGGAGCGGCAGGCCGCTACACCGTGAAGATCACGACTCAGGGGCCCGGCCAGGTCAGTGCACAACATGCGCTGGACTATGATCTGAAGCCTGGGGATCGCGTGGCTGATCCGCTCACCCTGACTGCCAGTGGTGACGGCATCCTGACCATGGAGACCGAGGTCACGGGCCCGAACGGATTCCATGTTACCCACCAGGACGAGATTGCGGTACGGGAGCCTCATTTCCCCTTCAGCATCGCCCAGACCGCCCTTCAGACGCCGGGAGAGCTATGGAGCTATGACCCGGTTGCACAGAAAAGCTTCGCCCCCGGCAGTGTGTCGGTTTCTATTGGTTATAATCGCTTCGGCGGCATTGATGTCGCCGGTTTGCTGCGGTCGCTGTACCAGTACCCGTATGGCTGCACGGAACAGTTAGCCTCTGCGGCCCTGCCCCTGCTCTATTTCAATGATCCGACCCTGATCGGCAGGGACGGGAAGGAAAACCGGGCCGTCATTCAGCGTGTGCAGGGAGCGATCGACACCATTCTCGATCGTCAGGACGCATCTGGCCGGTTCGGTTTATGGCATCTGGGCGATAACGGGGCCTCGAATTGGCTGAATATCTATGCCGCTGATTTTCTGGTGCATGCGCGGCAGGCCGGGTTCGATATTCCCGATGCGGCGCTCCGTCGCGGTCTGGCCAATGTTCAGGCCATCATATCCGGCTCCGGCAACGAGGAAAGTGGTTATTATCGCGCCAGCCGGGATGTGACGGTCGTGTATGGTCTTTATCTGTTGGCCCGTTCGGGTGGTCAGGTGGATGCGGCCCTGCTGCACCGTATCAGTGACAGTCTCGGCTGGATGGGTGGCGACAAGCCGGAGCCGGGCAGTGTGACGTTCGAGAACGGCAAACCGGCCCCGGCGATTGCGCTCGCCCAGCTGGCGGGGGCTGCTTCCCTCACCGGCGATACGGAGCGGGCGAAAAAACTGTTCCGGCTGGCGTCCGCCAATCTCAAACTTTCCTCTGTGCCCGGTGAGTGGATGGGGGGGTTCTACTACACGCCGCTGCGTGATCTGGCGGCGCTGATCGCGATTGCGGCGGAAACACGCAATGACGAGCTTGCGACCTCTCTGCTGGCGAGCGTGCAGAACCAGAATCTTCAGCCGGGGAGCCTGAATACGCAGGAAAAGGCATGGCTGCTGATGGCGGCGCATGAATTACAGAACGGCGCGCCGATCAAGGGCGGATCGTTGCTGACGGTGAACGGTGTATCCCGACCGGGGATGTTGCCGATAGCGCTGTCCCCCTCGCCGGAGCAACTGGCCAGCGGATATGCGGTCCGCAATGACACGCAGGCGCGACTTTTCCGCACGGTGACCGTGACGGGAACGCCGAAAGCGTCCCCGAAGCCGATCGAGGCTGGCTACACCCTGACCCGCACCTTGCTGAACATGGATGGATCGCCGGTTGATCCGCAGCGTCTGCGGCAGAACGACCGGCTGATCGTCGCGCTGTCCGGTCAGGTCCGGGATGATGGCAATCATCAGACGGTGCTGGTGGATATGCTACCGGCGGGCTGGGAAATCGAGGCGCCGATGAGTAGCGTGAAAGGATATGAGTTCCTGCAGGATCTGTCTCCGCTGCAAAACTGGCAGGCTCGCGATGACCGCTTCGTGGCTGCTTTCGTGCTGGGGCAGGAGGGGAGTCGCCGCTACGAGGATCACGATGAAGAACATCCCGGCCTGTCATCCCGGGAATTCCGGGTGGCTTATATCGTGCGCCTGGTAACCCCCGGACAATTCACCCGCCCCGAAGCGATCGTCGAGGATATGTATCGTCCGTCCGTCATGGCCCGCACGGAAGCCGGTGTCACGCGGGTTGGTGCGCGTTGACCCATGCGGGGTAAATGGCGGCTGGTTGCGCTGGCGGTCGTGCTGGTGCCGTCCAGCCTGCTGGCGCTTGACGCGGCCTGTCCGCCCGATCTGTCCCGTGCGGGGAGGCTTTCAACGGAGCTGCGCGACTCCTCGGGCGGGATTCTGAACGTTGCCGTGACCTCCGACGGGTTCTGGCGGCTGCGTCCACGCATGGACGGGGTGGCGCCGCTTTACCGTTCCCTGCTGCTGGCGCGTGAGGACCGGTGGTTTGCGTGGCATCCGGGGGTGAATCCCCTCTCTGTATTGCGGGCGAGCTGGCAGGTGCTGCGGCATGGCAGGGTGGTGTCGGGTGGCTCGACCATTGCCATGCAGACCGTGCGCCTGCTGCATCCGGAGTATCACCATGCCCGCAACTGGCGGGGTATTCCCGCCAAGCTGCTGGAAATGGCGCGGGCGGTGCAGTTGCAGGCGCATCTTGGGCGGGAGGGGGTGCTGGCCCTGTATGAGACGCTGGTTCCCATGGGGGGCAATGTCGAAGGGGTGCGCAGTGCATCCCTGATCTGGTTCGGCCATGAACCGGACCGCCTGAGCAGGGAGGAAGCGTCCCTGCTGGTTGCTATTCCGCAAAGTCCGACCAGCCGCCGCCCTGATCGGCATCAGGAGGCCGCCCGTCGCGGTGCCGCCCATGTTCTGGACATTGCGCAGTATGGAAAACCCGATAGTTCTGCTGCCATCTGGCCCGATATGCGCTGGCACAGGTTTCCAGCCTTTGCGCAGCACCTCACCGCTCGCTTCGGGCGTGATGCCGGGCCGGTGGAGACGATGCTGGATCGACATATCCAGTCCGGCACGGAGCAGACCATCCTCAGCCAGATGGAGCAATGGAGCGGCTCCGGTGCCGATATGGCGGCGCTGGTCATCCGCAACAGGGATCGCGCCGTGCTGGCCTATGTCGGAGGCGGCCATTATTTCGGCTCAACCGGGATGGTGGATGCCGGGATGGTGGATATGGTGCGGGCGATCCGTTCACCCGGCTCCACGCTGAAGCCTTTTCTGTATGCCATGGCGTTCGATCATGCGCTGGCGGCCCCGGATACGCTGATTGCCGACGTGCCTTTGCAGGCCAGCACCTATGCCCCGCATAATTTCGATCATCGCTGGCATGGCGATGTCACGGCACGTCGTGCCTTACAATGGTCGCTCAATATTCCGGCGGTGGCCTTGCTGGCGCGGCTCGGCCCGGATCGTTTTCTGGCGGCTCTGCGGGCTGCGGGCATGACGGTTCGGCTGCCGAGAGGGGCTACCTCTGCCGGTCTGTCGCTGGCATTGGGCGGGGTGGGGGTGCGGATGGAGGATCTGGCCGCGCTTTATGCCGGGCTTGCTTCCGGTGGGATCATGGCTCCCCTCACCCTGCGTCGTGACGGTCGGACGGTGGAGAATGGACGGCTGTGCTCTGCGTCTTCTGCTGCGGCGGTGCTGGATAGTCTGCGTGATACCTCCCTGCCCGATGGCGTGGCGAAGCCGGAGCGCCCCATCGCCTATAAAACCGGTACATCCTATGGATTCCGGGATGCATGGTCGGTTGGCGTCTCCCCCCTCTACACGATCGTGGTCTGGAGCGGGCGGAAAGACGGTTCTCCTCGACCCGGTGCGTACGGTCTGACTGCCTCCGGCCCAGTGCTGTTCCGGCTGTTCGATCTTCTGCCACCGGAAGCACCTTTGACGGTGGCAGCCCCGGAACGAAGGGGAAGACTGGGGGCGGGGCTGGCGCGTCTGGGGCAGTCGGTGATGGCGCAGGGGCCGCGCATCCTGTTTCCGCCCAAGGGAGCCGTGATCGACAGCAGTGAGGAGCAGCCGGTCGATCTGCGGGTTGAGAAGGGCAAGCCTCCCTACCGGTGGATGGTGGATGGCCGGACTCTGCCGGGTTCGTTTCCCGGGCAGAGTCCGGTCTGGACGCCATCAAAGGAACAGGATGGGCCGGGTTTTCATCGCCTGACTGTGCAGGACAGCGCGGGACGATCGGATTCGATAGACGTCAGGTTGATGGTGGAGGCGCAGGACGTTGCGGCTCAGTAAAGCCCGATACGAAAAACCCCCGCCTCTGAAAGCGGGGGTTTTGCATATAGCCGGTACCGATCATAAAAGGTACCAACGGGATTATTTGTTGTCGTTCACTTTCTGATCAACCCACTGGCCGGCATTGTTCATGGCCTTGCCGGTTTTGTCGGCGGCGGTGCCGACGGCCTCACCGGTTTTGGTTCCGGCACGGTCCAGCGCGGCCCCTGCACGTTGCATGGGGGCTTCGCGTTCACAGCCGGTCAGTCCGAGCAGGCCGGATGTCGCAAGCAGGGCGGGAATGGTCAGAAAAATCGCGCGGGAAAAGCGCATCGAATAATCTCCTTTAATGAAATCCGTCAGCTCCGGATGGCCGTGAAGCCGGGTCTGACGGGATGCATGCAGGTCAGCGGGCCAGCCTGGCACGATGCCGGGCCAGATCTGCCTCCACCATCTCACTAGCCATATCTTCCAGAGAGGTCTCGGGTTCCCAACCAAGTCGGGTTCGTGCCTTGGTGCTGTCTCCAAGCAACACATCGACCTCGGCCGGGCGCATGAAGGCGGCGCTTGTGACCACATGTTCTTCCCAATCCAGTCCTGCATAGCCGAAGGCGATCTTGCAGAAATCACGGATTGAGGTTGTGCGCCCGGTGGCGACGACATAATCGTCCGGCCTGTCCTGTTGCAGCATCAGATACATGGCGCGAACGTAATCACGGGCATGGCCCCAGTCGCGGGTTGCATCCAGATTGCCCAGTTCAAGCGTTTTCGCCAGGCCGAGCTTGATGCGGGCCACGCCATCGGTGATCTTGCGCGTGACGAATTCGATGCCGCGCAGCGGGCTTTCATGGTTGAACAGGATGCCGGATGAGGCATGCAACCCGAAGCTCTCGCGGTAATTCACCGTCATCCAGTGCGCGTACAGCTTGGCCACCGCGTAGGGGGAGCGCGGATAGAACGGTGTTTTCTCGCTCTGTTTCGGTTCCTGGATCAGGCCGTACATCTCGGAGGAGGAGGCCTGATAGAACCGTGCTTTCGGCGCGGCGATTCGCACGGCTTCCAGTACGTTACCAGCGCCCAGCGCTGTGACATTGCCGGTCAGTAAAGGCTGCTGCCAGCTTGCTGCGACGAAGCTTTGGGCGGCGAGATTGTAGACCTCGTCCGGGGCGTGCTCGCTCAGGATGCGGATCAGGCTGGACAGATCGGTCAGGTTGCCGTCAATCAGCTCCACCCGGTCCAGCACGCCGAGCCAGCGCAGGCGCTCACCGATCACGTCGGAGGAGGCCGAGCGGCGCATCATCCCCAGAACGCGATAGCCCTTGCTGAGCAGAAGCTGCGCCAGATAGGCGCCATCCTGGCCGGTAATGCCGGTAATCAGAGCTGTGGGCATATGCGATAGCGATCCCGTGCAATGGTATTAACTCTTTTGAGCCATAGTATGCGGCAACTGGCAAGTCTGCCTGCAAAGGTCATCTGTGGTGCTCTGATCCCTGTCTGCACATGCCGGATATGGGAAAGCGGGGCATATCCGAACCCGTCATCCCATGTTACAGGCCCGCGGCCGGGCTGCCGGGAGGCGGCCCTTTGGGTGGGCCGGGATAGTTTTTGAGCATGAACAGACGCAGAAAAGGTCGGCCTCTCGATGGCTGGCTGATCATTGACAAGCCGCAGGGCATGACCAGCACCGATGTGGTGAACAGGGTCAAGCGCGGTTTCGATGCCCAGAAAGCGGGGCATGGCGGCACGCTGGACCCGCTGGCGACCGGTCTGCTGCCGATTGCGTTCGGGGCGGCGACCAAGACGGTGCCTTATGTGATGGACGGCACGAAACTGTATCATTTCACCCTGAAAATGGGCGAGTCGCGCGATACAGACGATGCCGAGGGCGCAGTAACCGCCACCAGCACGGTGCGTCCCACCGACGATGTGCTGCGGGCGGCTCTGGAGAGTTTTCGCGGTACGATCATGCAGATTCCTCCCGCCTATTCGGCGATCAAGGTGGCGGGGGAGCGCGCGTATGATATGGCGCGGGATGGGCGTCCGCCCGATCTGCCGCCCCGCCCCGCTCGGGTGGACCGGTTCGAACTGATCGAGCGTCTGGATGATGATCTGGCGGTGTTCGAGGTCCAGTCCGGCAAGGGCGTCTATATGCGCAGCCTCGCCCGCGATATCGCCCGTGCCTGCGGAACGGTGGGCCATATCGCTGCCCTGCGTCGGCTGCGGGTCGGCCCCTTTACGGAGGCGACGGCTATTTCGCTGGACAAGGCGCTGGCTTCCGGCGATACCCCCCATGCTTCCCCGGACCTTTTGCTTCCGGTCGCGACCGCGCTGGCCGACATCCCGGCGCTGGCCCTGACCGAGCAGGAGGCCACCGGCCTTTCCCATGGGCAGGCACTCAGCCTGATTCCGTTGATGGGCCGTATTCCAGACCGGATCGATCCCGATGGTGGATTGGTTCGTGCCATGGCGGGGAGCCGCGTCGTTGGGCTGTGCCGCTTGCAGGATGGCCTGTTGCGGCCTGAACGCATGATGTGACGCGTCCGCTGTAACCTCGAATCATGGAGTGACCGATGTCGATTACCGCAGAGCGCCGTACGGCGCTGATCAGCGAATATGCCCGCGCCGCCAACGATACCGGCAGCCCGGAAGTGCAGATTGCCCTGCTCTCCGAGCGTATCGCCAACCTGACCGAACATCTGAAGACCCACGCGAAGGACTTCCATTCCCGTCGTGGCCTGCTGATGCTGGTTGGCCAGCGTCGTGGCCTGCTGGACTATCTGAAGCGTAAGGAAGTTGCCCGTTATGACGCGCTGATCAAGCGTCTGGGCCTGCGCCGCTAATTCTGGCGTTTCCAACCGGCATAAAGGGGGTCAGCCCAGGCTGGCCTCCGCCGGACTTCTCCACTCCTGATTCTCCGGCAGGACCGGATGCCAAAAGGGATGGAGCAGGGGAGAAACATTCTTTTCTCCCCCCACACACTCTGGATCCCTCTCACCCTGGACAGGGTCGGACGATTAGGATTTGGGCTATCGCGCCTGTTCCTGTAAGAGAGTGACCGAACCGCGCCGGGTGGCGGAATTTGATCGGCGTCTCCGGCTACACGGCAAGCGGCTGCATCCATGCAGGCCGCGATCCCTGTAGCCCGAGCCGCCGGACTCCGCCTCGCAGCGCACTCAAAACACCGCAAGAGACGGAGACTGCATGTTCAATTATTTCCGCAAGGAACTCGATCTGGGTGGACGCACGCTGGTACTGGAAACGGGCAAGATCGCCCGCCAGGCCGACGGTGCCGTTCTGGCCCGGCTGGGTGACACCATCGTTCTGTGTACAGCGGTGGGTGCGAAATCCGCAAAGGCCGGTCAGGATTTCTTCCCGCTGACCGTCAACTATCAGGAAAAAGCTTTTGCCGCGGGCAAGATCCCCGGCGGCTTCTTCAAGCGTGAGGGCCGTCCCAGCGAGCATGAGACCCTGGTCTCCCGCCTGATCGACCGTCCGATCCGCCCGCTGTTTCCGGAAGGGTTCTATAACGAGGTTCAGGTCATCGCCACCGTGCTGTCGCACGATATGGAGAATGATCCGGATATCGTCGCCCTGATCGGTTGCTCCGCAGCGCTGACCCTGTCCGGCATTCCGTTCTTCGGCCCGGTCGCGGCGTCTCGCGTCGGTCTGGTGAATGGCGCATTCGTGCTGAACCCCACCCTTGAGCAGCGCGCTGAAAGCAAGCTGGATCTGGTGGTCGCCGGTACCGCGGAAGGCGTGCTGATGGTCGAGAGCGAGGCCGAAGAGCTGAGCGAAGACCAGATGCTGGCCGCCGTTGAATTCGGCCATAAAGGCTTCCAGCCGGTGATCGATGCGATCATCGCCCTGGCTGAACACGCCGCCCGCGATCCCTGGACCCTGCCCGAGCAGAATCCGGAGCATGTCGCGCTGAAGCAGCGCCTGAACGAGGCTGGCCGCACCCTGCTGGGCAATGCCTATCAGGAAAAGGTGAAGCAGCTCCGTCAGGAGAAGATTTCTGCCGCCAAGAAGCAGATTATCGAAACGCTGGGGATCGGTGGCACACCGGAAGAATCCATCGCCAAGTCGATGCTGAAGGATCTGGAAGCGGATATCGTCCGGAATGCGATCCTCGATACCGGTATCCGCATTGATGGCCGTGACACCCGCACTGTGCGCCCGATCATCGGCGAGGTCGGCATTCTGCCGCGCGCCCATGGCTCCGCGCTGTTCACCCGTGGTGAAACGCAGGCGCTCTGCGTGGCCACGCTGGGCACCGGGCAGGATGAGCAGGTGGTGGACGCCCTGACCGGCGAATATCGCAGCCATTTCATGCTGCACTACAATTTCCCTCCCTACTCCGTGGGTGAGGCCGGCCGTATGGGCAGCCCGGGCCGTCGTGAAATCGGCCATGGCAAGCTGGCCTGGCGCGCCGTTCATCCGGTGCTGCCGGCCAAGGACGCTTTCCCCTACACCCTGCGCGTGGTCAGCGAGATCACGGAGAGCAATGGCTCGTCCTCCATGGCGACCGTATGCGGTTCCTCTCTGGCGCTGATGGATGCGGGCGTGCCGCTGAAGCGTCCGGTGGCCGGTATCGCCATGGGCCTGATCAAGGAAGATCGCGCCTTTGCCGTGCTGTCCGACATTCTCGGCGATGAAGATCACCTCGGCGACATGGATTTCAAGGTGGCCGGAACCGAGCAGGGCGTGACCTCCCTGCAGATGGACATCAAGATTACCTCCATCACCACCGAGATCATGCGCATCGCTCTGCAGCAGGCCCGTGACGGCCGCATGCATATTCTGGGCGAGATGGCGAAAGCGATCACCGGTGCCCGTGGCTCCGTCGCCGCGACGGCACCGCGCATCACCGTCATCAACGTGCCGAAGGAAAAGATCCGCGAAGTCATCGGCACCGGCGGCAAGGTGATCCGCGAGATCGTTGAATTCTCCGGTGCGAAGATCGATATCGAGGATGATGGAACCATCAAGATCGCCTCGACCAGCGAGGAAAGCACCCAGAAGGCGATTGATCGCATTCAGGGCATCGTGGCCGAACCGGAAGTGGGCAAGATCTACAACGGCAAGGTGGTGAAGACCGCTGATTTCGGCGCCTTCGTCAATTTCCTCGGCTCCCGCGACGGGCTGGTGCATATCAGCGAGCTTCAGCAGGGCCGGGTCAACAAGACCTCCGACGTCATCAATGTCGGTGATGTGGTGAAGGTGAAGGTTCTCGGCTTTGATGATCGCGGCAAGGTGAAACTTTCCATGCGGCTGGTTGATCAGACCACGGGCGAGGACATCTCTGACAAGGTCGGCCCCAAGGGTGGCAGAGGCGGTCGCGGTGAGGGCGATCTGGCCGAGTAAGACGTGATTCGGCAGGCTGCCCCGATCAGGAGCAGCCTGCCGGAGACGCTGATTAAGACCGGAAACGGTCAGGATCGGTCAGACCTCCTCCCGGGTTCTGGCAGATTGCGGAAGAGAGTGAGTGATGAAGGCCATTAACGCGATCCGTATGGGCGGTGTTGACGTTCTGCCGCTGGTGGAAGGTGGCAAGGGCATTGCTGTTTCCAACGGACGTTCCTCCGGCTGCTGGGCGTCTGCCGGTGGGGTGGGAACCTTCAGCGCGGTGAACGCGGACAGCCATGATTCCAGTGGCCGGTTGATTGAACAGATCTACCGGGGCCGTACCCGTCGGGAACGGCATGACGAACTGGTTGACTACGCCATTCGCGGCGGGATCGAGCAGGCCCGGCAGGCGCATGAGGAATCCAACGGCCGCGGCCGCATCCACGCCAATATCCTGTGGGAGATGGGCGGGGCGGAGCGGGTGATCACCGGCATTCTGGAAGGCGCGAAGGGTCTGGTGCACGGCCTGACCTGTGGTGCCGGCATGCCGTATCGACTGTCCGAGATCGCAACCCATTTCGGGATTCATTATTATCCGATTGTTTCCTCGGCCCGTGCCTTCAATGCGCTGTGGAAGCGCGCTTACCACAAGGCGGCCAGCCTGCTGGGCGGCGTGGTGTATGAAGATCCCTGGCTTGCAGGCGGCCATAACGGGCTTTCCAACACGGAAGATCCGAACCGGCCGGAAGATCCCTATCCCCGCGTGCTGGCGTTGCGTAACCAGATGCGCCAGTTCGGTCTTGGCGAGACGCCTATCATTATGGCGGGTGGCGTCTGGTGGCTGGAGGAGTGGGAGGACTGGATTGATAATCCCGAACTCGGCCCCATCGCCTTTCAGTTTGGCACCCGTCCTCTGCTCACACGCGAAAGCCCTGTATCCGAGCAGTGGAAGGCCAAGCTGCTGGCCCTGAAGCCGGGGGATGTGTTTCTGAATCCGTTCAGCCCGACCGGATTTTATTCTTCAGCCGTGAACAACCGTTTCATGCAGGAACTCCGCGCCCGCAGCGACCGTCAGGTTGCCTACACGGGTGAGGTGGTCGGCGAGCATACGGCGGTATACGGAGTAGGGCCGCGCAAGCGTCCTGTCTATCTGACCCCGGCCGATCTGCGTCGGGTACAGGAATGGGAACAGGCCGGATTTATCGAGGCTTTGCGCACACCCGATTCCACGCTGATTTTCGTCACCCCCGATCAGGCTGATACAATACAGGCCGATCAGGTGGCGTGCATGGGGTGCCTGACGGAATGCCGTTTCTCCAATTGGAGCCAGCGTTCCGAGAACCATACCAATGGCCGCAAGGCCGATCCGCGCAGCTTCTGCATTCAGAAGACGTTGCAGACGATCGGGCATCACAAGAACGACCCGGACGTGATCGAGGACAATCTGATGTTCAGTGGTCACAATGCCTACCGGTTCGGCACTGACCCGTTCTATGCAAACGGGTTCATCCCTACCGTTAAACAGCTTGTTGACCGGATCATGACCGGTCGCTGAGCCGGATGCCGCTGATCATCCCTCGCTTCGGCGAGGGATTTTTTTGCGCCCAATGAATTTGGAGGGCGCATACAGTGATGGTTTCGTGCATGCTCGATTTCCTCAATCGAAGGAACAGAGGTTTTCATGGCCGAGCCGACAGTCGCGGAAATACTGGCTGAAACACTGCAAGTCATTGGCGTCCGGCGCGTCTATGGTGTGGTGGGTGACAGCCTGAACGCCATTACGGAGGCATTGCGGCGGCGTCCGGACATGGACTGGATCCATGTGCGCCATGAAGAATCAGCGGCCTTTGCGGCAGGTGCAGACTCTCAATTGACTGGCCAGATTGCCGTTTGCGCCGGTTCCTGCGGGCCGGGCAACCTGCATCTGATCAACGGCTTGTATGATGCGCAGCGTTCTCGCACTCCGATGCTGGCGATTGCCGCTCATATTCCGACAGCGGAAATTGGCTCGAACTACTTTCAGGAAACCAGACCGGAAGCGCTGTTCCGGGAATGCAGTGTCTATTGCGAGACGGTCTCCGACCCCGATCAGATGCCCCGCACTTTGAACACCGCGATTCGTGCCGCCATCGGCCATCAGGGCGTTGCGGTGGTGGTGATCCCCGGTGACGTTGCGATGAAGACGGTTCCATCGCCCGTCGTCTCGACGAAAACGGCGCTCTGTCCGGAGCCGCCGGTGACGTCTCCTTCTGAAGAATCGCTCAATGCCCTGACAGCACTGCTGGAGGCGGCGGGTAAGGTCACGCTGATGTGTGGACGCGGCTGTCGCGGTGCGCATGATGAGGTGGTGGCGCTCGCGGAGCATTTAAAAGCCCCTATCGTCCATGCGCTTGGGGGTAAGGAATGGATCGAATACGACAATCCCTATGATGTCGGCATGACGGGGCTGATCGGATTTTCATCCGGTTACTACGCCATGGAATCATGCGACATGCTGCTGATGCTCGGGACTGATTTTCCCTATCGGCAGTTTTTCCCGGAAGAGGCGAAAATCGCGCAGGTCGATCTGCGTCCGGAAAATCTGGGCCGTCGTACCCGGATTGATCTCGGTGTTGTGGGTGATGTCAGTGCCACGATCAGTGCCCTGCTGCCGCGCCTGAAAGCCAAACAGGATACGGCGCATCTGGACACCTGTCGTCAGCATTACCTGAAGGCCCGCAAGGGGCTGGATGATCTGGCCGATGGAAAGGCGGGTCGTCCCCCGATTCATCCCCAGCACGTGGCCCGGCTGATCAGCGAACATGCCAGTGATGATGCTGTCTTTGCCTGCGATGTCGGCACGCCGACCATCTGGGCGGCACGGTATCTCAAGATGAATGGCCGCCGCCGTCTGCTGGGTTCTTTCGCTCACGGCTCGATGGCCAATGCGCTGCCACAGGCGATCGGGGCGCAGGTATCGGCACCGGAACGGCAGGTTGTTTCCATGTCGGGCGATGGTGGTTTCGCCATGTTGATGGGCGATTTCCTGACACTGGTGCAGCATCGTCTGCCTGTGAAAATCGTGGTGTTCAATAATGGCACGCTCGGCTTTGTCGAAATGGAGATGAAGGCAGCAGGATTGCTGGAAAGCGGCGTGGCTCTGGATAACCCCGACTTCGCAGCCATGGCCCGTGCCTGTGGCGTGTATGCGCGCAGGGTCGAGGATCCGGGCAAGCTGGATGAGGCCGTGCGTGATGTTCTGAACCATCCCGGGCCGGCTCTGCTGGATGCGGTGGTCAATCGTCAGGAACTGTCCATGCCGCCGAAAGTCAGCATTGAACAGGTCAAGGGCTTCAGCCTTTACATGCTGCGTGCGGTGATGAGCGGCCGCGGCGATTCCGTGCTGGAGATGGCCCGTACCAACCTGTTCCGTTGATAGTCCATCTGGATACGTCATATGACGTATCCACCCGCCCTGCCTGATTCACTCATCATCACGACAGAAGAACGAATGCGCTTTTCAGAACGCGTCGCGAAAATCTGATCGGGAAGAAAAGTCAGTCGTCCTGCTTCTTTCGGGGGAGACGAGTGATGGTGATGGGTAGGCAGACAGGGCGGCGGGCCGCTGTGACGGCCATTGTAATAATGAATGCGGTGCTGGCCGGCGGCAGTATTGCCCATGCTCAGACATCGGGAGCCTTACGCAAACCGGATGCACAGGGCAATTTCAATCCCCGCGTGGTGGAGGGGCTGACAAAGCCGAGGCTCACACCGGAGGAGAAAAAAGAGGAAATCCTGGCCCCGTTCTCGCGCAAGCTTCGCGAATCCGGGCTGAAGCTGCACGGGACGTTTCTCGATTTCATGGAAGCCAATCCGAGCGCGGGCACCTATACCGGCAATACTGCGAATTCAGGTTATCTGATTGTCGGGGCCGATGCTGACCTGGAAAAAATTCTCGGGATCAAGGGCGGCACGTTCCATTTCGAGGAAACGATTTTCACTCTGCGTTCCAACGTCCTGATCTCGGGGGAGATCGGCGATAACAGTATCGGTTATCCGCCTCCCTATAATCTTCGTCCTAATCAGTTGTCCCTGCTGACCTATGAACAGCATCTTCTGAATGACAAGCTGGTCATCGAAGCAGGCCGCACGCATCCCAACCGGTATTTCGCGGCTCCGAACTGTCAGGTCATCAACAGCTGTTATCAGGATGTTCTTTATATCAATGCCGGCTATATTTCTCCGCAGTATTCGATGTGGGGCGGCAGGGTCAGCTACGCTTTCAGCCCCGGCTGGTATGTGCAGGCCGGGTCTTTCGCCACCAACCCGAATGCGAACAGCCGCAGCGGGTGGGATTGGGGTCTGGAAACGCCGCAGGGAGCGTTGACCATGGTTGAAATCGGCGAGAAAACCGATTTCAGTAATTCAGCCTATCCCGGCAGCTATTCATTGACCGCATTTTACAACAATGCGGATCATAATTCCTTCAAGACTGTCTCCGGTCAGCCGAAAGCCTATTTTCCGGGTGATCCGCTCCGCCAGAGCCACGGTACGCAGGGGCTGGTACTGAATACTCAGCAGACGGTGTGGCGTGCGGATGGCGGCAAAGGTAAAACCCTGACCCCGACCGCGCTGGTGCTGTATAGCGGACTTGGGTTGGGTCTGGATGCAACGGCTCCTATTCAATCCGATCTCTATGTCGGAGCGACCCTGCAGGCCCCTTTCCAGAGCCGTCCCAATGATCGTTTCGGAGTCAAAATCAAATGGGAGAGGATGACGGGTGCGCTGGCCAACTATCTGGCTCAGGCCAATGCGGTGGCTGGTGGCAGCGGCGGTGACTTCTCCCGCGATAAGGCGATTTTCGAGTTGAACGCGCATATCCAGCTTTACTCCGCCGTCGCGTTCGAGCCGGTGTTCGACTACATCGTCAATCCGAACTCCTACTATACGCCGACTGCTGCGAAGCGGCCTCAGGATGGCGTTTATGTGGGTGGCACGTTCATTCTGCCGTTCGGGGCTATGCTGGGTCTGTAAGAGCCGTCAAATTCCTCGTGGTGTGGAGCAGGCGGTAAAAAGCCGCCTGTTGTCATGGTAGAGTATGAAGAACTCTGCGGACCAAGCCCTGACCATGAGGAGACGCGGAATGAAGATCGGATTTCTGGGACTTGGCACAATGGGCAAGCCCATGGCAGCCAATCTGGTGAAGGCCGGCTATCGGGTCAGAGTCTGGAACCGCTCGCCGGACTCGGTCTCAGCGCTGGTGGCCCAAGGCGCTGTGGCCGGGGCGACGCCTCGCGACACCTGCGCGGATGCAGATGTGGTCATCTCCATGCTGTCGGACGATGCGGCCACCCGTGCTGTCATGATGGATGCCGGCGGGCTGGAGGCGATGAAGCCGGGTGCCATCCATATCAATATGGCGACAATATCAGTGGCCTGTGCTGTCGATCTGGAGCAGTGCCATCGTGAAAAGGGTGTGCGCTATGTCTCGGCGCCGGTGCTTGGGCGTGTGAATGTTGCCGAGGCCGGTC
The DNA here is from genome assembly GCF_000014285.2 of Granulibacter bethesdensis CGDNIH1. NCBI lineage: Bacteria > Pseudomonadati > Pseudomonadota > Alphaproteobacteria > Acetobacterales > Acetobacteraceae > Granulibacter > Granulibacter bethesdensis. The sequence goes on along the minus strand of NC_008343.2, from coordinate 2,602,948 downwards.
AGCTCAACATCCTGACCGCCGGCGAGTCCGCTACCCTGCGAGATGTCCAGCCTGTCTTTGATATTCTCGGCCAGAGAACATGGACATTCGGGGATCGTCCAGAACAGGCCAACGCCGTCAAGCTGGCCGTGAACACCATGATTGCAAGCGCTATCAGTGCGATGGGGGAAGGGATTGCCCTGTCCCAGGGATACGGAATCGCAAAAGCCGATTTTATCGACTTGATCACATCCACGCTTTTTGCGGCTCCGGTTTACAAGGGATATGGGGCCGCCATTGCGGAAAACCGGTATGAGCCGGCAGGGTTCAAACTCTCTCTTGGCCTCAAGGATGTCCGACTCACGATGGAGGCGGCGGAAAATGTCCGTGTGCCACTGCCGATCGCCAGCGTGCTGAGGGACAATCATCTCGACAGCCTCGCCCATGGTGAAGGGCATTGGGATTGGGC
>NC_008343.2:2332500-2597500 GCF_000014285.2 Granulibacter bethesdensis CGDNIH1 | reverse complement strand
GCAGCCATCCTTTAAAGAAAGCGTAATAGCTCACTGGTCTAATAGAAATCCTGCGCCGAAAATGTAACGGGGCTCAAGCCACACACCGAAGCTGCGGGTGTAGAGTGATCTACGCGGTAGCGGAGCGTTCCGTAGGCCTGTGAAGGGAGATGGGGTGACCCCTCCTGGAGGTATCGGAAGTGCGAATGCTGACATGAGTAGCGACAAACAGTGCGAGAAACACTGTCGCCGAAAGTCCAAGGGTTCCTGCGCAAGGTTAATCCACGCAGGGTGAGCCGGCCCCTAAGGCGAGGGCGAAAGCCGTAGTCGATGGGAATCAGGTGAATATTCCTGAGCCTGCTGGAAGTGACGAATGTGAAGCGTTGTGGGGACTTACTGGATTGCCCCTGCAGCCGGATCGTTCCAGGAAATAGCTCCAGCGAATAGACCGTACCCGAAACCGACACAGGTGGACTGGTAGAGCATACCAAGGCGCTTGAGAGAACGATGTCGAAGGAACTAGGCAAATTGCTTGCGTAACTTCGGGATAAGCAAGACCCATGTCCGGGCAACCGGGTGTGGGTGGCACAGACCAGGGGGTAGCGACTGTTTAGTAAAAACACAGGGCTCTGCGAAGTCGAGAGACGACGTATAGGGTCTGACGCCTGCCCGGTGCCGGAAGGTTAAGAGGAGGTGTGCAAGCACTGAATTGAAGCCCCGGTAAACGGCGGCCGTAACTATAACGGTCCTAAGGTAGCGAAATTCCTTGTCGGGTAAGTTCCGACCTGCACGAATGGCGTAACGACTTCCCCACTGTCTCCGGCATCGGCTCAGCGAAATTGAATTCCCCGTGAAGATGCGGGGTACCCGCGGTCAGACGGAAAGACCCTATGAACCTTTACTGCAGCTTTGCAGTGGCACCAGGAAAATGCTGTGTAGGATAGGTGGGAGGCTTTGAAGCATGGGCGCTAGCTTGTGTGGAGCCAACCTTGAAATACCACCCTGCGTTTTTCTGGTGTCTAACCGAGACCGGTAAGCCCGGTCCGGGACCCTGCATGGCGGGCAGTTTGACTGGGGCGGTCGCCTCCCAAATGGTAACGGAGGCGCGCGATGGTGGGCTCAAGCCGGTCGGACATCGGCTGTTGAGTGCAATGGCATAAGCCCGCCTGACTGCGAGAGCGACAGTTCGAGCAGAGACGAAAGTCGGCCATAGTGATCCGGTGGTCCCGCGTGGAAGGGCCATCGCTCAACGGATAAAAGGTACTCTAGGGATAACAGGCTGATCTCCCCCAAGAGTCCACATCGACGGGGAGGTTTGGCACCTCGATGTCGGCTCATCACATCCTGGGGCTGGAGCAGGTCCCAAGGGTTCGGCTGTTCGCCGATTAAAGTGGTACGTGAGCTGGGTTTAGAACGTCGTGAGACAGTTCGGTCCCTATCTGCCGTGGGTGTTGGAGACTTGAGAGGATCTGTCCCTAGTACGAGAGGACCGGGATGGACGCACCTCTGGTGCACCGGTTGTCGCGCCAGCGGCACAGCCGGGTAGCTATGTGCGGACGGGATAACCGCTGAAAGCATCTAAGCGGGAAACCCACCTCAAAACCAGGTCTCCCTGAGGGCCGTGAAAGACCATCACGTCGATAGGCCAGGTGTATACGTGCGGTAACGCACTCAGCTAACTGGTCCTAATAGCCCGATAGGCTCAAGAACTTCCATCATGCACAGAAGTCATCCACACATGACAAACAGCACATCCTAAAAAACACCAGAACATCCCATCACAACACCACCCAAAAAGGTGGGTTGGACGACCTGGTGGCTATGGCGGGGAAACTACACCCGATCCCATCCCGAACTCGGACGTGAAATGCCCCAGCGCCCATGGTACTGCATCTCAAGATGCGGGAGAGTAGGTCGCCGCCAGGTCTTCCAACCCACCCCTCACGCTACCTACCACCACAAACGCGGGGTGGAGCAGCCCGGTAGCTCGTCAGGCTCATAACCTGAAGGCCGCAGGTTCAAATCCTGCCCCCGCAACCATCTCAAATCAACATACTAATATAATACACAAAGCCGATCCCCAATTCCTAAAGGGGACCGGCTGCACATGCGTTCAAGCAAAATACGCGGCAGAAATCGCTGCCGTCGGTAATAGCGGGACGGTGGCATGTAGTCGCCCGGCTTCCGAGCCGCTGAGTAATACCAGCCACTGAAAAAACTGTTTTACTGCTGCTGAAAACCGGCTGCTCGCAAAGAGCGGGCGCGCATCAAAATCTTGTTTTCGATTTCGGTAACGGTTTCCCTGTCGACGGGTGCTTCTTCCCATTGTCCACCCTTCTGCACCTGCCGGAACAGGGAGACGCGCACACCATCGCTGCGCATCACCGGGCTGAGGATATAGGCCGTCACCTTGAACCGCTCGCCGGGGGAAGAGGGGGGCTGATACCAGTTGGTGATGATGACCCCACCATACGGATCAGCGGATTTCAGGGACATGAAGGACAGCGTGTCGAGCGTCGCGCGCCACAGAAAAACATTCACTTCCTGCCCGGGCTTGGCCCCATTGCTGACGCTCTGTGCGGCCGCCTGATTTTGTGGATCGGTAAAATCCTTGCTTTCGTTTTCCTGACTGCTGCAAGCGCTCAGCAGCAGAAGAGCGGAAACGGCGATGGCTGAACGGTAGGATAAAGACATGTCGTATTCCGGAACGGTAAGGACCGATAATGGGCAGGCAACAAGATGCGGTCCATGCCCTATTACCGTCAGAGCAGACGCAGGCCAAGCCATCCCTGCTTCACGATTCCTCATACGATTGTTGCGCCAGATTACGTCAGTAGAGAGCGGTGCCGTCAGTGCCTTGCATGCAGGGCACCAATAGCCCCCACATTCAGGATGCCGCTCATGCGGAGTAAAGCGGTATGGCGGCCTTCTATTCCACCCAGAGCGGCAATGTATGGCGGGTTGTGAAGACTGCGGCCAGCCATACGGACAAGCCGATTCCAGTGTCCGGCCCCCAGAGCGGCTGTCCCCGGATGGCTTTCCGTCGGCAGAAACGGAGAGAAGAAAATCAGGCCAGCGCCCAGACGGTGTGCACGGCGTATCTCGGGGATTGTATGGGCAGAGGCGGTGATTATCGGTCGGCCTTGCAAGCCAGCGGGCAAGCCAGCGGGAAGACAGGTGGAAGCCTTGTCGGCTCTGTTGGCTAATAATCTGCCGCCGCGTCGATGGGGTTGCGTCCACATCGGCAGGCCCCCGGGGATGCAGCCAGAGACGCTCAAAATCAGCCGCCGGGCACGGCAGAGCCGGATGACCTGACGTAACAGAGTTGCCCGTACGGTGTCAGGCAGGGCATCATGGCGAAAGACGACGCCGCATAATCCGCGCGGCAACCGGGCGATGTCAGGGCGTGGATCGGGTACGCGGCGATGATCTGTGAACAGCCAGAGGGGCGGTGGTGCGTTGCGGGGGGCTTTGGCCTTGACGGCGCGCGCCCAGGCAATGAGCTTTTGGTCCATGTCCTTGCAATCTTACGCTGATACTTCTCTCTCAGACCAGCAGCCTGACCTTATGAGCGCTGCTTTGGCCAATATTCGGGCGCGGATCGATGCGGCGGCGCGTCGTGCCGGGCGTGATCCGCAGACGGTGACGCTTGTCGCGGTTTCCAAAACGCATGGTCCTGACGCGGTGGCGGCGGCGCGCCGGGCAGGGCAGAGCGTGTTCGGGGAAAACAAGGTGCAGGAGGCTCTGACGAAGTTCCTGCCGCTGCGTGACGAAGCCGATCCTCCTACCCTTCACCTGATTGGCGGCCTTCAGACCAACAAGGCCCGGGAGGCGGTGCGTGTTGCCGATGTGATCGAAAGTCTGGACCGTCCGCGTCTGGCCGATGCACTGGCATTGGCCGCGGAGAAGGAGAAGCGTCTGCCCCGCCTGCTGGTGCAGGTGAATGTCGGGGATGAGCCGCAAAAATCCGGTATCCCCACGCGGGAGGCTGATTCGTTTATCGAGATGTGCCGGCATCGTTTCGGGGATGCCTTATGCGGCGTGATGGGGATTCCGCCGGCGGATGTCGATCCGGATCCCTATTTTTTATGGCTGGCGGCAGCAGCAGCGCGCCATGGATTGCCGGTTATTTCCATGGGCATGTCAGGTGATTTTGAGCAGGCCATTGCCAACGGAGCAACGCATGTGCGAATCGGAACAGCCATTTTCGGTGCCCGGCCCCGCCCATCTGCGGCGGAACACTCTTCTCCGTCCGTGCCGGATGGCGGATATCTTTAAACGCCCATTCTTCATGAGACCCATTCTTCATGAGAATCGGGCATATTGACCGGCACGTCCTGTGCCATCGACTGAATTCTCGACTGGACGACGGCTTGAACGGGGAAATGATATAATGTCGGCGGCGGAAAAACTGGCGGCTGACGAAAAAAAGCCCATTGGCCAACCCACTGGTCAACCCACTGGCCTTGTCATGTTGCTGGGTGCGCTGGGGGTGGTGTTCGGTGATATCGGGACCAGCCCGCTTTACGCCTTCAAGGCGGCTTTGTTGCATTTTCAGGATGATGGGTCCGTCATTAACAGGCTGGAAGTCTATGGCGTGCTGTCCATGGTCTTCTGGTCCCTGGTCTTGATCGTCACGGTCAAATACGTGCTGCTGGTGATGCGGGCCGATAATCAGGGGGAGGGGGGTATCCTGTCTCTGATGGCGCTGGCCCAGCGTGTCGCCAATCCGGGACGCATGCGGTACTGGCTGGGTATGACAGGAATCATTGGCGCCTGTCTGTTCTTCGGGGATGGCGTCATTACCCCTGCGATTTCAGTTCTGTCGGCAGTGGAAGGGTTGGAGATCACCTATCCCGCCATGAAGGACTACGTGTTGCCGATTGCGTCCGTCGTGATCGTGGCGCTGTTTATGGTGCAATGGCGCGGGACCAGCATCATGGGCCGCGTGTTTGGTCCGATCATGGCGGTCTGGTTTCTTCTGATCGGATTGCTGGGTCTGCTGGCGATCCTGCATCACCCAAAGGTGTTACTGGCGCTGTCCCCCGGTTATGCGGGGCTGCTGCTGATCCAGCACAGGCTGTTGGCTTTTATTGTGCTCGGTTCCGTCGTGCTGGCTGTGACGGGGGCAGAGGCATTATATGCCGATATGGGGCATTTCGGTGGCCGGCCCATCAAGCAGGCCTGGCTATGGATCGTGTTGCCGGCCCTGACGTTGAATTATTTCGGACAGGGTGCCCTGATCCTGCATGATATCAAGGCACTGGATAATCCTTTTTTCCTGCTGACACCGCATTGGTTGCGCCTGCCGATGGTGTTGCTGGCTACGGCTGCGACTGTGATTGCCAGTCAGGCGATGATTTCAGGCGCGTTCTCCATGGCACGGCAATGCGTCCAGCTGGGTTTTCTGCCGCGTATGACGGTGCGCCATACCAGTGAGACGGAGCAGGGGCAGATCTATGTGCCGCAGGTCAACAGCGCCTTGCTGATCGGAGTGCTGGCGCTGGTTCTGACCTTTCGCACCAGTGACAATCTTGCGGCGGCTTATGGTATCGCCGTGACGGGAACGTTTCTGTGTACGGGTATTCTGGCCGTGGTCGTGTTCCGCCGTCAGTTCGGTTGGAGCCGGCGCAGTGTTATGGTTGTGTTTGGCTTTTTCTTCCTGTTGGACAGCCTGTTTTTCGCCTCCAACATGCTGAAGATCCCGCAGGGTGGTTATGTGCCGCTGGTGTTGGGCGGGTTGCTGATGGCGATGATGACCAGCTGGAGCGCGGGGCGTCGTCTGCTGATGAGCAGATGGAGGCAGGACAGCCTGCCGCTGGCTTCCTTTCTGGCGCGCCTGCCTCAATCGCGGATTCTGCGTGTGCCGGGAACGGCTGTGTTCCTGACCGGCAATCCGGATTATGTGCCAGGTGCGTTGCTGCATAACCTGAAGCACAACAAGGTGCTGCATGAGCGTGTCCTGTTCCTGACCGTGAAGACGCTCGATCAGCCTGAAGCCGGGCCGGATCAGCATCTGGAAGTCGAGGAGCTGGCAGAGAATGTCTATCGTGTGATCATACGCTATGGCTTCAAGGAAAGCCCGAACATTCCCCGTGATCTCGATGCGCTGCGGGCGCGGGGTGTGCCGGTGGAATCGATGCAGGTTTCGTATTTCTTCGGCCGGGAAACCATTGTGGCCGGGAAAGCGCCTAAAATGCCGCTCTGGCGTCTGTGGCTGTTCCTGGTGATGGCCCGCAATGCGGTGCCGGCGACGGAGTTCTTCCGCATCCCCAGCGATCGTGTGGTGGAGCTGGGGGTTCGGGTTCCGATCTGATCGAGCAGGCGGCTTTTAACGGAGCGAGAGCAACCGGGTGTAGAGCGCGACATAGGCTGTGCTTCGCAAGGTCCAGCTGCTATCTGTTTCCATGCCGCGATGCTGAAGCCGCTCCCATATTTCGGCCTGATGGAACAGCCGGATGGCGCGGGAGAGCGGTTCGATCAGACTATCTTCTCCGTCCGGCTGGAACATCAGTCCGGTCGCAACGCCTGCCTCACAGGCGGCGGTATTGGCGTCGATGATGGTGTCTGCCAGGCCCCCCACGCGGGATACGATGGGAACCGCGCCGTAACGCATCGCGTAAAGCTGGGTCAGACCGCATGGTTCGAAACGTGAGGGGATCAGCATGGCATCGGCGCCGCTGAAAATCTGGCGGGACAGGGCCTCGTCATATCCTGAAAAGACGGCAATCTGCCTTGGATGAGTTTGCGCCGCTTGTAACAATCCCTGTTCCAGCCCTTTGTCTCCACTGCCCAGCACGACCAGCTGAGCCTGTTGCGAGATCAGGAAAGGCAGAGCATTCAGAACCAGATCAATCCCTTTCTGGCCGGTCAGGCGGCTGACAATGCCGAAGAGCGGGCCTGCTGAGGAATCCAATCCAAACCGCGTGCGCAGGGCCTCACGATTGATGGTCCGGTGTTCCAGGCTGTGACGGTCGAAATGGGCTTTCACATGCGGATCATGGGCCGGATTCCATTCGGTCATGTCGATGCCGTTCAGCAGGCCGTTGAGCACGGCGGCGCGGTCGCGCAGCAATCCTCCCAGCCCCATGCCCCCGGTATCGGTCTGGATTTCGCGGGCATAGCTCGGGCTGACGGTGGTCAGCGCATCGGCATAGTGCAGCCCGGCTTTGAGCAGTCCGATCTGGCCGTAATACTCCACCCCATCCACCGAGAAACTGTCGGGCGGCAGCAGCAGGGCGGCCAGACGATCCCGTGGGACAACGCCCTGAAAAGCCAGATTATGGATGGTAAAAAGGACGGGTGGTCTTGGTGAGGCTTCCGACAGAGCCAGATAGGCGGGGACAAGCCCGGCCTGCCAGTCATGAGCATGCACGATATCCGGCGTCCAATCCGGCAGAATACCAAGGGCGATATCGGCTGCCGCCCGGCAGAAAGCCGCAAAGCGCTCGGCATTATCGGCCCAGTCCCGCCCGTTGGCATCCGTATAAGGGCCGCCGGGACGGTCATAGAGATGTGGTGCATCCAGCAGATACAGGGTCAGTCCACCGGTGAGGCGGGCCTCAAGAATACTGGCTGCTCCACCGAACAGATCGGCGTAATGATGAACCGGACGGGTCTCCGGCCTTTGCCTTAACCCGGCATAAGCAGGCAGCAGGGTACGCATATCCACATCATGCTCGGCGAGCGCGGCTGGAAGTGCTCCGGCAACATCAGCCAGCCCTCCGGTCTTGATCCATGGATAGGCTTCCGAAGCCACATTCAAAACACGCATCTGGACAGGAACCGATCAGAACAGGGAAAACGATCAGCCGAGCCGGTCAATCATGGGCTGGGTAATCAGGCAGATGCCTTTTTCGGTGCGGCGGAACCGTTTCGCGTCCAGCTCGGGGTCTTCACCGACGACCAGCCCTTCCGGAATACGCACGCCCCGATCCACCACGGTGTTCCGTAACCGTGCGCTGCGGGCGATATCGGCATAAGGCAGTACAACGGTGCCGTGCAGCTGTGAGAAGGAGTGCACGCGACAGCCGGTGGAGATCAATGATCGGCTGAGCGAGGCCCCGGAAACGATGCATCCGCCCGCGACGAGACTGTCCACGGCCATGCCGCGCCGTCCCACATCGTCATAGACGAATTTCGCGGGCGGGCTGATCTCGTTATAGGTCCAGATTGGCCAGCCTGAATCATACAGATCAAGCGTCGGCACGACATTGGTCAGATCGAGATTGGCCTGCCAGTAGGAATCCAGCGTCCCGACATCCCGCCAGTAAGCCTCTGCTGTTTTGCTGCTGCGGACACAGGAATCACTGAAGCGATGCGCGATGGCGGTGCCGTTTTCAACCAGATCCGGAATGATGTCCCCGCCGAAATCGTGTTTTGAGTCAGGATCGGCGGCGTCGCGGCGCAGAACATCGAACAGGAATTTCGTTTTGAAAACATAGATGCCCATGCTGGCAAGGGCTATGTCGGGCTGTCCCGGCATGCCGGGCGGATCGGAGGGTTTTTCCAGAAACGCTGTAATCCGACCCGTATCATCCACCTGCATGACGCCGAAGCCGGTGGCTTCCTCTCGCGGGACTTCGATGCAGCCGACGGTCACATCGGCCTGACGCTCCACATGTTGGTGGAGCATGATTTCGTAATCCATCTTGTAAATATGATCACCCGCCAGAATGATCATGTATTCCGGCTCATATCCCGCGATGATGTCCAGATTCTGATACACTGCGTCGGCGGTGCCTTCATACCACTGGGTTTCGCTGACACGCTGGCTGGCAGGCAGGATATCGAAGCCCTCATTACGCTCGGGACGGAAGAAATTCCATCCACGCTGCATGTGCCTTATCAGCGAATGGGCTTTGTACTGGGTGGCGACCCCGATGCGGCGGATGCCGCTATTGACCGCGTTGGACAGGGCGAAATCAATGATGCGTGATTTGCCGCCAAAATAAACGGCCGGTTTCGCCCGTGTATCCGTCAGCTCCAGCAACCGGGAGCCACGCCCCCCCGCCAGGACATAAGCCATTGTGCTGCGGGCGATGCTGCTGGTACCGCTCATGCTGATAGTTCCTGGACCTGAATTGCAGGGGCAAGGCGTCAGTCGATCATGAAACTGTAGAAGGTCTGCCACGATCCGCACAGGGTGGATGCAGGGAATGATCGAACATTATTCTGTGCGTCATTTTCACATCTTCCCTGTTGCTCTCTTTACAGGGATGGAGCCGCCATTCGGCATGGCTGCGGCACTGCCTGAAAGATAACGAACGCATCATGACAGTTTACCGCGATCGCATGGGTGCCGTTGCCATGGTGCTCAGATTTTTATTCCGTCATTGGGGTCGGCAATGGCGGATGGTGCTGCTGACGGCCCTGACGATGATGGCGGGAACCATTGCCGATCTGGGGCTGCCGGTTTTGTCCGGCTGGCTGGTGGATGCCATATCGACCGTTCCTGATGCAGGGTTGCGACCTTGGGGTCCATGGACGATTCTGGTCATGATGGGATTGCTGGGGGCTCTGGTCGTCGGTGCGCGCCATGTTTCGTTTGTAGGGATCACGGCTCTGACGCTGCGCCTGATGGAGCAGATTGCGGCCGATGCATTTTATCGCGTGCAGCGTTTTTCCACGGACTGGCACGCCAATAATTTCGCAGGCTCGATTGTCCGGAAAGTCACGCGTGGAATCTGGGCGGTCGATCTGCTGAACGATACCTTGCTGACCTCGCTGTTGCCGGCTCTGACGATTCTGGTCGGCTCCGCGCTGCTGCTGGGCTGGTACTGGCCGGGGATGGGGCTGTCAGTCGGGATCGGCGCCATTTTCTATATCGGGCTGTCGGTTGCTTTGTCCTTGCTTTGTGTGGCCCCTGCGGCCCGCCTGTCCAACCGTCAGGATACAAGGATGGGAGGGGCCATGGCGGATGCTGTGACCTGCAATGCCGTCGTCAAAGCCTTCGGTGCGGAAGCGCGGGAGGACAGGGTGCTGGGCAGGATCCTCACCAAATGGCGGCAGCGCACCCGACGCACCTGGATATACGGGACCAATAGCGGCTCGGCGCAGATGCTGGTGCTGCTGGTCTTACGGACGGTGATTATCGGTTACGCCATTGTGCTGTGGTCACGGGGACAGGCGACAGCGGGCGATGTGACCTTCGTGATGACGGCCTATTTCGTGGTGCATGGCTATCTGCGGGATATCGGGCAGCATGTCGCCAATCTCCAGCGCTGCGTGAATGAGATGGAGGAGCTGGTGGAAATGCAATCCCATCCGCTCGGTGTGGAGGACCGTCCCGGAGCCGTACTCTTGCGGGCCGGTCGGGGAGAAATCATGTTCGATCATGTGACGTTCCGCTATGGCAGTCACACCACACCCCTGTTTGAAGATTTTTCCCTGCGCATCGCAGCGGGGGAGCGGGTGGGGCTGGTCGGACATTCCGGATCCGGCAAAAGCAGCTTCGTCAAGCTGTTGCAGCGTCTGTATGACGTCACCGATGGCCGCATTCTGGTGGATGGTCAGGATATTGCCACCGTGACTCAGTCGTCCTTGCGCGGTCAGATGGCATTGGTCCCGCAGGAGGCTGTGCTGTTTCATCGGTCTCTGGCTGAAAACATTGCCTATGCCCGTCCCGGTGCCTCCATGGAGGAGATCATGCAGGCGGCCCGGCTGGCAAATGCCGATGCGTTCATTCGCGCCCTGCCACAAGGGTATCGCACCATGGTGGGAGAGCGCGGTGTCAAGCTGTCAGGAGGTGAGCGCCAGCGTGTTGCGATTGCCCGCGCCTTTCTGGCCGATGCTCCGGTGTTGATTCTGGATGAGGCAACGGCCAGCCTCGATTCCGAGTCGGAGGCGCTGATCCAGCAGGCGATGGAGCGGCTGATGGCCGGTCGAACCTCGATCGTGATTGCGCATCGGCTTTCCACTGTTCGGTCGATGGACCGGATTCTGGTGTTCGATCATGGCCGGATTGTCGAGGAAGGCACTCATGACAGTCTGATCCAGCGAGAGGGCGGGCTGTATCGCAGGCTGTTCGAACGGCAGGCGATGGGGCTGGTACAGGAGATGTCCTGACGGAGGCTCATGTGTGCATCTGGTCCATCAGGCTGGCGACCGTATTGCGCAGCCAGCGATGGGCCGGATCATTGTCATAGGAGCTGTGCCACAACATCGAGAGGCGAAACGGTGCCAGTTCAAAAGGCAACGGGCTGACGCACAGCCCGTGTGCCGAGGCGGCCGAGCGTGCCAGCGTTCCCGGCAGGGTCGTAATAACCGGCGCCCCCCGCAACACATAAGGCACGGAGAGAAAATGCGGTGTGGTCATCACGATGGTCCGCGTCCGCCCCAGCAGGGACAGCGCATCATCCGCCACCCCATGGAAGATGCCGCGCAGGCTGACCAGCACATGCGGCAGGGAGGCATATTGGTCCAGCGTGATCGGTCCCTCTAGCGTAATCTGCTTTGGATCGTACAGGCACAGATAGGAATCCGGTGCGAAATTGCGCCGTTTATGAACGTTGCCACCATGGCGGAAAACGCCGATGCCCATATCCAGCTCATCACGATCCAGTGCTTCCAGCACGCGCAGACCATCGGTGAAGATCGCCTGGATACGCATGCCGGGAGCCTCTTTCAGCATCATGTCCAGCAAAGGCGGCATCAGCAGGCTCTCGATATTATCGGCCAGTCCGATCCGCCAGATGCGCTCGGCCGTGGCGGGGGTGAAGCTGCGGGTGGTCAGCAGCTTGTCCTGCACAGTCCAGAGCAGATTGCGGACTGTATCGGCAATCGCACGGGCGCGGGGCGTTGGCTCCATGCCGGAGGGGGTGCGGACGAATAATTCATCCTGCAAGGCTTCGCGCAGCCGGGCGAGATTATGACTCATCGCCGATTGCCCGACCCCGATGCATTCGGCAGCTTTGGTCACGCTGCGCTCGGTATAGATCGCATCGAAGGCGGTCAGGAGGTTCAGATCAAGGCGGGATAGATTACGATGAACGATGGACATTATGATAAGGATCGATTGGATTAATACTGTAAGAAGGATCACATTCTCTTTGCAAGGCCGGCACGGGGCCGGCTTCTCGCTGAGAAGGTCCTCGTTCCATGAAAACATCCATTCTGATGCGTTGTCCCACCCCAATCCGGGCCGCTGCCCTGATGCTGTCCGGTCTGGTTCTGGCGGCCCTGATCATGATCGCTTCCGCCAATCATGCGCATGACGCAGCCTGCGGGGTGACGACGGCCGCTGTTGCCTGCACGCTCTGACCAGATCAACCCATAACAAAAAACGGGCCTCTCGCGAGGCCCGTTTCCTGTTCAACATCATGCCGAAGCCTGAGATCAGGCGTTCCCGACCGTTTCCTGCTGCTGCTGGGCACGACGTGCCTGCCACAGGGCGACGAAGTCGATCGGCTGAAGCTGGACCGGCGGGAAACCGCCTTCGCGTGTGACGGTCGCTAGGATCGTGCGGGCGAAGGGGAACAACAGACGGGGGCATTCGACCAGCAGCACCGGTTCGATGCTTTCATCCGGGATACCGTTCAGCGTGAACACGCCACCATAGGACAGCTCGGCGATGAAGACGGTATTGGCCTTTTCTTCGCCTTCAACCCGCTCGACGGCCTCTGCACGGATGGCGAGGACGACTTCGTAGATGTGAGCCTGTTCTTCCAGACGGCGAACCTGAACATCCAGATTCAGATCAACCTGCGGCTGCGTACGCAGGGCTGCGAAAATCTGCGGTGCGCCCGGGACTTCAAAAGAAAGATCTTTCACATACTGGACATTGACCACGAGCGGCGGACCTGCCTGCGGGCCAGTGCTGGCGGTGTTTTCGGTTACGGCCTCGTCCTGCACGTCCTCGTCAGTCGTATCGTCAATGTCAGCCATCTGGTATCTCCAAGGCTCTTAAATGATTAATAGAGCAATATCACATTCAAAAAGCAGGCGCCAGCATAAGACGGCCTTAAACAAAAGTCATGTTTATGCCGACCAGATAATTGTATCTGGTCCTGCCTGACGTGGATCGCAGCGTATCCATTCACCATTTGTTAATGATTGCCCTGTCATCGACAGAATAAAACCCCAATGGGTGACAACAAGCGTATTTTCCCACCCTGTGATGGCAGCCATTTCTGCCCGAAAACGTCCGGCCCGCGCGAGGATTGACGCTTCGCTTTCCGTTAAGGAGGGCCACCAGATTTCATCAAGCTGAGAGAAATCATGTTCGGGCCAGTCCTTCGCCAGATGGCTGGCAGGGGTACCGACATCACAGGCAAAGGCGTAGCGTTCCCGGATCAGCGGCGTGATGATCAAAGGCAGCCCCAGATTCTGCGCAATGGGCCGTGCCGTTTGCAGGGTCCGGGTATAGGGGGACGCAAAGATGCGCTCGATGCCTTCCCCCGCAAGAGCCATGGCGGCGGCTTCAGCCTGTGCCAGCCCTGCCTCGGTCAGGACAGGGTCATGAATGCCCGGATCCTGGCGTGTGGCCGTGAAGTGAAGGTTGAACTCGCTCTGTCCATGGCGCAGCAAAATCATGCGTCCTGTATGGCCTGCGCGGCCAGCCGCGGCAATCGGGGATCGTGCTGACACGAAGAATTCTTTTTGACGGACCTTTTGTTTCCGGTCAGGCGATGGACTCTCCAGAGTCGGTTTTCTGATCAGGTAAGAAAGCCTGGAAGGACGAAGTCAGAAGATACAAAGGTTGTGTGGAGCGGCCTGCCCCCTTATCTGAATGAGCAGAAACCGTCTTTTGTATTTTAATGGCGCGATTGGATGGCAGGTATGGAGGCTATCAGGAACGGCGATATTCCCGTCGATCTGGTGTTGCTGGGGATGATAGCGGTTTTTCTGGTTCTGCGTCTTCGCAGTGTGCTGGGGCGACGTGTCGGGTTTGAACGCCCGGAGGTGCCGGCGAATCAAGGCCAGACCGGTAACCGGATACCCGGTTTGCCGGTTCGCCTGCGTCGGCCCGATGCCGCGGTGGCTGAAGCGCGGACTTATGTCCTGCCTGATGCATCCAGCCCGACCGGGCAGGTGCTTGCGCGCATGAAGGAGGTTGATCGCAGCTTTGATGCAGTGCGCTTCCTGAATAATGCGGAGCAGGCATTTCGCGTTATCGTGACGGCCTATGCGCAGGGTGAGCGTGAGGCGCTGCGTCCCCTGCTGACGGAGGCGACGTTTACGATTTTCTGTCAGGCCATTGATGCGCGCGAACAGGACGGGGCCCGGCAGCAGACGGAGATCCAGTCCATCAGGGATATCCGGATTGAAAATGCCCGGCTGGAGCAGACGCAGGCCGCTTTGACCATTCGTTTTGTCAGTGATCAGCATAATGTTATGCTTAACCGCACCGGGGAGCCGGTCGAAGGTGTCGAAGGGCTGACCGAAATTGTCGATGTCTGGACGTTTGAGCGGGATCTCGCCAGCCGTGATCCGACCTGGCGTCTGTCCGGCACAGACAATGCCTGAGACAGGTTAATGACAATATAATATGTGACCTTTCAGAAGGTTAAGGGGTTTTTTTCGAATACAACATGATGCATACTATGCAGTATGCAGATAAAATCCCTGTATGCGTTGTCTCTGATGGTGGTGCTGACCGCCTGTGCTCAAACGGGCCGTGTCAGCCAGCTTCAGCCTGTGGCACTGGATGATTTGCCGGGTTGGCAAACAGACCATGTGGCCCGTGGCGTTGCCGTTTTCGCCCGGGAATGCGACCGGCTGTTAAGCCTGCCGAACGATCAGACATTGGGGGGAGCCGCCGATCAGGCAGCCAGGCTGGGTGGACAGCCCGAACAGTGGCGCCCGGCCTGCAAGGCGGTGCAAGCCGTTCCCGAAGGAGATGAGCAAGCGGCAAGGGCCTTTGTGCAGCGTTATTTTCAGGCTTATGCCATCTCCTCTGCCCCCACGCTTTTCACGGGATATTATGAGCCGGAGGTAGAAGGCTCCCGTTCTCCGATCGGGCGTTACCGGACGCCCCTGCTGCGCCGCCCTGATGATCTGGTGTCGATGCCGGATCCGGCAGATCCAGGCGGGAAGTATCTGAGCGGCCGTATGGTCGGTGGGCAGCTGGAACCTTATTATACACGGGCGGAGATCGAGGCCGGTGCCCTGAAAAAGCAGCGTCTGGGTCTTGTCTGGCTGGCTGATCCGATTGACGCTTTTTTTCTGCAGATTCAGGGATCAGGCAGGGTGCGCTTGCCCGATGGACATGTGGTACGCGTGACCTATGCCGGTAAAAACGGCCGTCCTTATGTGCCGATCGGGAAAGTGCTGATCGAACGGGGTGAGATGACGGCGGATCAGGTCTCGGAAGCCTCCATCCGTGACTGGTTGCGCACTCATCCCGATCAGGCGCAGGAGATCATGAATGCCAATCCATCCTTTGTGTTTTTCCGTGAACTGACAGGAATGCCTGGCAATGAAGGGGCACCGGGAACGCTGGGGGTGCCGCTTAGTGCAGGACGTTCGGTGGCGGTGGATCGCCGTATCGTTCCGCTGGGCGCGCCGGTCTGGGTGGATACCACGGATCCGGGCGGCCAAAGCGCCCTTCAGCGCCTGATGGTGGCACAGGATACCGGTTCAGCCATTAGCGGGATGACGCGGGCGGATATTTATTTTGGCTATGGCCCGCAGGCCAAGGCGGTGGCAGGGCAGATGAACCGGCAGGGACGGCTTTATGTGCTGCTGCCAAAGTCAACCGAATAGAGCGGCCGCGTCATCCCTGATCAGCCCCCATGATCAGTCCCTTGGGCCGGGCGGTTTTCCCAGGCCTGCAGCAGTGTTTTAACCAGTTCATGGGAGGTGAAGGGTTTGCCCAACAGGCAGCTGTTTTGCTTCATCTCCGCCGGCAGGCCGGGAACATCCGCGTATCCGCTGGAAAAAATGATCCCGATAGAAGGATATCGTTTACGTGCCAGACAGGCCAGCTCAACACCGGACAGGCCCGGCAGGCTTATATCGGTGAACAGAATGTCGGGTGAATGGGTTTTTAGATAGCTCAGCGCTTCCTCGGCATTTTCCGCCTCGATCGGGCTATGTCCCGCTTCCTCCAGCAGGTCGATCAGGTTCATACGGATCAGCGGATCATCCTCGGTCACCAGAATGGTCCATTGTTGCTGCGGTGAGGCTGAGGAAAGGGAATGGCTGGAGGACAAGACATCACCGGCTGTCTGGAGGGAAGCTGTGTGCGGAAAAGACGGCGTGGAACGTGCGGTTATCAGTGCGGCACGGATGCTGTGGGCCAGCTTATCGCGTGAATAGGGTTTGTTCAGTAACTGAATCGGGTTGTCATCATCACGATGAACGGAGCTATCCGTATATCCTGATGTGAACAGGATGGCGGTTTCGGGCCGAAGCTGTCTGATCCTGACGGCAAGGTCGGTGCCTCGCATCGTTCCCGGCATGATGATGTCTGTGAACACCAGATCAATCCGGATCGTGCTGTCAAGAATCGCAAGGGCTTCGTCGGCATCGCGGGCGGTGAGAACGTTGTAACCCAGCTGACTGAGGGTTTCCTGCACGCTTTGCCGTACGGCGTCTTCGTCCTCGACCACAAGAATCGTTTCGTGTCCTTCCAGCATGGTATTATCCAGCGCCAGAAGGGGCGTATCCGACAGGCTGTCTTCTTCATCGGCGCGTGGCAGGATCAGGCTGATGGATGTACCGCGACCCGGGGCGGAATCGATCCGGATATCGCCCCCGCTTTGTTTGACGAAGCCGTATACCATCGACATGCCAAGTCCGGTGCCCTGACCTTCGGATTTGGTGGTGAAGAACGGCTCAAACACATGGGTGATGACATCGGGGGCCATGCCGCACCCCGTATCGGTGACGGTCAGCGTGACATAATCCCCCGGCTGTATTTCCAGAATCGAGCCGTTCTGGCTGGGCTTCACAACAGTGTTGGCCGTGGTGATGGTCAGGCTGCCATGGCCTTTCATTGCATCCCGTGCATTCAGGGTCAGGTTCAGGATGGCTGCCTCGATCTGTCCCCGATCAACGCGAATATTCCATGAGTCGGGAGCCGTATGGATTCTCAGTGTAATCCCGGCCCCCAAAGTGCGGAGCAGGATATCCTGCACTGTCTGTAGCAGCCGCGACGGGCTGACCGCTTGGGGAGACAGGGGCTGCCGCCGCCCGAATGCCAGCATCTGGGAGGCCAGACGGGAGCCGCGCTGCATCGCCTCCAGCGCGGAGGTCAGACGTCTGCGTTCAGCTGATGTTTCGGGCAGTTGCAGGATGGTCAGTTCCAGATTGCTGCCGATCACCTGAAGCAGATTGTTGAAATCATGGGCAACGCCACCCGCCAGACGACCGATCATTTCCATTTTCTGGGCCTGCCGCAGTCTGGTTTCTGAAATTTCCCGCTCGGCGATGGCGGCGGCAACTTTCTGTTCCAGGATCTTGGCCCGGTGCCGCTGCTCGCGCAGGGCAATGGCGGTGGTCAGGCCGGTGGAGACCAGATTGGCCACGAGCTGGAAAAAGCGATAATACTCCGCATCCGGTGGATAGAGCCTGCTTTTACCCACAATCAGCACACCGGCGATATGGTGCGTCACCTGAAGCGGAAGAATGGCCATCCGTTCCGCACTCAAAGCCGGCAGAGTGGGAAACAGTGCCCGTGACGGACCATAGACGGCATTCCCGCTGTCCAGAGCCGCCCTGATCAGGTTTTTCCAGGACTCTGAAGTGGCAACATCCTCCGCTGCCGGGAGGGTATGCTGTACAAGGGGAATACTCAGCGTTGCAGGCTGTGCACCGTACCAGCCGATGCAATCCAGCCGCTCGGGGGCTTCCCTGCGGATATAGAGAGCGGCATGCGGTATATCCTGTGTGCTTTCGCGCGCCAGAATATCCAGCGCCGAGGTCGCACAGTTTTCAACCGTGTTGCTGAGAATATTCAGGCTGATCGCCTGTAGGGTGCGCAGACGACGATCATCAATGACCCGTTGGGTGCGGTCGGCAACAATGCAGAAAACGGCTTCCACCGTTCCATCCGGACCATGAACGGGGCTGTAGGAAATATCGAAGAAAACTTCTTCCATGTACCCGTGCCGGTTGACCCTGAACGGATAGTTCTGGCCATACACCGTCTGGCCGGTCTCCATAACCGAGCGGAGCAGTGGTTCCAGCACATCCCAGATTTCCTGCCAGTTTTCCTGTGCCGGGCGACCGAGCGCACCCGGATGGTGACCCCCGATGGCAGGCGCGTAGGCATCGTTGTAAAGCGCGACCAGCTCCGGTCCGCAGAACATGGCGATCTGTGCTTTGGCATTGAGCATGAGCGCAACCGCATTCCGAAACGGTTCGGACCAGTTTTCGGGGGGACCGATCAGGGATGCGTCCCAGTCCATGGCGCGCAGATAAGTAATGATTTCTCCGGGGGCCGCATCGGGAAAAAGAACCGGGGCTGAATCGTCGCAGCCGGAGGAAGATTCAGGCAGGCACATGGGCATCCATTCTTTTCAAATACGATGACCGGGCCTGAATGAAGCTCAGGCCTGGCCGGCGGAAAAAGCAAAACCACACACGCACTTATGCCCAGGATCAGCGCTGCCCATGGCTGGATAATGCATTCACGCGGGTATCATGACGACGGTCAATTTAAAACGTCTTGATCGGGGCAGCACAATAAGCCGGTTAATCATTTCTGCTTACGCAGCAGGATGCGCACTGATCCGGTATTGGCGGCGTGGGGATAGGTTATGCCCAGCACCAGGGGACGCAGATGCGGGAGATTGATCCAGAGGGGAAGCTCCCGCCGGATCGCCCCGACGGTTTCACCTGATCCGGTCCGGCCACGCCCGGTAATGACCTCAATGCAGCGCAGCCCGTCCGTATGGGCGCGCAGCAGCATCGCCTCGAACGTATGATAGGCGTGTTGCAGGGTATGCCCGTGCAGATCCAGCGTCCGGGTTGCGCCCAGTCGCCCGTTGCGGAACCGGTTCCATGTGCCGGTGTCCACCCCCGGAGGCTGCGCCCCGGCTGGCAGAGGAAAAAGCTGGGCGAAGGTGGGTGCCCCGGCCCCGGATTCAGTCTGGCGGAAGGATGGAGCGGCAACGGGGCCGTGCCTGGCGCTGTGTATCGGAGAGTCTGTGATGGCCGCTGCAGGAGGAATCGCATTCTCCCCATGTCCGGCTTTGCCGTGCAGCGGAATCACGGCCACGGTATAGCGTGTCCATTCCGTGCGCTCGGCCTCGCTCAGTTTCCGTGCGGAGCGACGGGAAGGAGGTCCGGGCCTGGTCAGCGCCTTGCCGGGCGTGACCGGAGGAACGTTGTAAGGCCGTTTAGCCATGCGGCGCGGATGGGGTATGCTGGCTGAACAGGATGATATGGATGTCACGAGGGCCGTGGGCGCCCAGCTCCAGTTGCTGTTCTATATCGGCGGAGCGGGATGGGCCTGTGATCAGCATGACGGAGCGTGGCATGGCTCCGATCTCCCTGCGCAGCAGATCCCATGCATCTTCGTAAGCGCCCACAATGCGTTCCACCGGCAGGACGGCAATGGCGGTTTCCGTCAGCACGTTGAGCGTGACCGGGCGCTCCGGCCCGGAGGGCATCATCAGGGTACCGGTTTCGGAGATCCCGGCAAAGGCATACTGGACCGAGACAGTTTCCGTTCCATGAACGCGGCCCCATCCCGTCTCCAGACCTGCCGCTGACCAGTCGAGGCTGTGCAGGGCAGGATGAGGCGCGACCGTCACGGCAGCGGGAAGGCCGCGTGAAGCCAGATAACGGGCGATGGCGGCAGGAATGTCTCTGAGGGAGGCGACTTCCTCGACGGTGCCGAATTCTTTCTGTACCCGCGTGATGAAATCGGTCCTGCGCTCTGCGGCTGGTTTCCGTGCGCGTTCGGGGATGGTGTGGCGCGGATGTGCCGCCAGCCGGGAGTCCAGCATGGCAGCCTGATCCGGTGGCAATACTCCGCGCCGCAGACCGCGCCGGATCGTGGCAAGGATGATCTCCTTTCCGGAAAGACTTCCTGATGCGCCCGCGCTCATGACACCGCCCTTTTCCGGGTCTTTCTTTGGTAGGCAGCCCATTGGGTAAAAAAGCTGGTCCCTTCCGGGGCAGGCATATCACGTCCGCCGGTCCAGCCGGAGGCCAGCGGCAGACGCCGGAACCGCCCGCTGCGTCTTCCGGCCAGGGACAGCAGCCGGGCAGCCAGACCGGTCGTCAGGCGATACAAAGCGGGGTGGCGGGCCAGAAAAGCCCAGATGGCCAGACCGCGACGTGAAGCTGAAGGGGTCAGATGGCGCTCGAATTCTCTTTCACGCCAGTGCCGCATCAGGCCCGGCAGAGGAATTTTGACGGGGCAGACGGATTCGCAGGCGCCGCAGAACGTGCTGGCATTCGGCAGCAGGGCGGCCTGTTCGATGCCGATCAGCCCGGGCGTCAGAACGCTGCCCATCGGTCCGGGATAGACCCAGCCATAAGCATGCCCGCCAACTGCCCCGAACACCGGACAGTGATTCATGCAGGCGGCACAGCGTATGCAGCGCAGCATGTCCTGAAATTCGGTTCCGATCATGGCGCTACGGCCGTTATCCAGCAGCACGACATGATATTCTTCCGGCCCGTCCAGATCGCCGGGCCGGCGCGCGCCGGTAGAGAAACTGGTATAGGCCGTCAGATCCTGACCGGTGGCGGAACGGCCAAGCAGCCGCAGCAGCGTCATCGTGTCCTCCAGCGTCGGCACGACTTTCTCGATGCCGGTCAGCACGATATGGACACGCGGCAGTGTCTGGCTGAGATCGCCATTGCCTTCATTAGTGACGATGACGGAACTGCCGGTCTCGGCAATCAGAAAATTGGCCCCGGTGATGCCGACATCCGCCTCCAGAAACCGGCGCCGCAGCACGGTGCGGGCTTCGCGCATGATGTCCTGCCGGCTCTCAAAGGCCCGATCGGCGGGGAGATGCTGATGGGCTTCACGGAACCGGTTTTCCCAGTCATCGCGGTTCAGGTGAAAGGCGGGGGCAACGATATGGCTGGGGGCTTCATCGGCCAGTTGCAGCACATATTCGCCCAGATCGGTTTCTACGACCGACAACCCGTCCTGCTGAAGAAAATCGTTCAGGGCGATTTCCTCGCTGACCATCGACTTGCCCTTGACCACGCGCCGGGCACCCACACGGCGGCAGATATCCAGAATGGTCCGGCAGGCATCCTCGGCGGTGGGTGCCCAATGCACATGGCCGCCCGATGCCCCGACCTGTGCGGCATAGCGTTCCAGATAAAAATCCAGATTCGTCAGCGTATGATTGCGGATATCGCGGGCCGTGTTGCGCAGCGTTTCGAATTCGGGCAGCGCTTCCCTGGCCCGGGCGCGCCCACCGGTAAAGCGCGGGCGTACCTGTTTCAGCGCCTGTTGCAACCGCTGATCAGCAAGGGCAGAGGCCGCATTATCCTTGAAGATGGCCGAGCGGGCCTGCATCTGGCTGTCCTCCTGCGCTGCCTTCGCGTTTCTCCCGGCGGAAGATTGTCACGCGAAACAACCGGAGCAGCCTGGGGATGCTGGCGTTATGCCTGATTATCGTCCGGCTGCAAACGGTCACGCATGCGCAGAAGATAGCGCTGGGAGCCTTCCAGAACCAGTTCCCGGCGCTGGTTATGCACGGTGCTGCGCAAGACAAGTATCCCGGTAGACGTATTGGGGGTCAGTTCCACGATTTGCAGCACCGGATGGAGTGTATCCCCGGCATAGACGGGACGGATGAAGCGGCTGCTTTGTTCGACCAGACCCAGCAGGCTGTTTTCCACCATGGCATGAAACGGTGATGCGCCCGCCGTGGTGACTGCCAGAACCTGAAATCCATGCACCAGCACGCCGGGATGCCCGTTCTCCCGACACCAGACCGGATCATGATGCAGGGGATGAGTCTCGCCGCTGATGGCGCGGAAAGAGTCGATCAGGGAGCGGGTCAGCGCAATCGGAGGCAGAATAAAACGCTCTCCCAGCTGGAAATCGTCAAAGTAACGCGCATGGATGTCTGTTCTCTCATGGCTGAGCCGGAAAGAGGCGGCATGTCCGTCCATGTTGAAGGTCTCCATCCGTGCAGCAGGCATGGACATAATAAAAATTGCGTATCCCGAGGTTAAGATGAAACTAATGTGAAGGTTGTTCGTTCACAATAGGTGTCAACGGTAGCCCTGTCATCATTTTGTCGCGGGTCACTGGCCCCTTGAAACCGGCGTTGGACTGGCTGTGACGGTCATTTGTCGGTGGGCTGACCGATTGCGGGGCCAGTGGGGCCGGCCAGAACCTCCGCTACGTGGCGGACCTGCACCGTTGATCCTTCGCGCAGCAGCGTGCCGGCCATGTTCAGCAGGCAGCCCATATCTCCGGCCAGAATCATGTCTGCCCCTGTAGCCACGATGTCCGCCACCTTGTCGCGGGCCATGCGGGTCGAGATCTCCGGATATTTGACGCAGAACGTACCGCCGAAGCCGCAGCATGTTTCCGGGGCCTCCATTTCGACGATCTCCGCATCCATGGCGCGCAGCAGATCGCGGGGTTGTTGCTTGATCCCCAGCTCCCGCAATCCGGCGCAGCTGTCGTGATAGGTGACACGGCCCGGTGAAGGGGCGGGGGTCGTCGTCACGCCGCGTATGTCGGTCAGGAAACTGACCAGTTCATGACAGCGTCTGGCCAGATCAGCAGCCAGAGGCGCCAGAGCAGGGTCATCCGCCAGAAGATCGGGCAATTGATGACGCAGCATCCCCCCGCAGGAGCCTGATGGAATGACGACGTAATCATATCCCTGAAAACTGGCCAGAATATCGCGCGCCAGTGCTTTGGCCGTCACACGGTCTCCGGTATTGAAAGCGGGCTGGCCGCAGCAGGTCTGTCCACGCGGAACGGAAACCTTGCATCCGGCCTGCTCCAGCAGCTTGATCGCGGAAAAAGCGACGCTGGGCCGATAGAGATCGACCAGACAGGTGACGAACAGGGCGACGCGCGGTTCTGTCTTCAGGCGGGCGGTCGAGGGTTGAGGCATGGTCTCGCTTCCTGCCTGGGGGAGGGACGGATCGTGAGAAAAGAGAGGCTGTCAGCTGCCTTCTGCTTCCATCATGCGGTTTGCGGCAATGCTGATATAGCCTTGGTCAAGCTCGATGCCGATGCTGCGCGCGCCTTCAGCCTGTGCGGCAACGCCGGTGGTGCCGGTGCCCATGAACGGATCCAGCACCAGCGCATCGGCCACACCATGCAGCCGTATGCACCAGCGCGGCAATGTCACCGGAAACGTGCCGGGATGCAGGAATTTCTGGCTTTTGCTGCGTACGGTCTCATAAGGAATGAACCAGGTATTGCCGCGGCATCGCAGATCCTGGGCATGGCCGCGGCGGACAATATTCGACTTGTCCTTATAAGGCACCCCGACGGCAAGCCGGTCCAGCTTCACATCTCCTTTGTGGGTGAGATGGAAGATGTGCTCCTGGGCATGGTTGAGGAAACGCTTGCCGTTCACCGGCTTGTAATGCCCGACCGAGACGGCGGGGGTCGCCACGGATTTGATCCAGACAATATGGTTCTGCAACACGAACAAGGTGCGCAGCCGCACGATCAGCTCGAACGGCAGCCACGGGCGGGAAGGCGAGCCGGAAACATTGAGGAAAAACGAACCGCCCGGTGCCAGCACCCTTTTGAGCGCGGTAGCAACCTGCGTCATCCAGTCGAGATACTCTTCTTCCCCCCTGCTATCGAGATAGCTGGCATAGCCGAGATCGAGATTATAGGGGGGGGACGTGACAATCACATCCACGCTGCCCTCTGCCAGAAAAGGCAGAACGGTCAGGCAATCCCCACAATACAGCCGATGCCGATCCTCGGCAGAAGCAGGACTGGGCCAGACCGGCCGGAGCGAGGGTGAAGAGGTTTTTTTTTTCGATGGCCTGCCCGCTTTGGCACGGACACGTCCGCCAGAAAATGTGGGACTGGCAGAGTCATCCGTACAAGGCGCGGGCGGCGTGATCGCCTGCTGTTTCATGATATCAGATGAATCAGACCACGGCGGATGGTGCAAGGGCAAACAACGGAAAAATTGCCTGTTGCATGGCAGGGCACACAGGTCTAAAGAAAATTCGGCAGCGCCAATAGGACATACCTATGACACTGCCAAGTTTGGGGAAGAAACATCCAATAGACAGCCACCCAACGGCTGCTGCACTGCAACATAAAAGCTGCCAAGCGGGCGCGCAAGTCCTAATTCAGGACAATGAGCGCCCGTTTTGCTGTCTGGCATGGACAAATTGTCCCACCCAAAAGGCTGCCCCTTGCGGCTGCCGTAAGGGGCAGCCGGACGGGCAGTGCCACAGCGGGTAACCTGTCTGTGGTTCAGATCAGGCTCAACGCCTGCAATTTCCGCCGCAAGGGTTCAGGCAGACGGGCAATATCGTCATGGTTGACGGCACGGGTCAGATCAGGTGGGGCATCTTCAGGCTTGAGGTAGCGCCAGCCCTGAAAGGGCTTGATCACACGCGCCGAGACGGGAATCAGGTCGGGTGCCAGATGAATGGCACAGCACGGCGTGCCATCCGGTTTATGCTGCTCACTGAGCCCGGTAATAGGCTGGCGCACGGACAGTAATCGGCCAATCACCCAGTAAAGCGAGCCGCCCTTCAGCAGGGCCTCGCCCTGACGCGGAGTCTGGCGGGTCAGATGCCATAATTCCCCGCCCTGTGATCCCGGCCGCTCTCTGGCGCGTTCAGCCTGTAGAGCGGCAAGATGCGCAGGAGACTCGACACCGACCGCCAGCTTCATGAGATGCAGCATGGAATCTCATGTGCGGCCTGATTGGTCGGGATGCAAGCCGGGCCGTGATGCAGAGAGGGGAAAGAGGTGAAAGAAGACAGGACTCCATGGTGGCGATGCGGGTTGGTGCTGGTGGGGGCCGCGTCCTGGCTTGCTGTCGCAGCGCCGATGGTGGCGCAGGCCCAGATGATGGCCACAAGGAATCCGGCTCAGGTGCCGGCTGCGCGTTATATGCTGGAGCCATCCCATACGCAGATTGAGTTCGCACTCTCGCATATGGGGTTCAGCACCTATTATGGACGGTTCGGTGAGGCTTCCGGCTGGCTGGATTTCGTGCCCGCCCATCCGGAGGCCAGTCATCTGGAGATAACGGTGCCAGTCTCCAGCCTGTCCACGACCAGCCCGGTTTTGAACCAGACTCTGGTCGGTGCGGAATGGTTCGATGCGCAGCGCTGGCCGGTGGCAACGTTCCGCTCTACCTCCGCCCGCGCCACAGGACCGGAGAGCGGGGAAATGACCGGCGACCTGACCCTGCATGGCATCACACATCCCGTGACGCTGACGGTGCACTTCAATGGTGGCGGGATCAATCCGCTGTCGGGCCGATACACGATCGGCTTCGAGGCACGGGGTAATATCCGTCGTTCCGCATTCGGGATATCGCGCTATCTGGATATGGTGGGCGATGACGTGCAGTTGATCATCAGCGCCCCTTTTGAGAAGCCCTGATACAGGACGGGGGGATTATTCCCGGTCGTAATTGGCATTACCGGGCAGAGGCGCATTGACGATTTTATCGAGATTCTCGCTGGCTTGCCAAGAACGTAACAGCCAGCCCAGCTTCTCCCGCCGTACCAGATCGAAACGGAAGAAGATACGCTCGGTACCGTTGCACACTGCGAAATCATAGCGGCGGAAAAAACTGCCGATGCGACGGGTATCAAACAATTCGGCGCAGCCTGGCCCCTCCTTGCCGAAGCTTTCGGTCATCATGCGGATATTCTCAGCGATGATCTGGTGCGCTCGTTTGGCTTCCCCGGGATCATGGTCATCGACGGCCTGATCCATCAGCTTGCCGATGGTTATCAGCTTGCCGGTGCGAAAAGCCGCTTCCATATTTTTGGCCCACTCATCCGGGTTCTGTGGCACCGCATGGGCAGGATAGGAGGCAAGGCTGAGAGTGCAGGCGCATATCAAGGCCGTCATGAGGCGTGGCATCGTGAGCGTCATTCCATTGCCTTGAAGCAGTCTTGCGGTTCATTCTTCGCCCGTGCTGATGGCTCTGGTCGCGAGCATGCAGATCGGGCCGGAATGTTCCGGCGATGTATTCTGACCGACTATAATCTGTGTGTGGACATGCGGGATGAATGAAAATCTCTTTTCGGGATGATGTGGCATCATGACAGCGAGAACCTTGTTTCACTGTGTCTTTCAGGCGGCAGTTTTGATGGTTGCGGCCGGTGTGCTGAATCCCGTTTTCGCTTCAGCCTCGGATAACAACCCCGATCCGGTGGCAAAGCCGGTCTGTTTCGATACGAATCGGCACAGGGTCATTGCACGGGACCGGACGGCAGAGGTCGGACAGGATATTGTGGTGCGCGGCCGGATCACGGGGCCTTGCCGGTTTGATAAAAAAACGGGGGACTGGATCGTCAGCGGGCGGGATGATGCGGATTACGTTCAGAAGGTGATCGAACCCTATCTGTTCATCGACAGCGGCACCTCGGCGATGCGAGGCTTCAGCATCTATGACATGGCCAGTCGTAAGCGTTTGTATAGCGGGGCGACGCAGGATCAGCCGCGATACGGCAAAACGGACGTGACTTTATGGGTGGTCACGGACCGCCCTGTCACGCAGGCCAACTGCCCCGCTCTGAAGCAGTTCAAGGCTCAGGGTGGCGGAGCCGTGATCGAGGCGGAAACCAGTTTTCGTTATGCGGATGCGACCGTTCATCAGACTGGTGCCGTCCGTTGTGCCTACACGGAATGAGAACGATTCCCCCCCTCAACAGTCGGGTGTGGCAAGGGCCGCTTGACGCGATCCACCCCTCATCTCAATATCAGATCGCCTAAAAAGACAG
Source organism: Granulibacter bethesdensis CGDNIH1 (assembly GCF_000014285.2). Taxonomy (NCBI): domain Bacteria; kingdom Pseudomonadati; phylum Pseudomonadota; class Alphaproteobacteria; order Acetobacterales; family Acetobacteraceae; genus Granulibacter; species Granulibacter bethesdensis. The sequence goes on along the minus strand of NC_008343.2, from coordinate 2,570,686 downwards.
CGATGCAGGTATGGTGACAACCTGCGGTCTCTCCGGAGACAGTCACGCTTGAGTGGGTGACACCGCTCTTGGCCTTGGCCGGACACAGTATGGAGGCGCACTCCATGCAGGTGATCGGTCATGGTCGTTCAAGGCTCTGGTTGATCGGTGTCCGTTTTTCAAACGGAAAGGCACAACCATGAAGCTGAATCATATCAATCTCTATAGTCATGACACTGAAGCCGATCGGGTGATGTTCGAGCGGTATTTCGGGCTGCGCACGCTTGTCGTGCGTGGCAGCAAGATGGCGATCATGCAGGATGATGACGGGCTGGTGCTGATCGTCAATCACTTCGAGACGAAGCTTGATGGGTTCGCTTATCCCAGACAGCTGGACATCCTGCATATCGGTTTCATCCAGGAAACCCGTGAAGCTGTGGATGCACTCTATGAGCGCCTGCGTGATGATGGCTGGGAAACCCAGAGGCCGCATGATGCGCATGGCGCCTGGTGCTTCTATTTCCAGGCTAAAGGCGGATACTTCATTGAGGTGACGACAGTCACTCCAGTCCGCCCCATATCAGCATCGTTTGCGTGACAGACGGACCGGAACGTAGCAGGGCCGTTTTTCAACAGCCCGGATCATTAACCACCGGGTTTGGCTTGCAGTTTCGCATCCGGTGCCGGGCCGGGTGCGATAACAGGGAAGGTTTTTTCCCAGTGCTCATCCTGATTGTCGCGAACGCTGACAGTCAGGGTGTGGTCATTTCCGGATTCAGTGCGCAGGAAGAAGCCAAGCACCGGGTCGGACGCCATGGAGATATCCGTATCGAGGCTGAAAACCAGCTTGCCATCATAGGTCGTCTTGATTTTCTGGACGTAATGCGCGGGTGTGTAGGCCTGTGTGAGCGGGTCCATCTGCATACCGTTGAAATTCGGATGCCGGATCATCAGCGTGGCGGCCAGAGGGGAGGCCAGAGGGGAGTCCTTTCCGGCCAGTTTCAGCTTCATCTTGCCGATATTCTGCAACGCTTCCTCGGCGTCGCTGCCGGCCGGAGCAGAGCAGCCGCCGGAGGCTTTGACGAAGCGCGCGGTTTCAATCAGAGAGCCGTCATCCCGTTCCAGCACGGCATGGATAAAGGTGTAGGTGTTCACCCGCACCCGGAAGCTCATGCTGCGTGGATCGATGGCGGGGCCGAACACGACATGCGCGGCCAAAGGAGAGGGATTGTCATCAATCAGCAGATAAATCCCCTTCGCCGAGGGATCAGACACCGTGACCGTGACGGGCACCAGTGCCGCATCCAGGGCGCGCACGGGCGCCTCAAGCCCGATCAGATGCTCGGAGGCAGGCTCGACCGCAACAGGGCGCTGCGCAAACACCGCCTGTTTCAGATCGGCCCAGCGATGCTGACGGGCCGGATCGTCCTCATCCTCTGCTGCCTGTGCCATGGAGGGGAGATGGACAGCTGTCAGCAGCATGCCCATCAGCAGGTATCTTGTGCGCATTGAATCGTTTCCCGGCCGTCATTGTTATCATTATCCGGGAAGGATATGGCGACGGCCCGGATTTTCCCAAGTGGAAATCCACTGGCGCGCATCCGGGCCGTTATCAGGGCAGGATCAGACGGTCCCGCTCATACGTTGAAGCGGAACAGAATGACGTCGCCATCCTTCACGATATAGTCCTTGCCTTCGACGCGGGCCTTGCCGGCTTCCTTGGCCCCGGCTTCGCCACCCAGCGTGATGTAATCATCGTAGCCGATTACTTCGGCGGCGATGAATCCGCGTTCGAAATCGCCATGGATGACACCGGCGGCCTGAGGGGCACGGGTGCCCTGCTCGATAGTCCAGGCGCGGGTTTCTTTCGGGCCGCAGGTGAAATAGGTCAGCAGACCCAGCAGATCGTATCCGGCGCGGATGACGCGATCCAGACCGCTATCCACCAGACCGAGACCGGCGAGAAATTCGGCGCGGTCCTCATCGCCCAGTTGGCTGACCTCGGCCTCGATCGCGGCGGAGATGACCACGGAGCGTGTTCCCTGCCGGGCGGCCAGGTCTGCGACACGGGCGGAAATCGCATTGCCGCTGGCGGCTGAGGCCTCCTCGACATTGGCGACATACAGCACGGGCTTTGACGTCATCAGTTGCAGGCGGGATGCGGCGACACGCTGATCCGCCGGGATGGCGGTGCGGGCAGGCTGACCGGCTTGCAGCGCGGTGATGATCGGTTCGATCAGTTCCAGCTGGGCTGCGGCTTCCTTGTCGTTGCCGCGGGCTTTTTTCTGAAGCAGCGGCACGCGCTTCTCCAGACTTTCCAGATCGGCCAGCATCAGCTCGGTCTCGACGGTTTCCGCATCGCGCACCGGATCGACACTGCCTTCGACATGCGTGATGTCGTCATCTTCGAAGCAGCGCAGCACGTGGATGATGGCATCCACCTCGCGGATATTGCCCAGGAACTGGTTGCCCAGACCTTCGCCGCGCGAGGCACCGCGCACCAGACCGGCAATGTCCACGAATTCCAGGCTGGTCGGCACGATTTTCTGGGATTTCGCCGCGGTTGCCAGCTTTTCCATGCGCGGATCGGGCACGGCGACCCGGCCTACATTCGGCTCAATGGTGCAGAATGGATAGTTCGCCGCCTGTGCCGCAACGGTAGCGGTCAGCGCATTGAACAGGGTGGATTTACCGACATTGGGCAGGCCAACGATGCCGCAATTAAATCCCATGGGGTCTTAACCTTCGGATAAGGCGCCTGCATGCAGGCGGGAAACTCATTGGCGATGGGTCAGCAGGGCAATGCGCGTCATGAAATCCTCGGCGCGGCCTTCTGCCAGAAGCGGTGCGGCATCGGCGACGGCCTCCAGCAGGGGACCGAGCCATTCCTGATCGCTTTTGGCGAAATTGCCCAGCACATGGCCGTGCACCCGCTCCTTGCTGCCTGGATGGCCGATCCCGAGGCGAACCCGCCAATATTCCGGTGTCCCAAGCATCCGGTCCATGCTGCGCAGGCCGTTATGCCCGGCGGCACCCCCGCCCCGTTTGACCCGCACCTTGCCGGGGGCAAGATCAAGCTCATCGTGAAAGGCGCTGACCGCTTCGGGAGGCAGTTTGAAAAACGCGGTGGCAGGCTGAACGCTTTCGCCGGAGGCGTTCATGTAGGTCATCGGCTTCAGCAGGATGATCTTGCGCCCGGCAAGGGTTCCTTCCGCCGTCAGCCCTTTGAATCGGTTGCGCCATGGGGTGAACCCATGGCGCTGCGCGATGGCATCGACGGCCATGAAGCCGATATTGTGCCGCTGAAGCGCCATACCGGGTTCGGGATTCCCCAACCCGGTCCAGAGCAGCAAGGACGGCACGATACGGCCTCGTTACTTCTTGGCGCCTTTGGCCGGAGCCTTGGCGGGTGCCGCTGCTTCAGCAGCCGGGGCGGCCGCTTCGGCGATGGTGGTCGGCGGTGCGACGGTGGCAACGACGAAGTCGCGGTCCAGAATGGTCGGCTTCGCTTCGCCGGTCCCCTTCAGATCGGACCAGCGGATGTTGTCGCCGATATCCAGCGTGCCGAGATCGGCTTCGAAATGCTCCGGCACGTGATCGGGGTCGCACAGCACTTCCACAGTGTGACGAACGATGTTCAGCACGCCACCGCGCTTCAGGCCCGGGCTGGTGGCTTCGTTCTGGAACTGCACGGCCACGGCCACGCGTACCGGCTCACCGGCGGCAAGGCGCTGGAAGTCCACATGCTCCGGAGCATCGGTGACCGGATGGAACTGCACGTCGCGGATCAGGGCGCGGGTGGAGGCACCATCGACGTTGATTTCGTAGAGGCGGGACCGCCAGCCACCGCGATTCAGCTCGCGATGAATGATACGGGGGTCGAGCTTGATCAGGTCCGGGGTCTGGCGCGCACCGTAGATAACGGCCGGAACCTTACCCTCACGCCGAGTCGCCCGCGCCGCCCCCTTACCGGCTCGCGAGCGTGCCTCGGCCTCGATCTGTGTGAAAGTGGCCATGGAAATGCTCCTAAGCAAAAACGTTAAACGCCGGCCTCCAGGGGTGCCGGCGTGGGGCGCGGTTTAGCGAATCGTATCCGTTCCGGCAACACGCTTCTGTTTCCTGCCTGTTCTGCAAGAAACGGGTTCACTGATGCTCAGGTGGCGGGCATCAGGGTCCAGGGCCGGTCGCTGCCGGTGGGGGGGCGGCACAGATAAGGCAGGGCATTGGGGGTGCGGACATTCGGCGGCATGCCCATCAGTGCACGTACCGCACGAAACAGGGCGCCATGGGCGATGATCAGCACGGGTCCCGGCAGTTGCAGCGCATTGCCCACTGCCACGGCAGCCCGGCGCTTCAGATCACTGAAGCTTTCCGCGCCGGCCGGGGTCGATTCGCCACGCACCCAGGCGTCGAACCATTCGCTCATCGGCTGGCCTTCGCGTTCTCCGAAAGCGCATTCACGCAGCTTGGGATCAATCTGCACCGGTACCCCGATATGCTGACTGACCAGTTCCGCCGTGTCGCGGGCCCGGGACAGCGGAGAGCTGACCAGCGTGCGAATGCCGCGCCCTCGCAGACGCTCCGCCGCAAGGCGCGCCTGAGCCAGTCCGGCGGCGTTGAGTTTCACGTCCGTGACACCCTGCGCCAGATTGAGCGTGTTCCAGTCCGTTTCGCCATGGCGCAGGAACCAGAACGGCACAGCTGCCAGTTCCGGACCCTGCGGGGGTGGCATGCGGCTGGCGGAGGCGGGGGGAAGGCCCATGATAGCCCCGGCTTCAATCGAAGAGAGAGCTGACAGAGCTTTCGTCGCTGATGCGGCGCATCGCTTCGGCCAGAAGCGGGGCAATGGTCAGCTGACGGACATTCTGGGCCAGTCTGACCGCTTCGGTGGCCAGAATGCTGTCGGTGATGGTCATCATGCTGATGGGGCTGGAGGCGATACGGGCGACCGCACCGCCTGACAGCACGCCATGCGTGGTATAGACACTGGCGGAGGCTGCACCATTGGCGATCAGGGCCGCGGCGGCATTGCAGAGTGTTCCGCCCGAGTCGCAAATATCGTCGATCAGGATGCAGTCGCGTCCTTCGACATCGCCGATCACGTTCATCACCTCGGACACGCCCGCCCGCTCACGACGCTTGTCGATAATGGCGAGGTCGGTGTTCAGGCGCGTGGCGATGGCGCGGGCGCGCAGCACGCCGCCGACATCGGGGGAGACGATCATGATATCACGCCCGTGAAAACGCTCCGCAATGTCGCGGGCGAAAAGCGGGGCGGCATAGAGATTATCCACCGGAATATCGAAGAAACCCTGAATCTGGCCGGCATGCAGATCCATGGTCAGCACACGGTTGGCGCCGGCTTCGGTGATGAGGTTGGCGACCAGCTTGGCGCTGATCGGGGTGCGGGGGCCGGACTTACGATCCTGCCGGGCATAACCGAAATACGGGATCACCGCCGTGACACGCCGGGCCGACCCACGCCGCAGCGCATCCAGCGTGATCAGCAGCTCCATCAGATTGTCATTGGCGGGATAGGAGGTCGACTGAATGACGAACACATCCTCACCGCGGACGTTCTCGTGGATTTCCACGAACACTTCCATATCCGCGAAGCGCCTGACGGAGGCTTTCGTCAGGGGCAGGTTGAGGGCTGCCGCGACCGCCTCGGCCAGTGGACGGTTGCTGTTGCAAGCCACAATCTTCATGATTTTCAGATCCCGCGTCTTAACCGTCGTTGCGGCCCGGATGCCCGACGGCGCGCGCCTTCTACCAATGTGTCGGAACCGTGTCCAACCATCCTGTGCAGCAAATCCGCCATGCGGGTTGTTTCGATGATGTTTTCACCCTCATGGCAAAGGGGATCGTGGCGAAACAGGGGCCTTTTGCAAGGCATCCGGCGGGGCGGACAAAGCGGTGGAGGATGCGGTTCCGGCCGGTTTGTCTGCGGTTTTTCCGGCGGCGACCTTGGCCCGGTTGAGGCCGGTGGCATTCTGGATCACCTGCTTGATACCGCCTGCGGCCTCGGTAGACGCGACATAGGCGACGTCGCCCCAGTGCAGGTCCAGCGTGCCGGGGGGGATCTCGTTGATCTGGATGGTGCGACCGCTTTCCTGGCCGCTGCCATCGGTGACGATCCACTGAATTTCAATCCGCTCCGATCCATTGGCGCCCGGTGCGGTTCTGACGCGTGGTTGCACGGTAAAATCGGCGGGCGCGGTCTGGGCCGATTCGTCACTGGCGATAGTGATCCCGATTTTGGGCAGCGCCAGCTTCATCTGCATGGAGAGCGCCATATTGCCATCGCCCGGTGCGCCGATCCCGTCCAGCACGGCGACCCGGGCCGGACGGTTGAACAGGCTGTTCGGATCGCTCTGTTTCATGGCCGCATCGACGTCGTTCAGCAGATCGGAGATTTTGTCGGCGGAGGTCAGGGCCTCCTGTTTCAGCATCGGGCGGTCTCCGGCGGCCCAGACTGAGGCGGGCATGGACTGACCATCAGCCTTGCCGTGTGATTTTCCGGTCGGGTCAAAGACTTCGTAATGAGGCACGACAGTGTTGCCCTGCGTGGTGGCGGTGATTCCCAGCCACCAGTCGCCTTTTTTCACAGGCCCGGCCACGGCAGGCACGGTGTGGTCATCCAGAGCATGGGCAATGGAGGTCGCAAACAGCTTGCTGGAATCGTCATCCAGCAATGCGTTGCCGGGCGTGGGCACTGCCAGACGCGCAGGTGGTGGCGCGGCGAGCTTCATGGCGGTCTGACCGGGATGCCCCATGAAAGGGCGTGGCAGATCGCCGCAGCCGGACAGGCCGAGCAGACCGCTCAGGCAGGTAAGCATGAGAGTGAAGCGGCTCAGGCAGAAGGGAAGGCGGATCATGAATGTTTTCCCGATTGTCGCTGGCAGGTGTCCCTGACGGGTGTCTCTGGCTGGTCAGGCTGCGCCGGGTTGCGGGCAAAGAATCGCGGAGACCTGGTGGCCGATGGCACCGCCACCGGCGAGGGTGCGGCGGCGATGACTATAGAAGCGTTCGGCATCCGTCAGAGTATCGATCAACAGAGCCTCGGCCTCGATTCCGTTCCGGGTCAGACGATGCAGGCAGTAACCCGCCAGATCGAATTGCCAGTGTTCCGCATCCCGTCCGTCATGCAGGTAGAGATTGCCGTCCGGATCGGCTGCCAGCAGGGCAGCCCGCAGATCCGCCCCCACCTCATAGCTGTTCCGGGCGATGCAGGGGCCGACACAGGCGCGTAAGGAGACTGCTCCCCAGGCCCGCATGGAATCTGCCGTGGCTTCCAGAATCCCCGCTACCGCTCCGCGCCATCCGGCATGGGCCGCGCCGACGATCAGGGAGCCGTCATCGCGTTTGCCCTCGAACAGCACGGGGCCGCAATCGGCTGTGATGACGCCCAGAGCGATACCGGGCCGGTCGGTGATCATCGCATCCGCATCCGGGCCGGAACCGGCAGCCCAGGGCGTTTCGACCCTGATAACCGTGGTGCCGTGCACCTGCCGCAGCCCCAGCAGCGTGTCGGCCCCCAGACAATGCGCGATCCGGGCGCGGTTTTCATGCACGGCAACAGGATCATCTCCGCCTGAAAGCGATCCGTTCAGACTGGCATAAGGCCCGGATGAAACGCCGCCGCGCCGGGTGAAAAAACCATGCGGGGCTGCCAGTGGTCCCGTGATCCGCTCCGGCAGGGAGGAGGCAGCTTGGGCAAGATCGGTCATCAGGTCATGTCCCGTATCGGGAGAGGTTCGAAACCTGCCGGAACCGGCAGGCCGGGCGAGGTCAGGGCCATCGCCTTGAACAGGGTGCCCATATATTCCGCCTGTGTCAGCCTCTGCCCCGCATTCATGATCTGGCGCGCCATGGCGGCGGGCTTGCCGGATGCCAGACGCTGGCAACGCTGCATCAGACCGAGCGACAGCAGAAACCGTCCCTGCGCCACCGGTCCGTATCCGTTGGCACCTGCGCTGCGGGCGGTGTCCAGCAGAGCGGAGAAATCGACATGGGCGGTCAGATCGGCGGCTCCGGCGGGCAGGCTGAACGGATCGACCGGAACACCTTGCGCCAGAGCCTGCAAACTATCGCCGAAACCACTTTGGGCCGGACCATAATCCAGAAACAGCGCCATTCCACTCTGGCGTGTCAGCCGTCCGGCGAGGCGGGTGATGATGTCATGCGATGCTTCCGACCATTCCCGGATTGTGCCTTCTGCGACCGTCTCCGGCAGGCAGGGGAAGGGAGGTTCCATGGGGTCTGTTGTAAGGGTTGCACTCCCATCGGGCTGCACCTCTACAAATTGCTCCCGCCATTCCGCCTTCTGTCGAACGAAGCGGCGGATAGGCAGGGCATCCAGAAACTCATTGCCCAGCAGGATCAGGGGCGCATCCGGAATTTCATCGAGATCGGCGGCAAAGCGGGCTTCCGGCACGCGCTGCGCCTGAATGGCGCGCAGTCTTGGAGACGTTTCGATGAACATGATCGTGGCAGCGTCGGCAAAAGCGGGTATGGCCCGGCGGATCGCGGACAGAGCATCGGCCATCAGCGTCCCGCGCCCCGGTCCGGCTTCGGCCAGCACGATCCGGGCGGGTGCGCCTATCTGCTGCCACCCCATGGCCGCCCACAGACCCAGCACCTCGCCGAACGCCTGACTGATCTCCGGCGCGGTGGTGAAATCCGCAAACGGGTCATGTGTGGCGTAATAGGCCGCGTTAGCCCGGGCCATGAAACGGTCCAGCCGCTCCGGGCGTGCGGTCATGGGGTGGACCGGATATCCGTCTGCCCAGTGGCAGGGGCATTGGTGCGGGCGCGCAGGACCAGCCATAGTCCCGCCATGGCCATGGGCAGGCAGAGAATTTGTCCCATCGTCAGGCCGAATGTCAGAAAGCCGAGGAACGAATCCGGCTCTCTGAAATGCTCGGAGATGATGCGGGCAATGCTGTATCCGATCAGAAACGAGCCGCCGAGCTGTCCGAACCGCGCCCGCACTCCAGGCCGACTGACCAGCAGCAGCATGACGATAAACAGCAGCGCGCCTTCCAGCCCCGCCTCGTAAAGCTGGCTGGGATGACGTGGCACAGGACCGCCGGAGGGAAAAATCATCGCCCAGGGCAGCCAGTCCGGTGCGGCGCGGCCCCATAGCTCGCCATTGATGAAATTGGCGATCCGCCCCAGCATCAGGCCGAGCGGCACGCAGACGACCAGCCGGTCGGCAAAACCCAGAAAAGAAATGTGATTACGGTAGCAGAACAGGAGAGTGGCCACGACCACCCCCAGCATGCCGCCATGGAAGCTCATTCCTCCATGCCAGACCTGAAGGATGGCGCCGGGATGCGCCAGAAAAAATGATGGCTGGTAGAAGAGCACGTATCCCAGCCGCCCCCCCAGCACGACACCCAGCGTGGCCCAGGTCAGGAAATCGTCCACCTGTTCGACGCTGGCGACGGCGGGGTCGAGCCGTACCAGCCGCCGCATCAGCCGCCAACCCAGCACCAGCCCGACAATATAGGCCAACGCATACCAGCGGATCGCAAAGGGGCCGACCTGTACCAGAACGGGGTCGAAGCCGGGAAACATCATCACGGGCAGCATGCTACTCCTCGCGGCGTCACGCCTGATGGGGCTGTCCTGAGGGTGAATAGGCAGTGCTTCACGGACGGTCAAATAGACTGAATCTGGTATGGTGGATGCTCTCTTTACGTGGCCGCCCGTTCGATGCTGTATCGACCCCTGATGGTGGGTGCCTTTTCGAAAAGGGATCCCTGCCCATCCCGACGTGCAAGGCCCGACGTGCAAGGAGCGTTCGCAATGACATCCCGCCCCCGTTTTTTTGACGATCTGGCTGGTCTGGCCGGCGGTGCCCTGTCCGCAGTCTCCGGACTGAGGGAGGAGTTGGAGGCACTGGTGCGGGCGCGGGTCGAGGAAACGCTGCGCCGTCTGGACGTCGCCCGACGTGAGGATCTGGATGTTGCACTGGAGCTGGCCGCGACCGCCCGTGATACGCAGGCAGCCCTTCAGGCCAGGGTCGATGCGCTGGAGCAGCGTGTGGCCGCGCTGGAGGCTGATCCTGTCTCTGTTGCGCAACAGGACAAGCCTTCCGGTGCCTGAACGGGCCGTCCGATGATTCAGCAGCCCTTGCGGCACGGCCCGACACATCGTTAGGCTGCCGGAGTGGTATCCAGGGTACGACCGGAACCGCACCGGTGCCGTTGCGTCCCCATGGCCACATTTGGCCTTCCTCCAGGTGGGAGACCCATCATGACTGCCCTGTCCTTCTCCGTGCAGGAGCGTTCCTCCAATCCGCTGGATATGCTGGAGCAGATCGTCACCGCAAATGACTGGATTTTCGATCGCCGCAGCGATCACGAAATGGCCGCTGAGGCCCCTGGAAAATGGTGTGATTACGGGCTGTATTTCAGTTGGTCGTCTGAAATCAGCGCTATGCATTTCACCTGTACATTCGATCTGAAAGTACCGGAAAAGCGGCGCGCCGCTCTTTATGAGCTGTTGGCATTGGCCAATGACAAACTCTGGATCGGCCATTTCGGAATGGATAGTGAGGATGGCATGCCGTTGTTCCGGCATTCCGTTCTGCTGCGTGGCGCGCCGGGTGCGTCTGCGGAAAGTCTGGAGGACATGATGGATATCGCCATTACGGAATGCGAGCGGTTTTTCCCGGCGTTCCAGTTCGTGCTGTGGGGCGGCAAGGCCCCGGCCGAGGCCATGGCTGCGGCCATGCTGGAATGTGTGGGGGAGGCATGAGCCTTCCCCCGATCCCGCCCATCCTGCTGGTTGGTTGCGGCAAGATGGGCAGCGCTATGTTGCGATCATGGCAGGAGCGGGGATTGTCCCGCTCCTTTGTCGTCTCACCCTCCCCCCGCGCCTTGGGGGAGAGCGTGGCCGTCGTGCCGGATGCGACGCATATTCCTCCTGATTTTCGTCCGGCCGCCGTGATTCTGGCAGTGAAGCCGCAGGTCGCGCCGTCGATTTTGCCGGATTATGTCCGTTTTGCCGGGCATTCGGTATTTCTGTCCGTCATGGCCGGGCTGACACAGGCTGGTTTGGCCGGAATATTGGGTGAGCAAGCGGCAATCGTCCGCTCTATGCCCAATACCCCTTCGGCGATCGGTAAAGGGTTTACCATGGCGCATGCCGGTCCGCATGTGGATGGCGCACAGCGTAGCCTGTGCCACACCCTGCTGGAAGCCGTCGGTACCGTGGCGTGGGCGGAGCAAGAGACGGAGCTTCTGGCAGCCACGGCGATTTCAGGCGGTGGCCCGGCCTATGTGTTTCTGATCGCGGAATTGCTGGAAAATTGTGCTCTGGAGCAGGGGCTGGAGCCTGATCTGGCACGCAGCATGGCCCGCCAGACCGTGATTGGCGCGGCATTGCTGCTGGAGCGGGAGGAAGCGGATGCGGCGGTATTGCGCCGCGCTGTGACCAGCCCTGGTGGTACGACGGAACAGGCGTTGAAAATACTGATGGCCGAAGACGCCCTGCCCTCCGCTTTTTCCCGTGCCGTTAAGGCGGCGATCAAACGGGCAGGTGAGTTGTCCGGCGCGCCGGTCGTGGAACCGGTGCGGTAGGAGTGCGATGAATCCCCCGAACCGGTCTGTCAGGGAGCAGGGCCAATGACGTATGGACGTGACGATAGCGCTTTCGATCATGCCCTGATCGCTGCGGCATTCTCCGTGATGGCCGAGCGTGGCTGGCGGGGCTTGACCGTGGCGGAGGCGGCACGGCGGGCTGGTCTGCCGCTCGATCAGGCGCGCCGGCGCTTTCCCGACCGGTTTGCGATCCTGTCGGTGTTCGGGCGGCAGGCGGATGAAGCCGCCTTGGCCAGACCTCTGCCGGGAGGAGAGATCAGGGATCGCCTGCTGGATATTCTGATGCGTCGTATCGACGTATTACAGCTTCATCGTCAGGGCATGCTGGCACTGTTGACAGCGGTGCCGTTCGATCCGGTGCTGGCGCTGTTTCTGGCCCGACGTAATCGCGCCAGTATGGGTTGGCTGCTGGAAGGGGCCGGCATTCCCTCCGGCGGGATTCTGGGCGGGCTGCGGATCAAGGGATTGCTGACTGTCTGGCTGTGGACCATCCGGGCATGGAGCCGCGACGAGACTGAAGAACTCGGCCCTACTCTGGCGGCGCTGGATGTGGCGCTGGAACGGGCGGAGCAGTTTGCCGCCTTGCTGCCTTCCGTTCAGCCGGTCGGATCGGAGGCTGATGAGGAGGATGCCGGGGTGCATGCCGCCCCGGAGCAACGTGTCGCCGTTCCACCGGATGACCCGCCACCGCCCGCATAACCCCCCCCCTCTTCTTATGGGGTGTATTCCCCCTGCCCCTGCAAGGGACGAAGCGGAGCCATGGCGATCCGGCGCATGACATAAGGCCCCGGACCCCCTATGTGCGGCGCTGTCATGACGCAGCCCACCCGTAATTACACCGTGAAGGAAATTTTCCTGACCTTGCAGGGGGAGGGCATCCATGCCGGTCGTCCGGCAGTGTTCTGCCGTTTTGCGGGCTGCAATCTCTGGAGCGGTCGGGAAGAAGATCGGCAGATGGCAGGCTGCACCTTCTGCGACACCGATTTTATCGGCATGGATGGTGAAAACGGTGGTCGCTATCCCGATGCCGCCAGTCTGGCGCGGGCCATTGCCGCGTGCTGGCAGGGCGGGGCCGAGCATCGTTTCGTCGTGCTGACCGGAGGGGAGCCGCTGTTACAGGTGGATGCCGCCCTGATCGACGCGCTGCATGAGGCCCATTTCCAGATCGCGGTGGAGACCAACGGGACGCAACCGGCTCCGGCGGGGCTGGACTGGATCTGCGTCAGCCCCAAGGCCGATAATCCGCTGGTGCTGACGGGCGGGGACGAGTTGAAATTGGTATTCCCCCAGCCGGATGCGCCGCCGGAGCGGTTTGAGGCTCTGAATTTCAGGCATTTCCTGCTACAGCCGCTGGACGATTCGCGGCGCGCGGATCACACAAGGGCCGCGATTGAATACTGCCTCCATCACCCGCGCTGGCGTCTGTCGGTGCAGACTCACAAGACGCTGGGCATACCCTGATGACGATCGTTTCTTCCTCCATGCCGCGTGTGCTGGAAATCGGCAAGCAATTCACCTTTGAGGCAGCCCATACGCTGCATCGGGAGATCGAGACCGATTCCAGCCTGCGTATTCACGGCCATTCCTATCGTGTGGAGGTGGTGCTACGTGGCGGGGTGGATCCGGATAGCGGCATGCTGATGGATCTCGGCCTGTTGCAACGGAAGATGAATGCGGTCCGCGACGCGCTGGATCATCGCCTGCTGGACGAAGTGCCGGGTCTTGCTCCCGCGACGATGGAGAACATCGCTCTGTTCATTTGGCGGCATCTCGCCCCTGATCTTCCCGCTCTGGCGGAAGTCAGCGTGTTCCGTGACACGCTGGGCGAACGTTGCACCTGTCGGGGTGCATAAAGGAACGGGCCAGTTTGTCTGTTGCCTGTCTGCTTCGTCACGGTCGTGACATTTTTCCCGCTCTGATTGCTGACTGATACGGGATCCGCTTCTCCGGTGTGAGACGGAGAATTGTCGGTCTCCTCATGACAGGTTCATCATAAATAATCTTTTTTAAACGTAAAATTATAATGAATAAATGTAAATTTTTGTGATTTTGTAAGAGTGTATTATAAATCTACAAAATTTATTTTATCATTATAAATCAATTATTTATGTAAAATAATCACTTTTTTGAATGGCATTTTCAGCCTGTTTTTTAAAACGTATGATTGAAGTTTAAATGAATAAGCACTAAGGATTCACGTATAACATGTGAGCCGAAGTGATGTCTCGTTTCCCTCTTCGTACCCTGGAAAATGCACCGACCGAGGCGCAACCCGCTTTGGCAGCGGCAGAGAAGAATAACGGTTTCCTGCCCAATCTGCTGCGTGTGCTGGCCAATGCTCCGGTCGCGCTGGAGACCTATCTGACCGTTTCCGGCATCAACGCACGCGCCAGCCTGACCTTGCAGGAAAGGGAAGTCGTGCAGATCACCGCCGCAGCCACCCATGGATGCGGTTTCTGTGTGGCGGGTCATACCGCATTGGCAACCAAAAAAGCCGGTCTGGATGCCGCCACGGTAGAGGCTCTGCGTCAGCTCGATCGGGTAACCGATGCCAGACTGGCAACGCTGGCCGATTTCACGCGGGCCGTCATCGCATCGCGTGGGGCCGTATCGGATGAGGCGCTGGCCACTTTCAAGGCGGCAGGTTTCACGGATCAACAGGCGCTGGAAGTGGTACTGGGCGTCAGCCTGGCGACCTTGTGCAATTTTGCCAATAATCTGGGTCAGCCCCCGCTGAATGAACAGCTTGAGCCGTTCCGCTGGAATGGCCTCAACGCTGACTCCGCCGGGTAAGCGCTGATGTCTGCTCTCCCCGCTGCCCTGTCCGAATGGTTGGAGCAAAACGCTCTGGCGCTGGATGAAGGCCATATCGATCCGGCCCTGCTGCTGCCCAGACTGGCACAGGAAGGCCTGTTCGCCGTGGGCCTTGCCGGCATGGAGGGCAGCGCAGGCAGCACTCTTCCAGAGGCTGTGGAGGCCATCGCCTCGGTTTCATCGCATTCTCTGGCAGCCGGATTCGTGTTCTGGAGCCATCGTTCCTTCATCGAATATCTGCTGCAAAGCCCGAATGAAGGGCTCCGCAATCGTCTGCTGCCGGCTTTGCTGCGGGGGGAGGAAGCAGGGGCGACCGGCCTGTCCAATGCGATGAAGTTCCTGTCTGGGCTGGAGCCGCTTCAGATTACCGCGCAACCGGAAGGGCAGGGATACAGGCTGTCCGGGCGGATGCCGTGGGTGACCAATCTGCGGGTGGAAGGATTTCAGGTGGCCGCTGCGATCGGCCATGCGGATGGAAGCGGAGCGTTCATCGCCGCTCTGTCGCATGACGCGCCGGGGCTGACGCGCAGTGGGGATCTAGACCTGCTCGGGCTGCGCGCGGCGAATACGGCGGCGATTACCTTGCAGGAGACATGGATCGACGCGGATCAGATCATTCATCCCGATGCTTCCGTCTGGCTGCCGCAGGTGCGGCCTGCTTTTCTGGGTCTGCAATGTGGTCTGTCGATTGGTCTGGCCCGTCGCTCTCTGGCTGAAGCGCTGCGGCACGAAGGGGCGGCCCGGGATGTCCTGCATGAACCGCTGGACACCCTGACCGCGCGTCTTCGGGATGAGGAGCGCGCCCTGTATGCAGGGTTGAGGACGGAACGGTTCCTGGCCGTGCCGGAGGCGCTGTTTGAAATTCGCATTCGTCTGGCGGCCATTGTCGCCGAGGCAGTGGGGATGGAATTACAGGCCTCGGGGGGCAAGGCGTATCTCCAGCCGCATGGCTCCGCCTTTGCGCGGCGGTGGCGGGAGGCCGCTTTCATCCCGGTGATTACCCCCAGCCTGGTGCAGTTGCAGGATGCGCTGGTCAGGCACACACGCAACCGGGGGTGCGCGGCATGAATGCTGCCCTTTCGGCCCGTGACATAGCCCTGCATTATCCCGGCTCCCCCCATCCTGTGCTGGCGGGGCTGGATCTCGATCTTCATCCGGGCCGGATCGTGGCTCTGCTGGGGCCGAGCGGCATTGGCAAATCAAGCCTGTTACGGACTCTGGCCGGGCTGGAAACAGCCAGCTTTGGCCGGATCATGGTGGGAGGAAACTCCATTGAGGGGGCTCATCCCGCTGTGGCGCTGGCTTTCCAGAATCCGGCTTTGCTGCCCTGGTTGACGCTGGAGAAGAATGTCGGATTCGGCCTCGATTTCAAACATCAGCCAGCCCTGACGACATCGGAACGCAAGGCGCGGGTGCAGGAGGCGATTGCGGCCGTGGGATTGCAGGCGGCGCGACATCTTCACCCCTCGCAGCTCTCCGGTGGCATGGCCAGCCGCGCGGCACTGGCGCGCTGTCTGGCCCGTCATCCTGCCGTATTGCTGCTGGATGAGCCGTTCGGCGCGCTGGATGAGGTGACGCGGGCTGAAATGCAGCAGCTTCTGCTGCGCATCGTGGCAGAGCGCCGCCCGGCTACGCTGCTGATTACCCACGATATCGATGAAGCTCTGCTGTTGGCGGATCGTGTTCTGCTGCTGGGAGGCACTCCGGCAGGTGTGGTCGGGGATTGGGACATAGACCTTCCTCAGCCGCGGGAGGCCCTGCTGGATGAGTTGGGCAGGCTGCGTATCGAAATTCTCCAAACCTTGCGCACGGCTCTGCGGAGTCATTGATGGAATGAGCGCCATGGACAATGAGTTTTTTTCCCGACGGGATGCCTTGCGGCTGGCCGGGCTTTTCACGGCGGCAGGGGCTTTGCCGTTGTTGCGGGCCAGAAAGGCCATGGCGCAGCCGGGTCCGGATGCGCCATTGCGGATCGGCTATCTGCCGATCACGGATTCGACCCCGCTGCTGGTCGCGCATGGGCAGGGTTTTTTCGAAGCTGAAGGAATCCGCGCGGAAAAGCCGGTCATGCTGCGTTCCTGGTCACAGGTGATCGAGGCGTTTCTCTCGGGCCAGGTCGATATGGTGCATCTGCTGTCCCCCATGACCATCTGGGCCCGTTTCGGCAGCCGGGCACCGTTGAAGGTGGTGGCATGGAATCATCTCGATGGCTCCGGCCTGACGGTGCAGCCCGGCATCAACAGTGTGAAAGAGCTGGGGGGGCAGACGGTCGCTGTGCCGTTCTGGTATTCCATCCATAATGTCGTGCTGGGTACGCTGCTGAAGGCCAATGGATTGAAGCCCGTCATTGCCCGCAACGGCAAAGCCCCTGCTGCGGATGAGGTGGCGCTGGTGGTGATGGCTCCCTCCGACATGCTTCCGGCGCTCGCGGCCCGGCGTATTGCCGGCTACATCGTGGCGGAGCCTTTCAACGCGGCGGCAGAGGCGCAGAATATAGGGAAAGTGCTGCGCTTTACGGGGGATGTCTGGCGCGATCACGCCTGCTGCGTCGTGGCGATGCATGAGGAAGACCTCACACGGCGACCGGAATGGTCCCAGAAGGCCGTGACGGCAGTCGTCAAGGCGCAGGCATGGATCCGCGATCATCGCGCAGAGACGGCTCAATTGATCTCACGCGAGAATCCCAATCGCTATACACCGCATCCCGCTGCGGTGCTGGCGAAGGTGCTGGCGCCATCGGAAACGGCGCACGCGGATTATGTGGCCTCCGGCGCGATCCGCCATGCCGACTGGACCAATCGCCGGATCGATTTTCAGCCTTATCCCTTTCCTTCCTATACCGAGGAACTGGTGCGGAGGTTGCAGGATACCCTTGTCGAGGGTGATCGCGGCTTCCTGACGGCACTGGATCCGGTTGCTGCGACGCGTGAACTGGTGGATGACCGTTTCGTGCGTCACGCCATTGCGGCGGCAGGTGGTCCGGGCGTGTTCGGGATCTCCGACAGCTTCACCCGCACGGAGACGATTGCGGCGTGAGCGATCTGTCTGTGTCCCTGCCGGTTTCTCTTCCCGCTATCCGCTCGCATGGTGGCCGCCTGAGTCTTGGCTTGTCTGGCCATGTAGGGCGCTTCCTGCTGGGCATGGGAGGCCTGGGGATATTGCTGGCTGTCTGGTGGTTGTTCACCGGACCACTGGCCGGGGCAGGCAGTTTCAGTCGTCGCTTCGCACCCGGGCTGGCTCTGACCAGCCTGATCGAGATGGGGTGGCATGGTGATTTGCTGACCCATGTCTGGCTCAGCCTGAAACGCGTGCTGGTGGGATTGGCCGTGGCGTTGGCGGTGGGTGTGCCGCTGGGGCTGGCGGTCGGCAGTGTGCGGGTGGTGGAGGCCGCCACCTCGCCGGTGTTCCAGTTTCTGCGTATGATTTCTCCGCTTTCCTGGATGCCGGTGGCTGTCATGGTGCTGGGGGTAGGAGATGCGCCGATCTATTTCCTGCTGTCTTTCGCCGCCGTCTGGCCCATCCTGCTCAGCACCGCCGATGGTGTGAAGCAGCTCGACCGGCGTTGGCTGTTGCTGGCGCAAAGCCTTGCGGCAACGCGGTGGGAAACATTGACGCGTATCGTTCTGCCGGGGGTGCTGGCGCCGATCCTGACAGGCGTGCGGCTGGCGATCGGTATTTTGTGGATCGTGCTGGTGCCGGCGGAAATGCTCGGCGTGGCCGGAGGGCTTGGTTACCTCGTGCTCGATACCAGAGACCGCATGGCGTATGGCGAGTTGACGGCGGTCGTGCTCGTGATCGGCTTGCTCGGATTTTTACTCGATGCCATCGCGCGTTTGCTCTACCGGATGCGTGCCCATGGGTGAGGGAGAGTTTACAGAAGCAGATCCCCCTGTTTCTGGGGGCCTGACTTTTTTCTGGCAGTGCGTTTGACAGAGGCAGTGTCGTTTCCAGCCGGTGGCGTGCTTCCTGCCGGATTGTGTGTTGCCTGCACGGTTTTCTCGCCATCGCTGAAGCGCAAGGTCAGTATCTGCCCGCTGGCGATCCGGGCCGCCTGGGTGACGGCATGGCCATCATGATCCAGCACCAGCGCATAGCCGCGCGCCAGCACCGCTTGATAGGAAACGCTTTCCAGCCTTGCGCAAAGCCCGTCCAGCCGCGCCTGTGCCTCCCGCAGCCGTCCGGGCAGGGGGGCTGCCCTCATGCGGACGAACAGGGGGCGGGCGTCACCCAGATGCAGATGAAGGCTGTGCCGCAGACTGGCTCCCAGTCGCAGCGCATGCAGCCGCAGGGCACTCCTTTTATGGGCCAGCAGCATGGGCATCGCGACACGCAGACTGTTTTCGGCCCCTCGCAGGTGCTGGCGGGTTTGGGTAATGATATGGGCGGGGCGAGGCAGCCGTAGCGCCGCATTGCGTAACCCGGCCCGCCTTGCCGCCAGTAGGCCGGGCAGCGCCATGCCCAGTCGCAGTGAGCGGTCATCCAGCCTCTGTCGCGCATGACCAAGCAGAGTGGGCAGATCAGGCAGAAGACGCTCGGCCTGAGCCAGCCCCAACCATGCACCCTGAGTCATCCGACTGAGCGCTCCGCCGAGCCGCGCGGTCTTGTGAGCCAGATCAGCCGTGAGTTCGGCCCGCATCGGTACCGCCAGCTCGGCTGCGGCAGTCGGGGTGGGGGCACGCCGGTCGGAGGCGTAGTCGATCAGGGTCGTATCGGTTTCATGGCCGACGGCGGAAATCACGGGGATCGGGCAGGCGGCGGCGGCACGAATGACGATTTCCTCATTGAACGCCATCAGATCTTCCAGACTGCCGCCACCCCGCGCCACGATCAGCACATCGGGACGGGGCACCGGCCCATCCGGCGGCAGCCTGCCGAATCCGTCGATAGCGGCAGCGATTTTCGCGGCGGCCCCTTCGCCCTGCACCGGCACCGGCCAGAGCAGGACGGTGCGGGGAAAGCGCCGGGCGATGGTCGTGCGGATGTCCTGAAGAACGGCCCCTTTTTCAGAGCTGACCACGCCCACGACTCGCGGCAGCCGCGGCAGGGCGCGCTTGCGGGCGGCATCGAACAGCCCTTCCTCCGCCAGACGTTGACGCAGCATCTCGATTCGCGCCAGCAGCGCTCCGGCCCCCGCATACTCCATCCGGTCGATGATGAGCTGGTAGGAGGAACGATCCGCGTAGGAGGAGATTTTGCCGGTCGCGACCACCTCCACTCCGTTTTCCGGCAGCATGCCGAGACGGGGAACGGCGAATTTCCATACGACACCAGCAATTTTGCCGCCCTCATCCTTGAGCGACAGATAGATATGGCCGGATGGGTAGCGCTTGACCTCCGTCAGTTCGCCGCGCACGCGCACACGTCCGAAGGCGCCTTCCAGCGTGCGTTTGATGGTGCCGGACAGGTCGGAGACCGAATATTCGGGAATATTGTCCAGCCCCCGGCTGCCGGATACGCCGGCAGAGGTTTCTTGGGTCGTATGTGGATTGGATGAATCGTCCATGGCCGCAGCCTATGCTACATGCGGCCAGCTTTGAAGAACGCAGGCAGAAGGCGGGATCGTAATGCGGGTTCTGGTGATCGGATCGGGCGGCCGGGAACATGCTTTGTGCTGGGCGCTTGCCGCCAGCCCGATGCTGGAAAAACTGTGGTGCGCCCCCGGTAATCCGGGCATTGCTGCCCATGCGGAGCTGGTCCCCGTTCCAGTGACGGATGTCGCTGCTCTGGTCGCTTTCGCGCGGGATCATGCGGTTGATCTGGTGGTTCCCGGCCCGGAAGCGCCGCTGGTGGCGGGATTGGCCGATGCGCTGAAAGAAGCGGGAATCCGCTGCTTCGGCCCGAGCGCAGCGGCGGCGCAGCTGGAGGGCAGCAAGACCTTCACCAAGGAAGTGGCCGATGCCGCCGGTATTCCGACTGCCCGCTGGGAACGGTTTGAAGAGGCGGAAGAAGCCCGTGCCTTCGTGCGCCTCCGTGGTGCGCCGATCGTCGTGAAGGCCGATGGTCTGGCTGCCGGCAAGGGCGTCGTGGTGGCGGCGACGGTGGAGGAAGCCGAGGCCGCGATTACCGCCATGCTGGAGGATGGCAGCCTCGGTGCGGCGGGGGCTTCCGTGGTGATCGAGGAATGCCTGATCGGCGAGGAAGCCTCGCTGTTCGCCCTGTGCGATGGAGAGCATGCGCTGCTGCTGGGTGGGGCTCAGGATCACAAACGGGTGGGCGAGGGCGATACCGGCCCGAATACAGGTGGCATGGGGGCCTACACCCCCACCCCCTTCCTGACGGCCGAAGCGGCGGATGCGGCAATGAAACGCATCGTCATGCCCGCTTTGGCGGAAATGGTGCGTCGGGGCACACCGTTCAGGGGCGTGCTGTTTGCCGGGCTGATGCTGACATCGGATGGTCCGCAACTGATTGAATTCAATGTCCGTTTTGGTGATCCGGAATGTCAGGCCCTGCTGCCGCGCCTGAAATCCGACCTGCTGGCGGCACTGCTGGCAGCCTGTGACGGAGAGCTTGGGGCGTTCGATCTGCGCTGGAGCGACGATGCGACGGTTGCTGTCGTGGTGGCGGCGAAAGGCTATCCCGGCACGCCGGAACCATCCGGACCGATCGGAGGGCTGGATGAGGCGGCTGCCGTGCCGGGTGCGTTGGTGTTCCATGCCGGAACTACCCGGCGGGGGGATGAAATCCATCCTGCCGGTGGCCGGGTGCTGACAGTGGTGGGGCGCGGTCCCGATATTCAGACGGCCCGTGACGTAGCCTATCGTGCCGTGGCGGCGCTGCGTTGGCCGGAAGGTTTTTTTCGCCGGGATATTGGCTGGCGCGCCTTGCGCTCAGCCTGATCGGGGTGATGAGGCCGGAACCATTCTATTCCGGTCTCACCGCCCGCAATGCTGGCGCACATAGGCGATGGAAGCCGGTGTGGTGGGATGCGCCCGGTCGCACCAGGACGGGCGCGGATGACGCGGCCGTTTTGGCCGCGACGATGATTTCGGTACGGGGGCCGAATCCAGGGGGTCCGGCCAGATCGAGGGCATCAGCAATATCACCCCCGCCGGCAGACGGGCGCTGCGGGTCAGGCCGGGATTGACTTCCAGCAATGCCTCGACCGCCGCATCATCATCACGGTCGATTGTGCCCAGCAGAATCTCGCCGATCGTGCCGGAACGCGTCAGCCGGTAGGGATGCGGCGGCTGGGGCAGATCATCATACTCGTTAGCCGGGCCGGAGGATGAAGGCGGGGGCTCGGGTTGGGTGATAGAGGGTGCTTCGGCGGCGGCTTTCGATTCAGGCTGGCGGTCCGGAGGCGGCGGAGGTGCTTCCGGCGTTGCGGCCATGCCGGTTTGTTGCACTTTCTCCGGCTGCGCCGGAACGGGCGGGGCTGATACGGAGGATGGGCTACCCGCCCTGACAAGATCGGGCAGGTAGCGGGCGGCTGCCCACCAGCTCAGCAGCGCCAGAACCGCTACCGCAATGGACAGCATCATGGGTGGCGAAATCAGGCCCGGCTCTCGTGTGGTGCTATTGGCTTTTTCAGCCGTCAGGCTTCTGCCTGCCACCATGGTGATGATGGAAGCATCCACCGGCCTGATGCCCCGTTCTTGCGCCAGTACCAGCGCCTGACGGGTCAGTCCTGCCAGCCGTGCCGGGCTGAAACGGGCCTGAGTCAGCAATAGTTCCACAGCATCCGGCGTCATGACGGAAGACAAGGTCTGTCCGGCCTGCTCAATGGCAAGGCGCAGAATATCCCGCATTTCCAGGGCCGTCGGCACAGGCAGCGTGACATGCAGCCGTTCCGTTTCGGCCAGAGAACCGAGCGGACCGTCCAACAGCGCCTTACCCGCTTCCTGTCCACCGATCAGGATAGCCTGAAACACGCCCTTCCGTTCCTGCAGCAGATCGACCAGGGCAGCCTGTGCAGCCTCCTGCAATGTATCGGCGGTCTGAAAAATCAGAATGAAAGGCGGTTGCTGCCCGGTTCCGGCCGCGCGTTCTTCTTCTGTCTGCGCCTGTTGCCGGAGTTGGTCGCCGCTCAGTAGCAAGGTGTTGGCGATTTCGATCACGTCGCCGATAGAGGCAGCAGACAGGGCAGACGTCAGAACCGTCCTGCGGCCGGTGCCGACTTCTCCGTCGATGATGATCAGCGCTCGGCCAGATTGTATCGCGGCGGTGATTTCATGCGCCGCTGCCTGCTGTGATGCGGTCAGGGAAGGACCATGTGCCGGGGCAAACGGGTCTGCCGTCAGGCCGTGAAAATCGCGGACACTGTGCTGCTCGTTCTGCGGGACGCCGTCCATGCTGCCCAATTTATTTATCTGCGTACGGGTTTTTGGTGCCACGGAGTTGCAGGCGGATCGGTGTGCCTTTCAGTCCGAACGCTTCACGCAATCCATTCACCAGATAACGCTGATAATCTTCCGGCAATTGTTCTGCTCGGGTACCAAACAGCACAAAGGTCGGTGGCCGTGCCTTGGCCTGCGTCATATAGCGCAGTTTCAGGCGTCGCCCGTCCACCAGCGGTGGTTGATGGCGTTCCAGCATCGCCTCGAACCAGCGGTTCAATTCTCCGGTCGCCACGCGCTTGTTCCAGATGGCATGGGCCTCCCGCACGGCAGGCAGCAGGCGCTGTACGCCTGATCCGGTCAGGCCGGACAGGGTTACCACCGGAATGCCGCGGCACTGCGTCAGGCTTGTCTCCAACCGGTCGGAAATGGCGCGGGCCGCTTTGCCGCGATCTTCCACCGCATCCCATTTGGTCAGGGCGAGCACCGCGCCCCGTCCCTCGCGTTCCACCAGTCGGGCGATCTGAAGATCCTGCTCGTGCAGCCCTTCCGTGGCATCGACTGCCAGTACCACGATTTCCGCCATTTTCAGTGCCTCGATGGAGGCGCTGACCGACATTTTTTCCAGCGATTCGTCTATGCGGGCGCGGCGGCGCAGCCCTGCCGTATCCACCAGTTCGATCTCGCCGATATCATCGGACAGGGTGACGCTGATCGAATCGCGCGTCAGCCCCGGCTCCGGCCCGGTAATGACGCGGTCCTCACCCAGCAGACGGTTCAGCAGGGTGGATTTGCCCGCGTTCGGACGGCCGACAATCGCCAGTTTCAGGGGCTTGGGAGGCCCCTGTTCAACGATATTTTCCTCGTCTTCCCACGCTTCGGCCTCGCCCCGGCGCTTGCGTTTCGGCATATCGGAGGGCCGGTCTGCATCGGTGGAGAGCCGGTCGGCGATTTCCCGCATCAGATCGGCAATCCCCAGCCCGTGCTCGGCAGAGACGGCCAGAGGATCGCCCAGACCAAGCCGGTAGGCTTCCAGCGCTTCTGCGCCTGCGCCACGTGCCTCGGCCTTGTTGGTGACCAGCAGTACAGGACGGTTCTGACGGCGCAGCCAGCTGGCGAAATGCGTGTCGGCGGGTGTGATGCCGCTGCGGGCATCGACCACGAACACCACCAGATCAGCCTGCGAGACGGCCGTTTCCGAGGATTGCCGCATCCGCCCGGCGATCGTGTCCTGCGGGGCTTCTTCCAGTCCGGCGGTGTCGATCAGCTTGACCAGACGCCCGCGTAGCATCGCTTCCGCTTCTTTACGATCGCGGGTGACGCCGGGCGTATCGGCAACCAGCGCCATGCGACGACCGACCAGACGGTTGAACAGGGTGGATTTTCCGACATTGGGTCGCCCCGCGATCGCCACGATGGGCAGGCGTTCCGCGGGGGCTTCGTCGGTTGTCTCGGGGGTGGGGGGCAAATCGGTCATCTCAACGGTATGCGTGTAACAGGCCGTCGGCGGTGATCACAAAGACCGTGCCCTGCGCGACGATGGGCGGAACGGCGGCTGCATCGGACAGATCACGGACGCTGCTGATCTTGCCGGAAACCGGGTTGAGCGTGATCATTTTGCCGTAATTGCTGACCAGCACCAGACGATAGCCCGCCATGATCGGGCCGAACCACTGTGCGCGCTCGCCGCGATTATTGGCCTTACTCCAGCGCGGCAGCTGGGTTTCCCATGCCACGACCCCATCATTGCGGGATATGGCGATCACCTGCTGGCTGGTCAGGGTGGCGAACAGCCAGTCTCCGGCCAGCCACGGGGTCTGTCCTCCGCCCGCCGGGCGTTCCCACAGACGGCGACCGGTGCGCAGATCCAGCGAAACGAACTGACCCCCCAGCCCGATGACATAAACCTGATTGCCGTCGATCACCGGCAGGCCGGTGACGGCTGACAGATCGGACAGGCTGGTGCGGCCGGAGGCGGAGGCGATGCTGTCGGTCCACACCACCGATCCGGTGGCGGCGCGCAGGCCGATGACGTCGCCGGAGCCGAACCCGCCAATGACCAGTCCGTCCGCGTAGGCGGGGGCGGGATCGCCGAGCAGGCTGGTATCGGCCTCGCTGGCCTGATGCGACCAGAGTTTTTTG
Organism: Granulibacter bethesdensis CGDNIH1; assembly: GCF_000014285.2. Lineage (NCBI taxonomy): Bacteria > Pseudomonadati > Pseudomonadota > Alphaproteobacteria > Acetobacterales > Acetobacteraceae > Granulibacter > Granulibacter bethesdensis. The sequence continues at coordinate 2,545,860 of NC_008343.2, read as the reverse complement.
CCGTTGGAGGCATCAAAGGCTACGATCTGCTGTTCCAGCGTGGTCAGGAACAGCTTGCCCTCGGCATAGGTCGGGCTGGAGCGGGATGGTACACCGATCTTCACGCGCCATTTCTGTCGGCCTTTGGCGGCATCCAGCGCAATCAGATCGCCGCGTCCGGTGACGGCATAGAGCGTGCCGGTATCGTCGGAGGTCAGACCGCCGCCGATATTGGTGCTGCGGTCGTCTTCCTGCTGGGTCACGAATTCCCAGGCCATGGCACCGGTCTTGACGTCAAAGGCTCGTACGAGCGCATTGCTGTCGATGGTATAGACCAGATTGTATTTGACGATGGGCGTGCTGGTGATCTTCTGGCGATAACCGCTGCCGGAACCGACCTGTGCGGTCCATACTTCCGTCATGCCTTTGATGGCGACGTTATCGACATGATGCGCGGGATTGGCACCCGGCTGTGACCAGTTCTGCAAAGGTGCATCTGTAGGAAACGCGATCGCAGGGGGTGAGGAGGCCACCGGCAGCACATCGCTGAGCGGCAACACGGTCTCACGCCGACCGGGCAAAGGGGGTTTGTCCGCCGCGAACCAGCTGTCCAGCATGCTGCACCCGCCCAGGCTGACAGTAGACAGGGCCAGCAGCGCCATAGCGGAGCGTTTGCCGGTGGGTGCTTTATTCCGAGCGTATGGATGGGCCGGGCGAATACGGAATGTCATGTCTCAACCACCGAACTTCGCGAGCAGTCCGGTTGCCCGGTTCCGCACGCCTGGAGGAGCGTTTTCGTCTTGGGAAAGCGTCTGAAGGCCCCGCCTGGCATCATCCATACGGCCCTGTCGGATGTCGAGCAGGGCGGTGCCTTCCCGTGCAAATGGCTGCCATGGATTACCATCGGCCAGCAGGGGGGCCAGCTGCCCGCGCAAGGTCGCGGGATCGCCATCGTCGATCCTGTTCCAGACCGATTGCAGTGTGGCCAGATCGCGCAGCGCCGGGAGCGCGGCGTTATCATTGCTGACCGTCCCGTAAATGGCCTCAGCCCCTTTTTTGTTTCCGCCAGCCGTCAGCAGGGCGGCGGCACGCAGCCGGGCCAGCGTCGCATAGTTTTCCGGGCTGTCCTTGGCGAAGGCGGTCAGCGCCTGTTCGGTTTTCGCATCGGGTACGATGTGAACCGGGGGCGCCAGCGGATCGACAGGATTACGAGTCAGGGCCAGGAAACGCTCTGCCGCGGTGGCATCCTGACGATGCTTGTACCAAAGCCAGCCCTGCCAGCCAGCGGCGCCGAGAATGACCAGCAGCACAAGCCCGACCGCCGGGCCGCCATAGCGGACCAGCAGTTTTTTGGCGCGTTCTGCACGCAGATCTTCCTCGACCTCATCAAAGATGTCGGCCACGCAGTGTCCTCGCAAATCTGGCAACGCTTGCCTGAATAATGGCCGCGGACCATAGCCGCGCCAAGCCTCCGGAGCAAACGGCGAGGACGCAGAACAGGGCATCTCGGCCGGAAAATCCGTCTTTTTCTGGAACAATGTTGGGGAAGCGGTGCGATTTTCAGGCGACAGGCTTCTTTTGCAACGGTATGCAGCTTTTATGACCCAGTCGGCATATTCTGTGACAGCATCCGGCAACATCAGTGCAGAGGCTGCGATGGAGGCCGTGCCGCTGCGCCGCATCGTGGTGGCCAGTTTTATCGGCACGGCGGTTGAGTTCTATGATTTCTATATTTACGCCACGGCGACGGCACTGGTGCTGGGACCGTTGATGTTTCCGGCGGCCTCCCCCGCGGCGCAGTTGCTGAATGCCTTTGCGACCTTTGCCATTGCCTTTGTCGCCCGGCCTATAGGGGCCGCTCTGTTCGGGCATTTCGGCGACAGGATCGGGCGTAAATCCACTCTTGTTGCCTCTCTTCTGATCATGGGCATTTCGACGGCTCTGGTCGGATTATTGCCCGGCCATGACAGGATCGGCGCTCTGGCGCCTGCTTTGCTGTGCCTGCTGCGTTTCGGGCAGGGAATCGGGTTGGGAGGGGAGTGGGGCGGGGCTGCTCTGCTGGCCATGGAGAATGCGCCGGAGGGAAAACGCGCCTGGTACGGCATGTTCCCTCAACTGGGTGCCCCCATTGGATTTATTGCCGCCAACGGGCTGTTCCTGATTCTGGCCCTGACGCTCAGTGACGAAGCCTTTCGCAGCTGGGGCTGGCGGGTGCCGTTCCTGCTGTCGCTGTTGCTGGTGATCCTTGGGCTGTATGTGCGGCTGAGGCTGACGGAAACCCCGGCTTTTCGCCGCGTGCTGGAGCGGAAGGAGCCGGTTGCAGTGCCGTTCCGCGCCGTGCTGATCGGGCATGGGCGGGCGACGGTGCTCGGCATGCTCTCCATGGTGTGCTGTTACGCCCTGTTTTATCTCTGCACTGTGTTCATCCTCGGATATGGCACCACGGTGCTGCATTATTCCCGCCCGGTATTTCTGGGCCTGCAATGTGTGGCCATTGCTTTCATGGTGGTGGGAGCACCGCTCGCGGCCCTGCTTGCGGACCGTTACGGCAGGCGGCCCGTGCTGATGGCGGTGATGGGTCTGGCAGGGGTGCTGGGCTGCCTGCTCGGCCCGGCCCTCGGCAGTGGCAGGGTGGAAGCGGTTTTCCTGTTTCTTTGCGCCGGGCTGATGACCACCGGTATGCTGCTGGGGCCGATGGGCGCGCTGTTGCCGGAACTGTTTCCGGTGAAGCTCCGCTATACCGGAGCGTCGCTGTCATTCAGCCTCGGGGGGATTGTCGGTGCATCGCTGGCACCGTATATCGCACAGCGCCTGTCCGATCTGGGTGGTCTGCACTGGGTCGGATATTATCTGACTGTTGCCGCCCTGATCAGCATGATCGCCGTCGCACTGATGCCGGAGACGAAGGACGCTCCTGAACGCTGACCGGCACGTCCCTCTCCAATCAGAGAGATTACGGCAGGAAGGAGATCAGCCGGCCTGTGGCCTCACCCTGCAATGCGCCATCGCGCATCGCGACATGACCGCGCAGCACGGTGGCGACCGGCCAGCCCTGACATAATCTGCCTTCGAACGGACTCCAGCCGCAGGGGGAAACGAGCCAGGACGCTTCGATCCGCTGCTGCCGCCCCATATCAACAAGGGTCAGGTCGCCATCATAGCCGACAGCCAGACGTCCCTTGCCAATCGCGCCATACACGCGCGCCGGACCGGCCGCCAGCAGATCGACCAGACGGGTCAGGCTGAGCCGTCCGGCTGACACATGATCCAGCATGACCGGCAGCAGGGTTTGCACCCCGGTCAGACCGGCAGCGCAGTCGGGCCAGGGACGCTCCTTCGCTTCCCGCGGATGCGGCGCATGGTCGCTGCCGATGGTATCGACCAGACCGTCATTGACCGCTTTCCAGGCTGCTTCGTAATGCCGCCGGTCACGCAGGGGCGGATTCATGACCGCATAACCGCCGAGCGTCTCGTAGCATTCGGGAGCAATCTGGGTCAGATGGTTCACCAGCACCTCGCTGGTGGCAACATCGCGGAAATCTTTCAGATACTCGAATTCCTCCGCCGTGGAGGTGTGCAGGATATGTGCCGGGCGTCCCGTCTTGCGTGCCAGCGCCATGATGCGGCGCGTGCCGAGGAAAGCACATTCCTCATCCCGCCAGATCATGTGGTTTACATAAGGCATCCCGCTGGAAAATGACGGGCGGCGCTCCTGCAACCGGTATTCATCCTCGCTGTGGAAGGCGATACGACGATGGCCGCTGCGCATCACGGCTTCGATGCTGGCATCATCCTCGACCAGCAGATCGCCGGTGGAACTGCCCGCGAATACCTTGACCGCGCAGACACCGGGCTGATGTTCCAGCGTAGCCAGATCCTGAATGTTGGCTTTGGTGGCGCCGACATAGAACCCCATGTCGCACCAGGCGGTCTGGCCGATATGCCCCTGTTTCCACTGCACCGTTTCCGCATCGATGATGGAAGGGCTGGTGTTCGGCATGTCATAGACTGCCGTCAGACCACCCAGCACCGCGCCGCGTGTGCCGGTTTCGATGGTCTCCACGCTGGCATTGCCGGGGTCGCGCAGGTGGACATGCGGATCGGTCAGCCCCGGCAGAACATGCAGGCCGGATGCATCCAGCACCTGCTCGGCAGTCGCGGAGGCAGGGGCGGAGAGGGTGACGATCACACCATCCCGGATGCCGATATCCGTCTGTGCCTCCCCCCAGGGCAGAATGCAGCGACCGTTCCGGACCAGCAGATCGAAATGGAGGGCGGCGCTGGACATCGTGACGGAACTCCTGAGCGTGTGAGGAAGGCTTACAGCCGGGTGACGGTGTAATGCTTCTCCAGCTCTGCCGCTACGGCCGCGCCATGTTCGGGGTCGCGGGCCTCGAACATGATTTCCAGCCTTGCGGACTTGACGCTGGGGGAGGTGAAGAGGCGATGATGGGACACTTCGATGATATTGCCACCGGAATCGCCAATGCGGGCGGAGATTTCGGCCAGCACGCCGGGACGGTCCGGAATATCCAGCACCAGACGCATCAGGCGTCCGTCCCGCAGCATCACGCGTTGCAGCACATGGGCCAGAATACGGCTGTCGATATTGGCCCCGCAGAGGGGGATCCCGACCTTGCGGCCCTTGAACAAATCGGGGAAGGACAGCAGTCCGGCGACACCTGTCGCACCGGCTCCTTCCGTGACGATCTTGGCATTTTCGGCCAGCAGGGAGATGGCGTTTTCGATCGCGACTTCCGTGACGACCAGAATATCGTCCACATGGGTGCGCACCACGTCGAGCGGAAGCTGCCCGACATCGCGCACGGCAATGCCCTCGGCGATGGTCGAGCCACCGACCTCGACCGCGCGGCCTTGCAGGGCCTGCACCATCGCGTCATATCCCTCGGCCTCGACACCATAGATGCGGATGGCCGGGTTGATGGCTTTGGCTGCCACGGCACAACCCGCGATCAGTCCGCCGCCGCCGATGGGGATGATCAGCGTATCGAGATCCGGCGCATCCTCCAGCATTTCGAGTGCATGGGTACCCTGACCGGCCATCACCCCTTCATCATCATAGGGGTGGATGAAGGTCAGGCTCCGCTCTGCGGCGAGCGCCCAGGCGTGCTCGGCGGCTTCCGCGAGGGTCTTGCCGTGCAGCACGACATGCGCACCCCATTGCGCCGTGCGGGTCACCTTGGTGGCCGGAGTGAACCGAGGCATCACGATCGTGGCCTCGATCCCCAGCAACTGGGCGTGGCGGGCGACGGCCTGGGCATGGTTGCCGGCCGACATGGCGACCACACCGGCGGCCCGCTCCCCGGCGGAGAGCATGGCCAGACGATTGGCGGCACCCCGCTCCTTGAACGCACCGGTTGCCTGCAAAACGTCCAGCTTCAGCCAGATATCGGCACCGGCAAGCTGGCTGAGCGTACCATTGCGCAGGGTTGGAGTGCGCACCACCTTTCCGGCGATCCGCTGTGCAGCCGCCCGGACATCTTCAAGACCGATCATGGAATGGCTCAGAAGAAACGGACGCTCAGGATTTCATAGCTCCGATCGCCACCGGGCGCCGGCACGGAGATGGTGTCACCGGGCTTTTTCCCGATCAGCGCCTTGGCGAGCGGAGAGGAGACGGAGAGCAGCCCCTGCTTGATATCGGCTTCATGCAGGCCAACGATCTGGTAGGAGGCTTCCTTGTCGGTTTCCTCATCCACGATCTGGACATGGGCACCGAATTTCACCTGATCGCCGCTCAGCGTGGAAGGGTCGATCACTTCCGCAGCGGAGACGATGACCTCCAGCTCCTCGATGCGGCCTTCGATGAAGCTCTGACGCTCCCTTGCGGCATGATATTCGGCGTTTTCGCTGAGATCGCCATGGCTGCGGGCCTCGGCGATGGCGCGGATGACGGCGGGACGCTCCACTGATTTCAGTTGGCGAAGCTCGTCCTCCAGGCGCTGTAGGCCGCCGGCGGTCATCGGAAACTTCTGCACTTTGGGTCAGTCCTCGGCAAAAAACGGATCATGTCCAAACATGATCGGCCCGTGCCGCCGGATACCACAGCTTTGAGCAGGGGTATCCGGCAGTACCGGGCGATCAGAACGAACGATGAAAGTATGATTGCAGCGGCGCGACTTCAAGTGTTCCTTCACGCAAGGCGGCTATGGCGTGAACGGCGGCCCGTGCCCCGGCCATCGTCGTGTAGTTCGGAACGCCGTGCGTCAGGGCGCTGCGCCGGATATCGAAACTGTCGCTGACCGACTGCGCACCGGAATTGGTGTTGATGATCAGCTGAATATCGCCGGAGCGGATCGCATCCACGCAATGCGGGCGGCCTTCCAGCACTTTGTTCAACACCTTGACCTCCAGCCCGGCCTCCTGCAACCGTGCGGCGGTGCCGCGTGTGGCGGCCAGACGGAAGCCCAGCTCCACCAGCTTGCGGGCGACCGGCAACAGCGCCGTCTTGTCGGTATCACGGACGGAGAGGAACACCCTGCCGGAATCCGGCAGTTTGACCCCGGCTCCGAGCTGGCTTTTCGCGAAAGCGCGCTCGAAGCTGGTATCCAGCCCCATGACCTCGCCGGTGGATTTCATCTCCGGCCCCAGAATGGTGTCGACATTGGCCAGCCGGGCGAAGGGGAACACCGCTTCCTTGACTGCGACATGCGGCAGACGCGGGGTGGGGCCGAGGTCGAATTCCGTCAGTCTGGCCCCGGCCATGACCCGGGCGCCGATTTTCGCCACCGCTACGCCGGTCGCCTTGGCGACGAAGGGCACGGTGCGGCTGGCGCGTGGATTGACCTCCAGCACATAGATGCGGTCACTGCCATCGGCTTCCCGCTTGATCGCGAACTGGACGTTCATCAGCCCGATAACCTGAAGGCCGCGCGCGAGTGCCTCCGTCTGCGCCCGCAATTCATCCACCAGGGCGGGGGAGAGGGAGTAGGGCGGCAGGGAGCAGGCGCTGTCGCCGGAATGGATCCCGGCTTCCTCGATATGCTCCATCACCCCGGCGACATAGACGCGCTCGCCATCGGCGATGCAGTCCACGTCGACCTCGATGGCGTCGTTCAGATAGCGATCGATCAGCACCGGATTGTCGCCGGAAACGCGCACGGCTTCCCGCATGTAGCGGTTCAGTCCGGCATGGTCATAGACGATTTCCATGGCCCGGCCGCCCAGCACGTAGCTGGGGCGGATCACCACCGGATAGCCGATGCGGGCGGTGATGGCTTCCGCTTCCTGCGCTGAACGGGCGATGCCGTTTTCCGGCTGAAGCAGGGAGAGGCCGTTGAGCAGAGCCTGGAAGCGCTCCCGGTCCTCCGCCGCGTCGATCGCGTCCACGCTGGTGCCGAGGATCGGGATTCCGGCGCGGGACAGGGCATGGGACAGCTTGAGCGGAGTCTGGCCGCCATACTGTACGATGCAGCCCAGCACGGTGCCGCTCTGCTGTTCCCGGCGGATCAGGTTGATGACGTCCTCGGCGGTCAGCGGCTCGAAATACAGCCGGTCGGAGGTGTCGTAATCGGTGCTGACGGTTTCGGGATTGCAGTTGACCATGATGGTCTCGAACCCGGCCTCGCGCAGGGCGTAGGCCGCATGCACGCAGCAGTAATCGAACTCGATTCCTTGCCCGATCCGGTTCGGACCGCCACCGAGTATGACGATTTTTTTGCGGTCGGTGGGATTTGATTCGCAGGATGGGGCCCCGAACCCGCCCTCATACGTGCCATACATGTAGGAGGTGGCGGAGGCGAACTCGCCCGCGCAGGTGTCGATTCGCTTGTAGACCGGCATGACACCGAGCTTCTCGCGATGGGCCAGAATATCCGCTTCGGTCTTGCCGGTCAGGACGGCGAGGCGGGCATCGGAAAAACCGAGCGCTTTCAGCGCGCGCAGGGAGCGTGTGTTCTCCGGCAGGCCGTGGGCGCGGATATGGGCTTCGGTGGTGACGATCTTCTGGATTTCACGCAGGAACCACGGATCGAATTTGCAGGCCGCGTTGACATCCTCGACCGACAGGCCGTGGCGCAGCGCCTGTGCGGCGACCAGAATACGGTCGGGGCGCGGGGTGGACAGGGCGGCGCGGAACGCATCCGGGCCTTCGCCGTCAAGCGTAATGTCATCCAGCCCGTTCAGGCCGGTTTCCATGCTGCGGAAGGCTTTCTGCAATGCTTCAGAGAAATTGCGACCAATGGCCATCGCCTCGCCCACCGATTTCATGCTGGTGGAGAGCAGAGCGGGCGTGCCGGGGAATTTCTCGAAGGTGAAGCGCGGCATCTTCACCACCACATAGTCGATGGTCGGCTCGAAACTGGCCGGGGTAGTGCGAAGCTGGCCGTCGATTTCCATTTTGGTGATGTCGTTCGCCAGCTCGTCCAGCGTATAGCCGACGGCCAGTTTCGCGGCGATCTTGGCGATGGGGAAGCCGGTCGCCTTGGATGCAAGGGCGGAGGAACGGGACACGCGGGGGTTCATTTCGATGACCACCATGCGTCCGTCAGCCGGGTTTACACCGAACTGGACGTTGGAGCCGCCGGTATCGACGCCGATCTTGCGCAGGCAGGCGATGGAGGCGTCGCGCATGCGCTGATATTCGCGGTCGGTCAGGGTCAGGGCCGGGGCCACCGTCACGCTGTCGCCGGTGTGCACGCCCATCGGGTCGATATTCTCGATGGAGCAGATGATGATGCAGTTATCCGCGCTGTCGCGGACCACTTCCATCTCATATTCCTTCCAGCCGAGCACGCTTTCCTCGATCAGTACCTCGGTGGTGGGGGAGGCATCAAGGCCGGAGGTGACGATCTGCTCGAACTCCTCCTTGTTATAGGCGATGCCGCCGCCAGTGCCGCCGAGTGTGAAGCTGGGGCGGATTACCGCCGGCAGGCCGACATGGGCCAGCCCCTCACGGGCTTCTTCCAGCGTGTGGGCGATGACGCTGCGTGGGCTTTCGATGCCGATTTCGTCCATGGCATCGCGGAATTTCAGCCGGTCCTCCGCGCGGTCGATCACATCGGCCTTTGCGCCGATCAACTCCACCCCGTGGCGCTCCAGCGCGCCGCTGGCATGCAGCTGCATCGCCGTGTTCAGCGCGGTCTGCCCGCCCATAGTGGGCAGGATCGCATCCGGCTTTTCCTTGGCGATAATGCGCTCGACCACATCCGGGGTGATCGGCTCGATATAGGTTGCATCGGCCAGATCGGGGTCGGTCATGATCGTGGCGGGATTCGAATTCACCAGAATGACCCGGTAGCCTTCTTCGCGCAGTGCCTTGCAGGCCTGGGCGCCGGAATAGTCGAACTCGCAGGCCTGACCGATCACGATCGGCCCGGCGCCGACGATCAGGATGGAGCGGATGTCTGTACGTTTCGGCATGGCCGGAATTCTCCTTTCCGCCCGCATCGGACCGGGCGGCGAACCCGGCGGGAACAGGCCGGGCTATCCTGAAAAAAGCGCGCGGGCCGGGATCTTACGATCCCAGCATATCCACGAAACGATGGAACAGATGATGGCTGTCGCTGGGGCCGGGACTGGCTTCCGGATGATATTGCACGCTGAAGCAACGCTTCGACGGCGCGGCAATACCCTCGTTCGAGCCGTCGAACAGGCTGACATGTGTGACTTCCACCCCGGCAGGCAGGGAGGATGCATCCACGGCAAAACCATGATTCTGGCTGGTGATCTCCACGCGACCGGTGGCCAGTTCCTTGACCGGCTGGTTGGCCCCGCGATGCCCAAGATCGAGCTTGTAGGTTTTTGCCCCCAGCGCCAGAGACAGCAGCTGGTGGCCGAGGCAGATGCCGAAAACCGGCTTGCCGGCCTCCAGCACGCCGCGAATGGCAGGCACGGCATAGGCGGCGGTCGCGGCCGGATCGCCGGGGCCGTTGGACAGGAACACGCCATCCGGATTGTGCCGCAGGATATCCTCGGCGGAGGCGGTGGCCGGTACGACCGTCACCCGGCATCCGGCATTGGCGAGGCTGCGCAGGATGTTGCGCTTCGCCCCGTAATCCACCGCCACGACATGATGCTTCGGCGTGGGTGCGGAGAAGGCTCCGGGCCAGGACCAGGTGCCTTCGGACCACTCATAGCTCTGGGTGCAGGAGACATCCTTCGCCAGATCCAGCCCTTCCAGTCCGGGCCATGCGGCGGCGGCTTCTACCAGAGCCGCAATGTCGAAATGTCCGTCCGCAGGGAAGGAGATGATACCATGCGGTGCGCCAAGATCGCGGATGCGCAATGTCAGCGCGCGCGTATCCACGCCTGAAATGCCGGTGATGCCACGATGCTGCAGCCACGCGTCCAGGCTGGTTTCCGCCCGCCAGTTGGAGGCGGCGGTGATGTCTTCCTTCACCACCAGTCCGCGTGCCGCGATGGTGGCGGCCTCCATATCATACTTGTTGGCGCCGACATTGCCGATATGCGGGAAGGTGAAGGTGATGATCTGCCCGGCGAAAGAGGGGTCGGTCAGGGTTTCCTGATATCCGGTCAGCCCGGTGCTGAAGCAGATTTCAGCAGGCTGTGTCCCCTGTGTCGACGCACCGAAGCCGCGTCCCCAGAACAGGGTGCCATCGCTGAGCGCCAAAACGGCGGTGGCCCCTTCCGGGGGGGCTTCTGTCAGCGCGGTGCGGGCTGGTGCCCCGGGAATATCCTCCAGCGTAATGCCCAGCGACTCGATCAATGCGGGCCAGTGGCGCGCGGGGATCGAGCGGGACTGACGCCATTTGCGAAGGGCTTCCGTGCCCACGCCCAGCCTGCGTGCAGCGCCGTCCGCGCCGCCCAGGCGTTCGATGATATCGTCTACACTGGTTGTCATGCGTGCTAATATAAGGCACCCAGAAGCGATTGGGAAATAATTTCCCACTTTCGGCATAATTTTTCTTGCCTCCCGATTTCGGGAAGTCAAATACCAGATGGAGACCCGCCATGGCCCTGCGCGATGATTTCATGGACCAGATGAAAACCGCGATGAAGAGCGGTGACACGGCGCGTGTTGCGGCAATCCGGCTGATCATCGCCAGGATGAAGGAACAGGATATCGAGGCGCGGGCCAAAGGGGAAACAGTGGATGATACCGCGCTTCAGGTGATGATGCGTGGCATGATCAAATCCCGGCGGGAGAGCGTCACTCTCTATCTTCAAGGCAATCGTCCGGAGCTGGCGGAAAAGGAAGAGGCGGAAATCGCAGTAATTGAAAGCTTCCTGCCGCAGGCCATGGATGAGGCCGCAACCGCTTCCGCGGTTGATGCGGCGATTGCGGAAAGCGGTGCTGTCGGCGTGAAGGATATGGGGAAGGTCATGGCGGTGCTGCGAGCGAAATATGCTGCCACTATTGATATGGCAGCCGCCGGGGCGCTGGTGAAAGCGCGCCTGAACGGCTAAAGCCGGAACCTCCTGCATGGGGGCGTGCCGGAATGGCTTTGTCGCCTGATTTTCTGGATGAGCTGCGGGCGCGGACGCCGATTGCTTCGGTGATCGGTCGCCGCGTCCGGCTGAGCAAAGCCGGACGCAACTGGAAAGGCTGCTGTCCCTTCCATGGCGAGAAAACGCCTTCTTTTTACGTGTATGACGACCATTTCCACTGCTTTGGCTGCGGTGTGCATGGGGATGTCGTCAGTTTCGTCATGCAGTCGCAGGGGGCCGGTTTTCTGGAGGCGGTGGAGCAGCTTGCCGCCGAGGCCGGGCTGGATATGCCGAAGCCGAGCCGGGAAGAAACCCGGCAGGCCGAGGCCCGTGCCGGGGTGCATGAGGTTCTGGCGCAGGCGGGTGACTATTATGCGACCCTGTTATCAAAGCCGGAGGGTCAGCGTGGCCTGACCTATCTGCTGGACCGGGGCTTGAGCGAGGCGACGATACGCCGTTTCGGTCTGGGCTGGGCGCCCGTGCGAGGCAGTCTGGCCATGGCTATGGCCGGAAAGGGCATTACACCGGAGCAACTTGCCGAGGCCGGGTTGCTCCGACTGGATGAGGACGGTCCGACTCGCCGTCCGTGGGACCAGTTTCATGAGCGGGTCATGTTCCCGATCCGCGACCGGCGCGGCCGGATCATCAGCTTCGGGGGCCGTATTCTCGGCGACGGACAGCCCAAATACGTGAATGGCCCTGAAACGGCCGTTTTTTCCAAGCGGCGGTCACTTTATGCGCTGGATCTGGCGCGGGAGGCGGTGCGCGGCGGTGCGGCCTTGTTGGCCGTCGAAGGTTATATGGATGTCATTGCCCTGCATCAGGCCGGGTTCAGCGGTGCGGTGGCTCCGCTCGGCACAGCGCTGACGGAGGAGCAGCTTGATGCGCTGTGGCAACTTTCCCCGGCTCCGATCCTGTGTTTCGACGGGGACGCCGCCGGTGCGCGGGCTGCGTTGAGGGTGGCGGAACTGGCGCTGCCTTTGCTGACGACCGAGCGCACCCTGCATGTGGCGCGGCTGCCTCCCGGAGAAGATCCCGACAGCCTGATCAGCACCCGTGGGGCCGATACTTTCTCCGCCGTGCTGGAGGATGCAAGAAGACGCAGCTTTGCCGATGCGCTGTTCGCCATGCTGCGGGAAGGGCAGGCGCTGGAGACGCCGGAGCAACGGGCGGTGTTTCAGCGCCGCCTGAACGATGCCGCTGCCCGCATTGCAGACAAGACATTGGCGGCTGAATATCGCTCTGCCCTGCGCGAAAAATTTTATGCGCTGCGCCGTCCTGCCGCAGCCCCCCGCCGAGGAGGAAATTATGGCGGAGGCAGCCGGGGAAGCGGCTGGCAGCTTACTCAGCCTGCGCCGAATCGTCTGGATCCGGCTCTGGCGGCGGAAATGGCCGGGATCGAACGCTTGCGTATCTTGACCGCCATTCTGCTCAGCCATCCGGCGTTGCTGCATGATGTGGAAGAAGCTTTCGCCACGCTCGATCTGCCGGACTGGCTGGACAGGGTGCGCCGGGCGATCCTTACGATACCGGATCATACGGACCCGCTTGACTCGGAGGGTCTGATAGACCACCTGCAACGCGCGGGGCTTGGTCGGGAGGTGGAGCGCGTTTTCGCGCCTCATCCTTTTCCGCTTCCAATCTGTGCGGTTTCCGGCGGCGCGGTGATGCCGGCGGAGGCCGAGGCGGCATGGTGGCATATTTTTGGCTTTCTGCATCGGGATCGTCTGGATCAGGAAGTCATGGCGGCGCAGCATGCGTGGGATGAACATGGGGACGAGCAGAGCCAGCGGCGCCTGACGGCACTGGTTCAGGCGCGTGATAAGATAAGGCGAGGCGAATCGGATGATGCCGAGGCATAAGCCCCGGGTTTCCGTATCGGGCTCGCCTGTGATGTGTTGAGGAGTGGTTTGATCGATGGCAACGAAGCAGGCTGCTACCGCGGAGAGCGCGTCGTCGGAACAGGATGTGGAAACCACCCTGCTCGACACCCAGTCCGCATCGGTGAAACGCCTGATCGCGCGTGGCAAGGAGCGGGGGTACATCACCTTTGACGAGCTGAACGCGGTTCTGCCGTCGGAGCAGAACAGCTCCGAACAGATCGAGGACGTGATGGCCAATCTCAGCGAGATGGGCATTCAGGTCGTCGAGAGTGAAGAGACCGAGGAAAGCGGCGAACCCGCTGCCCGCGCAGAACGGGCGGAAGAAACCGAGGATGAGGAACGCTCCGGCAATGTGGACGAGGAAAGCCTCGGCCGCACGGATGACCCCGTCCGCATGTATCTGCGCGAGATGGGCAGCGTGGAGCTGCTGTCGCGCGAGGGCGAAATCGCCATCGCCAAGCGTATCGAGGCTGGTCGCGACATGATGATCGGCGGGCTGTGCGAAAGCCCGCTGACATTCCGCGCCATCATCACCTGGCATGAACGTCTCAAGGCCGGTGAGATGCTGCTGCGTGACATCATCGATCTGGAAGCCACGCAGGGCGGTCCGCCGCCCGGTGTGGTGGAGGGTGGTGAAGAAGGTGCCGAGGAAGGCGAGGCAGATGCCGAAGCCTTCACTCCGCCGCCCCCGCCTGAAGAATCCGAGGATGGAGACGATGCCGACGGTATCGGTATGTCTCTCTCCGCGCTTGAGGAAAAGCTGAAGCCGGAGACCCTGCAACGGTTCGAGGAAATCGAGGCGATCTACAAAAAACTGTCCAAGATGCAGTCAAAGCGTCTCGACAGCTTTACCTCCGGCGAGGAAGTCACCGCGCGCTCGGAAAAAACCTATGAAAAGATGCGTGATGAACTGGTCGCGAAGGTCAGCGAGGTGCGGCTGCATAATGGACGCGTGGAGGAACTGGTTCTTCAGCTCAAGCAGCTCAACCAGCGTCTGACCGGACTGGAAGGGCAACTGCTGCGTCTGGCGGAAAGCTGTAAGGTGCCGCGTGATTCCTTCCTGGAACAGCACCGTAATCATGAGCTGGAGCCGAACTGGCTGGAGCGTGTCTCTACCCTGCCCGGCAAGGCATGGAAGAATTTTTCGGCCCGCTACCCGCAGGAAGTCGGCCAGATCCGGGGCCGGATCGGAGAGGTTGCGGCGGATGCCGGACTGCCGATCCCCGAATTCCTGCGTGTTTACAAGACCGTCAATCGCGGCGAACGCGATAGCGCCCGCGCCAAGAAGGAGATGATCGAGGCCAATCTGCGTCTGGTGATCTCTATTGCCAAGAAATACACCAATCGCGGTTTGCAGTTCCTTGACCTGATTCAGGAAGGCAATATCGGCCTGATGAAGGCGGTGGACAAATTCGAATATCGCCGCGGCTACAAGTTCAGCACCTATGCAACCTGGTGGATTCGTCAGGCGATCACGCGTTCCATCGCCGATCAGGCCCGCACCATCCGCATTCCGGTGCATATGATCGAGACGATCAACAAGCTGGTGCGTACCAGCCGCCAGATGCTGCATGAAATCGGGCGTGAACCGCAGCCGGAGGAACTGGCCGAAAAGCTCGGCATGCCGCTGGAAAAAGTGCGGAAAGTTCTGAAGATCGCCAAGGAACCGATCAGCCTTGAAACCCCGATCGGTGACGAGGAAGACAGCCATCTGGGCGATTTCATCGAGGACAAGGCGGCGATCATTCCACTGGATGCCGCCATTCAGGCCAATCTGCGTGAAGCAACCACCCGCGTTCTGTCCAGCCTGACCCCGCGTGAGGAACGTGTGCTGCGCATGCGCTTCGGGATTGGCATGAATACGGATCACACGTTGGAAGAAGTGGGCCAGCAGTTCAACGTGACGCGTGAACGCATCCGTCAGATCGAGGCCAAGGCGCTCCGCAAGCTGAAACACCCCAGCCGCAGCCGTAAGCTGCGCTCATTCCTGGACGATTGATCGGCAGGGGTGTGTCCTGGGGCGCGGGCATGGCCGGATGAGCGGTTCCGAACCGGTCATCCGCGCGCATGTGACGGTGACGTTTCTGCGGATGGATCGCCCGCCTGCCGTCCCGGCCCCTGCATTGCCTGAGGGGATGCGCGTCGTGCGGGTCATTGCGCCTGACCTTGCATTCTACCGGTTTCTCTACGCGACGGTGGGGGCGCCCTATCTGTGGTGGCTCCGTCGTGTCATGCCGGACCGGGATCTGGCGGCTCTGTTATCTGATCCGCAAATTGGGGTGTTCGTCCTGGAAGCAGACGGGCAGACAGCCGGATTTTATGAGCTGGATGCGCGCTATGCGCCTTCCGTCAATCTGAGTTATTTCGGCCTGATGCCGGGCTGGGTGGGGCGCGGGCTGGGCCATGCTTTTCTGCGGCATGCGGTGGATATGGCATGGGCAACCGGTTCAACGCGGTATGTCACGGTGAATACTTGTAACGCTGATCATCCACGGGCACTGCCGTTGTATCGCCAGGTCGGTTTTCATCCCTACCGCCAGATGGCCGAGCGCTGGAACATTCCCGTCCGATTGGGCATGGTGATCCCGGAGCATCTGCAACAGGGCTGACCGAGAGGGCGTTAGACTTTATCGTCAGGACTGAAAAATAACATTAGGGAGACGCCGACCATGACTCTGACCCGTCATGTCTTACCCGCTTTTGTCGCGGGCCTGTTCAGCATCGGCGTGGCACAGGCCGCTGATGCACCTTCGGCCATTCCTGCTCCCACCGCTGATATGAAAGCCGTGCGTCTGGCGGCGGCCAATCAGCTTGGTGTGTTGGAATATTGCCAGTCACGCGGGGATATCAGTGCGGAGACGCTGGATATTCAGCGCAAAATCATCGCCATGCTGCCTCCCCCGGCCGATGCAGGCGAAGCGGCCGCTGAGCAGACAGGCAAAGGTGGCACTGTCTCCATGGGTGGCCAGACAATCTCGATAGAGGATGCGGCAAAGCGGCAACAGACCACGCCCACAGCACTGTGTAAGCAGATGGAGACGATGCTGAAACAGAATATGGCCCAGATGAACAGTCAGATGAACGGGCTGAAAAAATAAAACCCCAGGCTGGCAGGCGGGGTACACTGCCGCCAGCCTTATGAATCGTGGCAGAGGGTGGTTTATGCGACCGGTGTCGCTTCCCCCTGACAACAGGCAAGTTTAAGATACTCTTTAACGGGCTTGCCCGTGCAATGCCACGGTTTCTACATTTCAATGCAAGAGGCTTACTTGGATCAGGATATTTCAATTCCTCTTGTACTTGATCTTGACGGAACACTGATTGCTACTGATTCACTGCATGAATCTCTGCTGCAACATCTGAAAAATACGCCTTCTGATCTTGTCAGGCTCCCGCTCTGGGTGATGGCCGGTCGTGCGCAGTTCAAGCAGCGCTTTGCCGAGGTACTGACCCAGGAGGATATCGATGCCCTTCCTGCGACCCCCGGTATCATTGCGCTGGCGGAGCGGGAGGCAGCAAAAGGGCGTAAAATCGTCCTGGCGACGGCTGCCAATCGGGCTATTGCGGAGAAAATAAGCGCCCGGTTTCCTTTTATTTCAGAGGTTCTGGCCTCTGATGATCGGGGTAATCTCAAAGGAGCGGCCAAGGCTGCCGCCCTGACAAGCCGCTACCCGGATGGCTTCATCTATGCGGGTGATTCCGAAGCGGATCTTCATGTGTGGCGATCTGCCCGGGCTGCTGTCATCGTTGAGCGCGGCAAGCGCCTGAGAAGCAAGGTTCAGCCTGATACGCCGGTGGTGGCCCATATCCGCCCATCCGGCCAACGCGCCAATGTTCTCCGCCGGGCGGCGCGGCTTCATCAATGGGCCAAAAACGCTCTGGTTTTTGTGCCGCTGGTGCTGGGGGGACAAATTTTTTCGGCCCATGCCTGGGGGGCGGCCATATTGGCCTTCATGGCGATGGGGCTGCTCGCTTCGGGCACCTATATCGCCAATGACATGTGGGATCTGGCTGAGGACCGTCGCCACTGGTCGAAGAAAAAGCGTCCGCTTGCCAGTGGGCAATTACCACTGGATGACGGCCTGTTCCTGTTGATGGTCTGCGGATTGGCGGCTCTGCTGTTTGCCGTTGCCGATGGTGTCGGTGCCATCGTGACTCTTGCCATCTATCTGGTCATGAGCCTCGCCTATTCCTATAAGTTCAAGCGCGAGCCGATTGTTGATGTGCTGTTGCTGGCAGGCATGTTTACAATGAGGCTTGTGCTCGGGCAGGTGGTGACCGGTGTTGCGTTGGCACCATGGCTGCTGGTGTTTTCCATGTTTATTTTCCTCTCCCTGTCGCTGGTGAAGCGACATACCGAGGTGATGCGCATGGTGCAGCATGGTCATCAGAAAGTGCTCGGACGTGGCTACCTGGCCGTGGATGCGCCGCTGATTCTGGCGCTCGGGGTGGCTTCCAGCATGGGGGCGGTCGCCATCATGGTACTGTATCTGATCGACGAAGCGTTTCAGGCGAGTTTTTACCGTCACCCCGCCCTGTTATGGGGCTTTCCCATGATCATTTTTCTGTTCCTGGGCCGCATCTGGCTGTTATGCCAGCGTCAGGAACTGCAGGATGATCCTGTCGCTTTTGCTCTGAAGGATCGTGTGTCGCTATTCTATGGGGCGACAGCAATAGCCTTGTTTCTGGCTGCCATTGTGCCGGTTTGATGATGGCTGCTTCTCCATTCATTCTGCGGACGGATATCTGCTCCTGGGGACGCGTGGTCCGTGAGCCGCATTACGTCGCCCGCCCGACTTTTCCTGCCGCGTTGTCCAGCCTGACAGGGCCGGAGAGTGATAGCTCCAGTCTGTTGGCGGTTGGTTTGCGCCGTTCCTACGGTGATACGCCGTTGAATGCGGGCGGTCGCCTGATCGAGATGACCGGGCTGAACCGCTTTATCCATTTCGATGCACAAAACGGGATCGTGCGGGCGGATGCCGGCATGAGCCTGTCCGATCTGCTGCGCTTCACCGTACCGAAGGGCTGGTTTACCGCGACCAGCCCCGGTACGCGGTTCGTGACGCTTGGTGGCGCGGTTGCCAATGATGTGCATGGCAAAAATCACCATTCTGCCGGCTCTTTCGGTTGCTCCGTGCGGGCGCTCGGCCTGCTGCGAGGTAATGGAGAGCGCCGGGTGCTTGAGGCAAGAAGTGATAACGGCCTGTTTGCTGCGACGCTCGGGGGGCTTGGGCTGACAGGGGTGATCGAATGGGTGGAGTTGCAGCTCTCCCCGATTGCCAGCGCATGGCTGGATGTAGAAACCATCCCTTATGGGAATATCGATGCTTTCTGGGATCTGGCGGCCGAGAGCGCAGGGGGGTTCGAACACACTGTTGCCTGGATTGACTGCCTGTCACGCGGCCCGCATGCAGGCCGTGGCATCTTCACCCGTGCCAACTGGAGGCGGGATGGACGCCTTGACCCGCATGATGATCGCAGCTGGAAATCCGTTCCGCTGGATGCACCAGGCTTCGCCCTGAATCGCTTCAGCGTGCGTGCCTTCAACGAACTGTACTACCGCGCCCATCAGCGTAAAGCCGGAAAACAGGTCCAGCATTACAGCCAGCATTTTTATCCGCTTGATGCCATCCGCAGTTGGAACCGCCTGTATGGCGCGCGCGGCATGCTGCAATATCAATGCGTCCTTCCGTTCGAGACCGCCCGTGCGGCCATGCCCGTGTTGCTGGATGCCATCGCCAGCAGCGGGGAAGCCTCTTTTCTGGCCGTGCTCAAGACGTTCGGTGAGAAAGTATCACCGGGGCTGTTATCATTTCCCCGTCCCGGTGCCACTCTGGCGTTGGATTTTCCTTTCCGGGGAGCCGGGACTTTGGCCACTCTGCTGCGGCTGGATGAGATCGTCCGGGAAGCGGGCGGGGCGTTGTACCCTGCGAAAGACGGGCGGATGAGTGCCGGCATGTTCAGACAGTCTTTTCCCCGGCTCGATCAATTTCTTCCTCATAAGGATCCGGTCATGACGTCCAGTTTCTGGCAGCGTGTGTCGCAATGAGAGCACCTAAACGGGTCCTGATTCTGGGCGCAACTTCTGCCATGGCACAGGAGGCGGCGCGTCTCTGGGCAGCGCAGGGCGCACGGATCGGGCTGCTTGCTCGTGATGAGGGGCGGCTCGCCGTGATTGCCGATGATCTGGCCACACGGGGAGCCTCCGAAATCGTGACGGTTGCCTGTGACTGCGCGAAGGCGGATTCTGTTGCTGTGCTTGATGATATTGCAGCCCGGTTTGGGGGGCTGGATATCGTGCTGCTCGCTTATGGAGTGCTCGGCGATCAGACAATGCTGGAGCAGAACCCGAATGCTTTGGCCGATCTGCTGCAGGTGAATTTCGTCAGTGCTGCTTTATGGTGTCAGGCAGCGTCCAATCTGCTTGAGAAACAGACATTCGGCAGTCTGGTTGTAATCGGCTCGGTGGCGGGGGATCGGGGGCGGCAGTCGAACTATGTGTATGGTGCAGCGAAAGCAGGACTTGGTGTGTTGGTACAGGGTATTGCCCATCGGCTTGCCCGCAGTGGTGCCCGCGCTGTTCTCATCAAGCCGGGTTTTGTCGACACGCCCATGACGGCAGGCTTTTCCAAAGGACCGCTTTGGGCCAGTGCAGAGCAGCTTGGAAAGATCATTGTGGGCGCTGCAGAAAACGGTAAGGCCATTGTTTATGCACCGGGATTCTGGCGTTTGATCATGTTGGTGATCCGTTCAGTGCCTGCCCGTATTTTCCACAAGACCCGCCTGTAAAGGGACGACACTTGAATACGACACGGACGATTATCGTCACCGGCGCTGCTGGTCTGGTGGGACAAAATCTGATTCAGCGTCTGGTGGACCGCCAGGCTGGCCGGATCATTGCTATCGACAAGCATCCGTCCAACACCGCGTTGCTGCGTAAGCTCCATCCCGGGATCGAGGTCATTGAGGCTGATCTTTCAGAAGATGGCCCTTGGCAGGATGCTTTTTCCGGGGCTGATGCGCTGGTGCTGAATCACGCGCAGATCGGTGCGCTGACGGAGGAGCCTTTTATCGCCAATAATATTACGGCGACAGAGAAGGTTATTGCTGCCGCCAGAAAAGCGGGTATCGGCAATGTCGTGCATATTTCCTCGTCGGTCGTGAATTCGGCGGCACGGGATTTTTACACGGAATCGAAAAAAGCGCAGGAAAAGCTGGTCGTCGAAAGTGGCCTGCCCGTCACCATTTTGCGCCCGACATTGATGTTCGGCTGGTTCGACCGGAAGCATCTGGGCTGGCTGGCCCGGTTCATGAAAAAGGTGCCGGTTTTCCCGATTCCGGGGAATGGACGCTATCTGCGCCAGCCGCTGTTTGTCGGTGATTTTTGTGACATTATCAGTGCCTGTCTTGAGAAACCGCATCACGGCTCTGCCTTCAACATCACCGGGCGGGAGCGTATCGACTATATCGACCTGATGCGGGCCGTTAAAACCGCCACGGGTGCAAAAGCGCGGATTGTGACCATTCCTTATGGTCTGTTCTGGCTGTTGCTCAAGATCTATGCGCTGGTGAACAGCAATCCGCCTTTTACCGCCAGTCAGTTGAAAGCTCTGGTGACGCCGGATATTTTTGAAGTCATCGACTGGCCCGGTATTTTTGGTGTTCAGCCCACGAAGCTGAGCAAGGCGCTGGAAGTGACTTTCCGTGACCCGACCTATGCGCAGATTGCTCTGGAGTTCTGAGAGATGGCACGTGTTGCGGTTGTCGGTGCAGGTGCCATGGGATTGGCGGCGGCCTATCATGCGGTGAAAGCCGGTCATGATGTCACCGTTTATGAAGCGGATGCGGTGCCGGGCGGTATGGCGGCGCATTTCGATTTCGGCGGCCTGTCTCTGGAACGCTATTATCATTTTGTCTGCAAATCCGATCAGCCGACTTTCGATCTGATGCAGGAGCTGGGTATCGGCCATAAAATGCGGTGGATGCCAACCAGCATGGGTTATTTTTTTGAGGGAAAACTGAGCGAATGGGGTAACCCGGTTGCGCTGCTCAAATTTCCCGGCCTCACGCTGATTGAAAAATTCCGTTATGGCCTGATGATGTTTCTGGCCACCAAACGGAAATCCGCAGGCTCGTTGGAAAACATGTCTGCAAAGAAATGGATCGAGGCATGGTGCGGGCAGAGCGTTTATCAAAAATTGTGGCGCTCCCTGTTTGATCTGAAATTCTATCAATACGCCGATCCTGTTTCAGCGGCATGGATCTGGACACGCATCAAGCGTGTCGGCACCTCAAGACGTTCCATCATGCAGGAGGAGCTTGGCTATATTGAGGGCGGCTCCGAAACGCTGATTGCAAGGCTTGTGCAAGCCATAGAGGCAGGCGGAGGTAAAATCCGTTTGCATGCCCCGGTGGAGAAGGTTCTGACCAATCAGGGTCGTGTAAGCGGTGTGGTCGTTGCAGGCGAGGAAATAGCATGTGATGCCGCCATTCTCACTGTGCCCACGCCGTTAATCCCGGAGATGGTGCCCGATCTGCCGGACCGGCAACGCTACGCGGATATTCTGAATATCGGTGTGGCCTGCCTGATTTTTAAACTGCGCAAACAGGTTACCCCTCATTTCTGGGTCAATGTGGTTGATCCGGCGATGGGTATTCCCGGCTTTGTGGAGTTCTCCAATCTGCGCTCGACCGGTGATACGATTGTGTATGTGCCATACTACATGCCGGTCGATCAGCCCAATTGGGCGCGTTCGGACGATGATCTGCTGGATGAGGCATTTTCCTATCTAAAGCGGGTTAACCCCGCGCTGACAGACAGTGATCGCATCGATGCGCGTGTTGGCCGCCTGCGCCATGCCCAGCCTGTTTGCCCGCCAGGATTTGCCAGCCAGATTCCGCCTGTCCAGACCCAGGTGAAGGGGCTTCAGATCGCGGATACCTGTTTTTATTACCCGGAAGATCGCGGCATTTCAGAAAGCGTCCGCTATGGCAGGCTGATGGCGCAATCTATCGAGGCCTCCATCAAGGGACAAAAAGGCGCGCTATGAGCCGACAATTCCTGCGCTTTCTGTTGACGGGTGGCATCGCGGCCCTGGTTAATCTCGGCTGCCGCTATCTTCTGAATCTCGTCATGCCGTTCTGGGTGGCAGTGCCGATTGCCTATCTGTTCGGTATGATCACGGCCTATGTGCTGGCAAGAGTGTACGTGTTCGATGAATCGGGACGCTCCCGCGCTTCAGAGTTCAGGCGGTTTGCCGTCGTGAATGGATTTGCGTTGTTTATTGTCTGGGGTGTGAGCCTTGCTCTGGCAAAGGGTTTATTTCCCTGGGTGGGGCTGACATGGCATGCGGATGATATTGCCCATTTCATCGGCGTGCTGTCACCCGTTGCGATTTCGTACGTTGGCCACAGGCACTACACATTTTCGAAGAGGGCTGTTGCTGCTTCTGACTGAGAGTAACAGAGCAGGATTGGTGCAGTGATGCTGCGTCAGATGGGGAGTGTGCACTCAGGTGATTTCTTGTCGATGCATTCTTTAAATCCCTGAGCGCAACGTCTCCAGTAAAGCTTCCGCTTCCTCCCGTTCCATACCTAAAGCCTGTTGAGACGTCCTTCCATCGAACCCGGCTCTGGCCATGGCGGCCAGCGCACGTTGCCGGGCCTGTGGTGTCGGTGTTGTTCGTTCTACCGCAAATGGTCCCAGTTTTTTGCGTTTCGTCAGCTTTACCGCAGCGGCGAGTTCAAGCTCGGGATTATCCGGCAGGCTCTGTGCCACCAGCTCAGGCGGTACCCCCTTGGCCACCAGATGGGCGGCGACGGCGCGGCGGGAGCGGCCGGCGCGGGTCAGGCTGCTGGTGCGGGCGGCGGCAAAGGCGGCGTCATCCAGCACGCCGCTGCGTTCCAGGCGCTCAATGACCTTCCGGGCCGCCTGTTGCGCCTGATGGATGGCATCGGGCAGCGCGGCCTGATCCATATCGGTCCCCTCCATCATGCGCGACCATCGCTTGATACGGCGTTCCAGCATGCGGGCGACCCCGGTCCGGGTAGCCGCGAACCGGCTGAGATAGCGTAGAGCCGCTTCGTACAACGCAGCTTCATCAGGAAGCGGAGGAGAATGTAAGGACATTGGCTTTATTGGCTTGCGAAGGGTTCGGCATCCGATATGCGGTCAGAATAATTGACTTACCTACTCAAGGCGCGGAAAATCGGAATTTAAAAATCGAAATATCAAGGACGCTGTTCGTGACCTCCGCCCTGATGCCGAATTACAACCGTGCCGACCTCGCTTTCGAGCGGGGAGAAGGCGCATGGCTGACGGCAGTGAATGGCCGACGATATCTCGATTTCGGAGCGGGAATTGCGACTTCTTCCCTCGGCCATGCGCATCCCGGCCTGACCGGTGCCATCGCGGCGCAGGCGGCGAAGGTCATGCATGTCTCCAACCTCTATCGCGTGCCGGAAGCCGAACGCCTGGCCGAGCGCTTGACGGCGCACTCCTTCGCGGAGGCCGCATTTTTCTGCAATTCCGGGGCCGAGGCCAATGAAGGGCTGGTCAAGCTGATCCGCCGTACCCAGAGCGAGACCGGGCATCCGGAACGCTGGCGGATGATCTGTTTTCAGGGGGCATTCCATGGCCGGACTCTGGCCATGCTCTCCGCCACCGGCAATCCGAAATATCAGGCGGGTTTCGGCCCGGCGGTCGATGGGTTTGATCAGGTTCCCCCCGGCGATATCGCCGCAGTGAGGGCAGCTATCACTCCGGAAACGGCGGGGATCCTGATTGAGCCTGTTCAGGGTGAGGGCGGTATCCGTGTGATTGCGCTCGATTTCCTGCGTCAGCTGCGGGCGTTGTGCGATGAGCATGGGCTGTTGCTTGGCTATGACGAAATCCAGTGCGGCATGGGACGCACCGGTCGGCTCTGGGCGCATGAATGGGCGGGTGATGCCGCGCCGGATGTCATGTCCTCCGCCAAGGGGATTGCGGGCGGTTTTCCGATGGGGGCCGTGCTGGCGCGCCACGCACTGGCGCGTCATCTGACGCCCGGTACACATGGCACCACCTATGGTGGCAACCCGCTGGCCTGTGCCGCGGCCAATGCCGTGCTGGATGTGGTGCTGGCGCCCGGATTTCTGGATGCCGTCCAGCAACGCGGGCAGCAGCTGCGCACCGGGCTGGAAGCCATTGCGCGGGATTACCCGCATATCTTCAAGGAGGTGCGCGGCAAAGGCCTGTTGCTTGGCCTGCTCTGCGGTCCCGCCAATACGGCCGTACAGGAAGCGTTACGTGAAAACGGTTTGCTGAGCGTGGCAGCCGGAGAAAACGTGCTCCGTCTGGCGCCTCCGCTGGTTGTGACGGAAGCGGATTGCGATGCGGCTCTTTCGATCATCCGTGAGACGGCCGTGACATTTGCGCGTGAAATGGGGGGGAGTGCATCATGAGCATGTCCGCCAGAGTGGCTGCCGGAGCCGGTCCGGATGCTTCCTGTGTACGGCATTTTCTGGATCTGAAAGACATTGAGCCGGATGCGCTGCGCCGCATGCTGGATGCCGCGGCCGGGTTCAAGCGCGCCGATACGTCCTCTCGCCCGTTGGCAGGGCGTACACTGGCCTTGATTTTCGAAAAACCCAGCACCCGGACCCGCATCAGCTTTGAACTGGCCATGCGTCAGCTTGGCGGGGATGTCATTATGCTCTCGGGCAAGGAAATGCAGCTCGGGCGTGGTGAGACGCTGGCCGATACGGCGCGGGTGCTGTCCCGCTATGTCGATGCGGTGATGCTGCGTACCGGATCAAGCACGAAATTGCATGAGCTGGCGCGCCATGCCACTGTTCCGGTCATTAATGGCCTGACGGAGCTGTCTCATCCCTGTCAGATCATGGCGGATATCCTGACATTCGAAGAGCATCGCGGCCCGATTGCAGGTCAGACCGTTGCCTGGATCGGGGACGGCAATAATGTGGCGCACAGCTGGATCGAGGCTGCGGCGCGGTTCGGGTTCAGCCTGCGTCTGGCCTGCCCCGACACACTTCAGCCGCACGCCGATATCGTCGCCTGGGCGCGCGATAATGGCGGTGACGTGACGCTGGTGGCTGATCCGAAAGAGGCGGTCGCCGGTGTGCAATGTGTGGTGACGGATTGCTGGGTCAGCATGTCCGATGATCCGTCCGGTCGTCACGAGAAACTGCGTCCCTACCAGGTCGATGAGGCGCTGATGGCGCTGGCGGCACCGGATGCGCTGTTCATGCATTGCCTGCCCGCTCATCGTGGGGAGGAAGTCACGGATGGTGTGATCGACGGTCCTCATTCCGTGGTGTTCGACGAGGCCGAAAACCGTCTGCACGCCCAGAAAGGCGTGCTGGTCTGGGCCATGGGAATGCTACGATAGCGTGAAGCCACGCCGTCAGGCACTGGCAGGGAGAGGGTGGGCTTCCTACCTTTCCCTGCAACGATAGTATCCGGTGAGACACGATGTCCCCAGCCACTGCTGCCTTATGCCGCCGGATTTCCGCCGGTTCGATCCATGTCGAGGATGTGTGGTTCAACCTGTGCCGTGAAGCGCGGGAGATCGCCCTGACCGATCCGGCCATGGCGGCCGGGCTGGAACGTGCCTTACTGGTGCATGGATGTTTCCCGGCGGCCCTCGGCGCATTGATCGCCCATAAGCTGGGCAATGCGTGGATACCGGCGGACCAGTTGCTGGGGCCGATTGGCGATGCGTATGAGACCGATCCGTCTCTGGTAGAAAGCGCGATCATCGACCTGACAGCGATCCGGGACCGCGATCCCGCCTGCCCGGACCTTCTGACCCCGTTCATGTTTTTCAAGGGGTTCCAGGCCCTGCAGGCGTATCGCATCAGCCATCATCTCTGGACCCATGGCCGTGAGCATATGGCGCGGGTGTTTCAAAGCCGTATGTCGGAATGCTTCGCGGTGGATATCCATCCCGCGGCCCGGCTGGGTCATGGTATCCTGATCGACCATGCGACCGGTCTGGTGATCGGTGAGACTGCCGTGGTGGAGGATGATGTTTCCATCCTGCAGGAGGTCACGCTGGGCGGCACGGGGAAAGAAACCGGTGACCGTCACCCTAAAGTGCGGCGTGGCGTGCTGATCGGGGCTGGCGCCAAGATACTGGGGAATGTGACGATCGGTGAAGGTGCCAAGATCGGCGCCGGCAGTATCGTGCTCGATTCGGTGCTTCCCTATACCACTGTCGTGGGTGTGCCCGCGCATCCGGTTGGGCCCCGTAACCAGGGCATGCCGGCACTGACTATGGATCAAACTCTGCCGCCGCCCGAATACGCCATCTGACAGTTGGCTCCGGGCCTGATGGAATCTTTCAGGCCCGGAGTTCAGCCGGACGTTCGTCTTAGCGGGCTGCATGCGATCTGGGTGGCGTGACGGCTGCCCACCTGCAGGCCGGACGGCCATCCTCCCCTACATGCCATTGAGCGCGCAGGATGGGACGGGACATCGCTGGCCCATGGGCAGGCCCGTGGGCTTGGCCGGTTTGGAAAAGCGTTTCCGGCAGCAGCGTCAGGTGACGGTGCAGATCGTCGATATGAAGAAGGGTGCTCATCACAGACACCTCCTTTTTGCTCAAGCGGTTGCTGAAGCTCGGGAGTGTCTGGCCGCCGAAAGATCGGCGGCGCATGGTCTCAGCCCTGCGGACGCCTTGCTATCGGTGTTCCATGCACACCCGGGCATGATGTCCAGCCCGTCGGAATCGTCAGTGCAGGCGTGAAATGCCTACTGTCGCCTTCCGGGGGCTGGCTGCTGGATCGCGGGTTCATGGTGATCCCTGACTGGTTGCACATGACCGGTGAAAGCCGGTCGCGAAGTCGTGGCTGATTGCGCGACAGGAAAGCCTCGCATCCATCACGGGCTTTGGCGTATACCCATGGGGGTATGAGATCAAGCCCCGACACTATCCCGATCCCTTCCAGAGCCGATGAAAAAATCAGACTCCTGAAACGGCTCAAGCGTATTCGCGGGCAGGTCGATGCGTTGCATCGCGCGGTTCTGGAACAGGGTGCCGCCAGCACCAGACTGATCCAGCAGGCGACAGCCTGTCGCGGAGCGATGGATGGATTTATCGCGGAAATCATTGAGGATCATATCCGGGAGCAGATCATCGACGCCCGGAACGCACGGGACTCCTCTCAGGCGGCTGAGGAACTGATCAGGCTGGTGCATTCCTATCTGACCTGAAAATGGCTGATGTGCCTGCATGTCCCGTCCATGATCATGCATATCAGCCTCCCTGTACTGACCCTATGCGTCGGGCTGGTGCAGAAATGCCATCACAAGACAGTAGCGGTGAAGGCAGGCAGCGCCTATTTAGCGTCTCATGTCCGACACACCCGCATTTCTGGATGGTGGACGTCCAGATGTCCCCGATATCGTCGTGCCGCGTGGTATGACGCCTTTTTTCATCCCGGACCGGCCTGTCCGTGGCCGTCTGGTACGGCTCGGCCCGTTGGCGGATGCCTTGTTGAACCGCCATGATCATCCGCCCGTTGTGGCGGAGCTGGTCGGTCAGGTGCTGGCTCTCGCTGCCGCCATGGCCGGAGCGTTGAAATTCCGTGGCTCCTTCAGCGTGCAGATCAAGGGCGACGGACCGTTGCGTCTGCTGCTGGCGGACTGCACCGATACCGGCGCGCTGCGTGGTTATGCCCGCACCGACGATGAAGCGCTTGAAGCCCTTCTGGCAGAAACACCCCACCCGACCGCCGCCCAATTGCTGGGGCAGGGATATTTCGCCTTTCTGGTCGATCAGGGACCGGACAGGGAGCCTCATCAGGGGATCGTCGGCATTGAGGGGGAGACGCTCGCCGCCATGGCGCTGCATTATTTCCAGACCAGTGAGCAGATGCAGTGTCATGTGCAACTGGCCTGCCGTCAGACTGAGAATGGCTGGCGGGCGGGTGCCCTTGTGCTGGAGCAGGTGGCACGGGAAGGCGGCACTGGCGCGCTGCCGGAGATAACGGAGGATCATCAGGAAAGCTGGCGTTCCGCTCTGGCGCTGGCCGGGACGCTGCGTGATTCGGAACTGCTGGATGATGAACTGCCACCGGAGCGTCTGCTGTATCAGCTGTTCCATTCCGAAGGTGTCGCAGCGGATCGCCCACGGGCGCTCGCCTTTGGTTGCCGATGCAGCCGGGCACGGCTGGCAGGTGTTCTGGAGACTTTCAGCACCGACGATCTGGATCATATGACGGTTGAGCAGGATATCGTCATGACCTGTGAATTCTGTAACCTCGATTTCCGGTTCGCGCGGGAAGAGGTCCGGGGTAAAGCCTGAATAAAGATCCGGCTGTGCAGAGTGGCTGAAGCAAGTGGAAGAGATCGAATGAACGTGCAGTGTGAAGCTCCCGCAAGGACATCCTTTCTTTCATCCACCCGGCGAGCGAGGCGGTATCCGATGGCGGCGCGTATTCTGCGCCTCACCGCCATGGCCGTCATGGCCGCACTGGCAGCCTGTTCCAGCGATGATGAGCCGCGCAATTTCGCACCGCTCAATTATTCCTATCTCACCAAGCTGCGTCTGAATGTCGGGGATGTGCAGGTGACGCCGGATTTCCTGCCGAAGGCGGGTGATCTCGGTCCGCAATCGCCGGTTCCTCCCGCGCAGGCGCTGGCGGAGGATTTGAAAGAGCGCATTGTGCCGGGCGGCAGCAGTGGTCGGGCTGAGGTGAAGATTCTGGATGCCTCGATTGTTTCGTCACACGGCACGCTGAACGGGGCGATGGCGGTGCATGTCGATGTCTATACCGGCAGCGGCACACGCAGCGGCTTTGCCGAGGCCCGCGTCACCAGGGCGCTGACGGATCCCGATCGTGGTCCTCATGCGTTGCAGGCAGCGCTCTACGATGTCACCAAAGGTATGATGAACGATATGAATGTCGAACTGGAATATCAGGTTCGGCATTCACTGA
Organism: Granulibacter bethesdensis CGDNIH1; assembly: GCF_000014285.2. NCBI lineage: Bacteria > Pseudomonadati > Pseudomonadota > Alphaproteobacteria > Acetobacterales > Acetobacteraceae > Granulibacter > Granulibacter bethesdensis. The sequence continues at coordinate 2,516,647 of NC_008343.2, read as the reverse complement.
AAGACTGGTTGCAGGATACGTCGATGACCTCAGTGCCGGGGGCTGTGCAGCAACAGACATTGCAGGCTCCTCCGGGCGTCAAGACGGCACCCTTGCCTGAGCCTGTGGCGCCGGCGACACCAGGTTCAACCGCAGCTGGCTCTTCTCCGACAACCTTGTCTCCGCCTTCCGGAGTCCTGACCCTGCCCAAACGCTGAAAGAGAAAGGGCCGTCATCCCGCATCAGGGATGAGGCAGGCCGAACAGGTGTGCGACGGCGATAAAATCCGGGGCATGGGGGTGGCGCAGAGTGGGTGGCCCCCCGTTATCTCCGGCACGGACGAGCTGGCAGGTGCGCAAACCCGCATCCAGTGCCGCGTCCAGCTCTTCCTCGATATCGGAGAGGAACAGCATGCTTTGCGGTTGCATGCCGGTATTGGCGATAATATGGCGATAGCTGTCTGCCTCGCGCTTGCCGCCGATTCTGGTGTCGAAAAAGCCGCCGAACAACAGCGACAGATCACCCTGATCGGAATAAGAGAACAGCAATTGCTGGGCTTCGACCGAACCGGATGAGTAGACGAACAGGTTGAGGCCGGCCTCATGCCATGCGCGCAGGCTCTGCGCGGCATCCGGGTGCACCTGCGCCTGCAGGGCGCCATTGCGATATCCTTCCCGCCAGATCAGGCCTTGCAATGCTTTCAGCGGGGTGATTTTCGCATCCTCATCCATCCAGCCCAGCAATGTTTCCAGCGCCGGTCGGCCCGGATACTGCGCCTCTACTTCGGCAAGGATTGCGGCAACTGCTTCATCATCCGAATAAGCCGCCAGAAACCCGGCCATATTGGCTTTGGCATAGGGAAACAGAACCCGATGCACGAAGGCGATTGGGGTCGTGGTGCCTTCGATATCGGTCAGAATGGCCTTGGGAGGATTCATGGCGGGCCTTATGCGGGGAAAAAGGCGGATCTATCATGCAGCCGGGAAATGGTCAGCAATCGGATCACCCGTGTAATGGGCCACCCAACCTGTGGTATCGGTGAACACGCGCAGGGCGGTGACAAAGGGTGTTTCGCCCGCATCGAACCAGTGTTTGATGCCGGTGGGAACGGAAATCAGATCCCCCTGTGTGCAGTGTGCATCATAAACCCTGTCATCGACATGGAGAATGAAATTGCCACTGCCATGAACGAAGAAACGGACTTCATCCTCGGTATGGGTATGCTCGGACAGGAATTTCTGCCGCAACGCGGGCAGGTTCGGTGTATCGGGCCGCAGGCGGATCACATCCGCAGTGCCGGCACCCGTTTCGCCCATCAACGCATTCAGGTAAGGGCGATATGCGGCCAGAATGGTGGCTTCGTCATCATCCGGAGACGGGGTAACAGCGCTGCTCCAGCGTTCGAAGCGAACACCGATGCTACTCAATTCCTGTGCGATCCGTTCCGGATCTTCGGTCCGGAGCAGCGGCGCATCCGGTGTGGAGTCTGCGTAAATGGTCAGACGGCTCATCTCGTATGCCCCCGGTCAATCCAGATGTGTCTCAGCGCAGGCGACGACGTTCCAGCTCACAGGCCAGCAGGAATTCGAGACCTTCCAGCCGCGCCAGAGCGGCAGCCATATCGCCCCCCCATACATAAACGCCATGGCCACGAATTAAATATCCAAGCGGTGCCCCACGAAGAAGGATCGGTTCGGCAATGCTGGCCAGTCTTTCCATATCCTGATCATTGTCCAGAATGGGTAAATCCAGCGTGATCTGGTGGGTTTTTACGCCGAATGCTTTCAGCACCTCATACCCTTCCAGCCGAATGAAGTCGGGCGGGGCGTCGTTTTTCCCCGGTGCCATCGACAGCACGGTGGCGGCAACGGAATGGCCATGCACGACCGCGCCGGCCTGGTTGTCCAGACGATAGATCTGGCAATGCAGCAGTGTCTCCGCGCTGGGTTTAAGCCCGGGGGTCAAAGGCTTGCCGGCTTGATCGACCACCATGATGTCGGAGGTCTTCAGGAAGCCCTTGTGGTTGCCGCTGCTGGTAATGGCGATGGTATCATCGGGCAGCCGGACGCTGATATTCCCGGCGGTTGCCGGCACCCACCCACGTGCATCCATCCGTTGTCCGGCTGCAACAATGGTGACGGCAGCCCATTCCGGCGGCTGCCTGACTGACGTGACTGTCCCGGTCATATCTATCCTCAACCCTGCCGATATAAAGCGATGTCGTCAGACATGAGATTGTGGACGAGGGGTCGTGTCATGCTGTGCGGGCTGCTGGTTCCCCAAAGATGCATTCGGGGAAGGGGGCGGCACTGCGGGATTTTTCGGATCATGCTCCATGGAAGCATCGTCCTCTTCCGCCATGCTCCGCTTGAAGGATTTGATCCCTTTGCCGAGATCGCCCATGAGACCGCTGATTTTGCCCCCACCCCCGAACAGGATGGCGACAACCGCCAGCAGAATCAGCCAATGCCAGATGCTCAGACTACCCATGATCTCTCCGAGGCGCGAACCGGTTACCAAACAGGAGATGGCGCGGACATGGCGATAACGCAAGCCATTAACCGGAGCCATATCTTTTGGGGCACTTCCCAGTGGGGAAGGATCACATCATACGATAAACCTGTGTCATGCGCTATTGGACGTATGGAATGATGTGCGTATTGCTGGTTCAATAGGCACTGGAGTGCGCCGTCAGTTCCGCCATCGACAGGATCTGCGCTGGATCGGCTCCCCTGCCGTCACGGGAAAGAAAGCCGCGTACAGGATAGGGGGTGGTACCCATTATCCCGGCCGGTGGCCACCAGACGCGCACAAGGGACCAGTCATTGCGAGGGGAGACGTCCACCACGGTCTGGCTGGTATTGACGACGCCATGAACCCAGTTGGCATGCGCCACGGTAATGGTGCGGCTGCCGAGAACATCCTCGACCACCGATGCGTGGCCATGCGGCAGGCGGCGGGAGCGTGCGAAAATCATGACGGCACCGCGCGATGGCTGATGGCTGGAGAGGTAACGGCCATCATTCTGATCCCACCAATCCGCGGCATCCCCGGATAATGCGATGCCGGAGACGGCGCGGGCAAAAGGGGCGCACTGCCATTGACTGGCCGAAATCCCGCCCCCTTGCGGCGAGCCGCCGCACGCAGTGAGCAGCAGGAGTATCGGAAACAGATAAAAAGCCGACAGCCGACCATTTATGTCGTGCTGTCGGCTTTCCGGACACTGATCCCCTGTATCCCGGCAAGGTACTCTGCGTTGTGAGTACAATGGCCTGGTCCCCACCTGCGCCATGACATGAGGAAAGGCCGCCAAGTCACGTCATGTAAAGAGAAAAATTTCCAGAAAGCCTGATTGACGCAGGAGAGAAAGCGTGTGTCGCCAATCTGCCACAATTCGGTGTCGGGTTTCGTTTTATGGCCAGCATCACCATTCTGTGTGTAGACAGAGTCGTTTAATGGAGTTTTCCACAACTTATGGCGTCTGTGCCCGTTGAGAAAAACGGCAGATATACTGTATTTAGTGGCAGCGAAGATCAGGAGCGCACGATATGGAGTGGAGCGACGAGGCAATCACCCTGCTCCGCGCATTTTGGGATGAAGGGCTTTCAACCGCCGAGATTGGGCGGCGTATGGGCATTTCCAAAAATGCCGTGGTGGGTAAGGCGCATCGCCTCAACCTGGCGGCCCGCCCCTCGCCGATCCGGCGGGATGGGGTGGCATCCCGCCCGTCACCCGGCAGCCGTCGTTCCAGTGCCGTGACGTTACCCTCCATGGCTGATCCCTCTATCGGTGATGAACCTGCGGCCATCGCTGCCTTGTCCGTGCCGGAAAAAACCGTTGCCGTCGTGGCGGATGAAGCCGTCATCGCCGTTGAGGCTGCCTCCGTGCCGGTGGAACTTGCTTCTGCCCCACGGTCTGTCCCGGTGTCTGCTGCTTTGGTGGAGCAGGCGCGTGAACCGGCCGAGGGATCTGCGCCGGTTGTTGCCGCCGGGAATATTGCCAAGGAAGACAAGGCGCTTCCGTCAGTGCAACCTGCCGCCGTTGCGACCCCTTCTTCCCCGCCTGCTGCCCGTCCCACCCCGCGTGCGATCTCCAAAGTCGCGTCCCCGGCTTTCCCTTCAGGCGGGCGGCTTGTGTCCTGTTGCTGGCCGATCGGAGAGCCGGGTACAAAGGAGTTCCGTTTCTGCGATGCTCCCGCTATGGCCGGGAAGCCGTATTGTGCGGAACATGCCGCTTTAGCCTATGTGAAAGTGCGTGATCGGCGGGATGATGCTGCCTGATAGGCAGAAAAAATCACCTCATATCATTGTTGCAGATACCGAGAGACCGACGTATCGTTTCCACTGGCCGGTGAAGGCGTTCGATAGAAACGCATCTGGCCGAAGAGGAAAATATGGCGTCGGTTCGGAGAATTTCGGCCTGGCGTCGACGTCAATTTCGGCGCCATGCCCATGTGCGGGCGCCGGCTAAAGAAAGGCAGCGCGCCATGCTACACGGCACGGTCAAATGGTTTAATCCGACCAAGGGATACGGCTTTATTGCCCCTTCCACGGGTGAAAAAGATGTTTTCGTTCATATCAGTGCGGTTCAGAGAGCCGGGCTGAGGAGCCTGAATGAAGGCCAGCAACTGGATTTCGAAATCGAGCAGCAACAGAATGGCCGAGCGGCTGCGGTCAATCTGACACGCGCCGACTGATTGCGGTGGATAGATCGCGTCTGTCTTGTTCTGTCAGCGATCGGGGCATTGGCCAACGGGTATTGGCCAGGGGGCATTGACAGACGGATCTTTCATCATACGCCTTCGGAGTAACAGGGGGTCAGGAGGGAGGCATCCGGCAGATGGGCTGAGGGCAGTGTTTCTGTTCGGGCTTGCGCAGTTGGAGCGCGTCGCCTACCCACATCAGCACTTTTGTGGCTTACATCCGGAGCGGTGCCGCTTGTCGACCTCTCATATGAAGATTCCGCAGACATCTGCCCAGAATGCATCCTCCAGCTCCGGGGCTGCGGAGAACACCCGTGGCCCCCAGGCTGTGCCCCATACCAGCCTGAATGCGGATGCGGTGAGAGATGCCTATCGGCGCTGGGCGAAGGTATACGACTCGGTGTTTGGCGGCGTGTCCGCCTATGGCCGCCGCCGCGCTGTGGAGGCCGTGAACCGGCTGACTGGTCAGCAGGTGCTGGAGGTGGGGGTTGGAACCGGCCTTGCTTTGCCCCGCTATCACCGGGACAAGCGGATTACCGGCATTGATCTTTCCACCGACATGCTGGCGCTGGGCCGGGAACGTGTGCGTGAGCAGCAGCTTGCCAATGTCGAGACGCTGCTGGAAATGGATGCGGAGGCAATGTCCTTCGCGGATAATTCCTTTGATATCGCGGTGGCGATGTTTGTCGCTTCAGTTGTGCCGCATCCGGTACAGTTGATGGCAGAGATGCGCCGTGTGGTCCGTCCGGGTGGGTGGCTGCTGTTCGTCAACCATTTCGCTGCGGAAAAAGGTCCACGTTGGTGGATCGAGCGCGCCATGGCGCCTGCCTCCCATGCGCTGGGCTGGCATCCTGATTTTGCGTTCGAGGCCCTTCTGTCGCCACAGGATCGCGCCCGTGCGGAAATTACGCCGGTGCAACCATTCGGTATCTTTACGCTTGTACAGCTCCAAAACGACTGATTTCCGGTAATAAATTGTCGTTCAGCAACGGAACTGCGGCATTTTTCTGACAAACGCTTGATCTTGGGCGGGGAGTCCTGTAGCCGATTGGCGCAAAGATGCGGCCCTCTCCGGCCGTATCCTCCAGAACCGGGATGAAACGGCCGATGGTGTCCTTCTTGCGGCGCGTTGCCGCCAATTCATTTTTAAGACAGTCTCTCGCTGCCAGCGTGCTGGTGGCGCTTGCCCAGATCATGGCCAGCTCGGCGTATGCCCAATCCGGTGAGACCGGTCTGGGTGTGCCGAAGCCGTGGGAAATCGGCATGCAGACCGCCTATGGTCCGCTGAAAGAGCGAATCGATTCCCTGCATGATCTGATCATGGTGATCATCACCGCCATCGTCGTATTCGTGGCGGCTCTGCTTGGCTGGTGCGCGTATCGTTTTTCCGCGAAACGCAATCCGGTTCCCAGCCGTACCAGCCACCATACGTGGCTGGAAATCGCCTGGACGCTGATCCCCGCCCTTATTCTGGCGGTGATTGCCATTCCTTCCTTCCGCCTGGTCTATTATGAAGACCGGACCCATAACCCTGACGTCACTCTGAAGGTGACAGCACATCAGTGGTACTGGGAATACGGTTATCCTGATAATGGCATCGACAGTATCGAAAGCCGGGTTATTCAGGATGGCGACCTTAAGCCGGATCAGATTCGCCTGTTGTCCGTGGATAATCAGGTGGTTGTACCCTATGGCAAGAATGTCCGCGTCCTGGTTACCAGCGCCGACGTGATCCATAGCTTCTTTATTCCCAGCCTTGGTGTGCAGCGTTATGCTATTCCGGGCCGTACCATTGAAACATGGTTCCGCGTGGACAAGCCGGGCGTCTATTATGGCGAATGCAACCAGATCTGCGGGGCTTTCCACAGCCAGATGCCCATCGCGGTAAAGGCGGTGTCTCCGGAAGAGTTCCAGAAATGGGCGGAAAGCCAGAAGACGAAAAAAACGTCGCTCAATAATACGCCGGCCGGGCAGACCATCCCGCGGCAGTTCGCAGAAGGGGGGCGCTGATCCGTCAAGGATCGGTGTCTGAGGGAGCTAACGAAATGGCGACTGCAACATCTCATGCCCATGCCGGTGATCATCACGATCACAAGCCGGGCTTTATTTCCCGCTGGCTGTTCAGCACGAATCACAAGGATATCGGGACGCTGTACCTGATTTTTTCTGTGCTGGCATCGTTTCTGGGGGCTGGGCTGTCTATGCTGATGCGTGCGCAGCTGATGCATCCGCACAGCACCCTGATCGGTGATGGGCAGCAGTGGAATGCCATCGTTACGGCGCATGGTCTGATCATGATCTTCTTCGTGGTCATGCCCGCGCTGATCGGTGGCTTCGGCAACTGGTTCGTACCGCTGATGATCGGTGCGCCGGATATGGCTTTTCCGCGTCTGAACAATATCAGTTTCTGGCTGCTGGTGCCTTCTTTCGCCCTGCTGAGCTATGCGCTCTATCTAGGCGAGGCCGGTCCGGGCTGGACGCTGTATCCGCCGCTGTCCAACAGCACGTTCCAGAGCGGTATCGGTATGGATTGCGCCCTGTTCGCGCTCCATCTGTCCGGTGTTTCGTCGCTGCTGGCGGCGATCAACTTCATCACCACCATCTTCAACATGCGTGCCCCCGGCATGACGCTGCACAAGATGCCGTTGTTCGTCTGGGCGCAGCTTGTGACCGCGTTCCTGCTGCTGCTGTCCCTGCCGGTGCTGGCGGGTGCGATCACCATGCTGATTACCGACCGTGATTTCGGCACGGCTTTCTTCGCTCCCGAAGGCGGTGGTGATCCGGTGCTGTTCCAGCATCTGTTCTGGTTCTTCGGTCACCCTGAAGTGTATATCATGATCCTGCCCGCGTTCGGGATCATCAGCCACATCGTCTCCACTTTCTCCCGCAAGCCGGTCTTCGGTTATCTGGGTATGGCTTATGCCATGGTCGCGATCGGCGTGGTTGGCTTTGTCGTGTGGGCGCACCACATGTTTATCTCTGGTATCAGCGTCGATACCCGCGCCTACTTCATGGCGGCGACGATGATCATTGCCGTGCCGACGGGCATCAAGATTTTCTCCTGGATCGCCACCATGTGGGGCGGCTCCATCGAGATGAAGACCCCCATGCTCTGGGCCGTTGGCTTTATCTTCCTCTTCACCGTCGGCGGCGTCACGGGCGTGATGCTTTCCAATGCCGGTGTCGATCAGATGCTGCACAACACTTATTATGTGATCGCGCACTTCCACTATGTGCTGTCGCTGGGGGCCGTGTTCTCCATGTTTGCCGGCTTCTATTACTGGATCGGCAAGATGACGGGCCGCCCCTATCCGGAATTCTGGGGCAAGGTGCATTTCTGGGTGACGTTCATCGGTGTGAACCTGACCTTCTTCCCGATGCACTTCCTGGGCCTGGCCGGTATGCCGCGCCGTTATCCGGATTATCCGGATGCCTTTGCAGGTTGGAACTATGTGGCCTCGATCGGTGCCTATATTTCCGGTTTTTCCGTGCTGATCTTCCTGTTCGTGGTGTACAAGACCTTCACCTCGAAGGAACATCTGCCTGCGAATTACTGGGGTGAGGGTGCGACGACCCTGGAATGGACCGTCAGCTCTCCGCCGCCCTTCCACACCTTTGAGGAGCTGCCGCGCGTCAATTGACGCGCGGTTCCCTCGGGACGGATGAAAGACGTATGAGCGACAGTGCGTTCGTCAATGGCGGCAGGGAGGTATCCTCTCTGCCGCTTTCCGCTCAAATGCCTGGCATGGCCTCGGCAGCGGACTGGGTGACCCTGCTCAAACCGCGCGTGATGAGCCTGGTCGTATTTACCGGGCTGATCGGTATGCTGGTGGCCCCGGGCTCCCTGCATCCGGTTCTGGGTGCCATTGCGATCCTGTGCATCGCGGTTGCGACCGGAGCCTCCGGTGCGATCAACATGTGGTACGACCGCGATATCGACGCGGTGATGCGCCGGACCAAAAATCGCCCGATTCCGGCAGGCCGGATCGAGCCGGGCGAGGCTTTGGGATACGGTATCGTGCTGGCGGTCGGATCGGTGCTGGTGATGTGGCTGGCAACGAATGTTGTTGCCGCTGCGGTGCTGGCCTTCGCGATCTTTTTCTATTCGGTTATCTATACGATGTGGCTGAAGCGAAGCACGCCGCAGAATATCGTTATTGGTGGTGCTGCAGGTGCCTTCCCACCCGTGATCGGCTGGGCGGCAGTGACTGGCACGATTGATCTGATGCCGGTGATGATGTTCGCCATTGTCTTTTTCTGGACGCCCCCGCATTTCTGGTCGCTCTCGCTCTGGGCGCAGATGGATTATGAGCGGGCCGGGGTGCCGATGCTGCCGGTGGTGGCGGGGGCACGTAAAACCCGTCAGCATATCATGGCCTATACTGTGCTGCTGTCAGTGATCGCGGTGCTGCCCTGGGCGCTGGGTGATACCGGACGCGTTTACGGACTATCGGCTGTCGTATTGAGCCTCGGCTTTCTGGTACAAAGCTGGCGGGTGCTGCGGGACAAGCAGGACGAAGTCGGGCTGAGCCTGACCAAGGATGCACCTGCCCGTGCCGCGTTCAAATACTCTCTGATCTATCTGGCCGTGCTGTTTCTGGCGCTGGCCGTTGATCGTTTTGTGTGATCGGTATGGTCAATTTTCCCCCGCGCCTGACGCAGGAGCAGTCTGATGAACTTCGCCGGAAACGTCGGGGCCGTAATCTGGCGATGCTGATCGTGCTGTTCGGAATGGCCTTCCTGTTTTACGCGATGGCGATGGTGAAGATTGCTCATCAGACGCCGCATGAATCAGGCAAGGTTCCAGCCGGTATGGCTTCTCCGGCAGGCTGACAGAAAACGGAACACACCGGCTAATAAAAAAAGCGCCCTTGCCGGGGCGCTTTTTTCTTTGCTTCCACCCTGTTATCGCGCCTGTTGAATGGCAGAGAGAATCCACGGCCCGCCCGGACTGCGCACGAAGGTCCAGAACTCGGTCGCTGTCTGCAGCTGGGAAGCATCCCCCTCAACCACCCGACCGCTTGAGTCGTAGGTCGCGTCGATCATGGAGAAAAGCATCGCGACGGTCGCATATTCCAGCGTACCTTCCCGCCACGCTTCCGACAGGTCGCCCTTCTGCAAGGTGACGTTGGTAACGGTATTATGCAGGCCGCGACTGGCAAGAGCGGTCAGTTGCTCGTTAAAATAACCAACCATTTCCGGCGTACTGATGCTGCCGAGCTGCTGAAGATTGCGATCGGTCCAGGCTGCCTGGACCTCTTTCAGCAGGGATTCGAAGCGCTGGTAATCTCCCTGAGAAAGCTGGATCGGTTGGACACTGCTCTGTCTTCCTCCCATCGGGCCTCCCCCCATCTGTCCTCCCCCTATCGGGCCGCGATCAGTCTGATTGGTGGTGAACGGGTTGGTCATGCCGGCACCGGCCGGTGCCATGGCTGGAGCATTCCCACCCGCGAAGCGGCGCCACAGAAAACGCACCACCATCACGATCAGGAAAATCTGCAGCAGCAGGCCGAAGAAACCGAAAATCCCGCTGACTCCGCCAAACAGCCCATGGCCCATCAGTAATCCACCGATCCCCGCACCGATCAGCCCGCCTAACAGCCCGGACGTAAAGGCGGAACGCCGGGACATAGCAGGCTGCATGGGCGGCATGCCGGGAGGACTGTTATAGGAGGGGCGGCTGGGTGCGGTGTAGCTGCGCTCCATCGGCGCTGCATAAGGTGCCACCGGGGTAGAGCGGGGCGCAGAATAGGTCCGGCTCCCCCTGCTGCCCATTGACGATCCTCCCCCGGCCCTCGCCTGGGCAAGAACAGGGGAGAGGATCAGCGTGGCGGCCAGAAAAACCGGCAAAGCTTTGCGCATCGTAGGTCCGTTCCGAATTATCATGTCCCTAATATAGGGGTATTTCCTCGAAACTGTAGCGGCGACATGATGATGAAAGCCCGATTATATGGGCTTTTTCTCAGGCTCCGGCGACCATCATGCCGTCGATACGGACCGTTGGCGCATCGACAGAGCCACGAAAGCGCAGATCATCCGCGGGCGTCAGCTCCGCAAACATAGAGAGTAGATGTCCGGCAATGGTAATTTCCGCCACCGGTTCGGCCAGTGCGCCGTTACGGATCATGAAACCGGCACAGCCACGGCTGTAATCGCCGGTGGTCAGGTTGACGCCAGGTCCCATGGTTTCGGTGATGTACAGCCCTTCCCTGATATCGGCCATCAGCGCCATCGGGCTGAGCATTCCGGCTTCCAGATAGAAATTGCTGACCGCAGGGGAGGGGCCGCCGCCAGTGCCACGCGCGGCATGGCCGGTGGTATGCAACCCAAGCTGGCGGGCGCTGCGCAGATCGAGAATCCAGCTTGTCAGCACACCATCCTCAATCACGGACAGAGGCTGCACGGGCTGGCCTTCTCCATCGAAAGGCCGGGACCGCAACCCGCGCCGGCGGGATGGATCGTCACGCATGACAATGCCGGGGCGGAACAGGCGCTGCCCCAGGCGATCCTGCAAAAAACTGCCGCCACGGGCCACCGAGGCGCCATTGATGGCACCGGCGAGATGACCGATCAGCCCGTTCGAAACCCGAGGGTCGAAAATCACCGGCATCCGCGCCGTTTTCACACGGCCCGGATTGAGGCGGGCGACGGCTTTTTCTCCGGCGGTCCGGCCGATCAGTTCCGGCTGCTCCAGATCGCTCAAATGTACGGCGGTGCTGTAATCATAATCCCGCTCCATTCCGGTCCCGGTGCCAGCCAGAGCGGTGGCGGAGAAGGAAAAGCTGGTGCGGGCATAAGCGCCGCGAAAACCGGCGGAGGTACCCAGGGCAATGTCCGTCTTGCCATACCCAGCCTCGCAGCCTTCGGAATTCGTAACACCGCTGACGGCCAGCGCGGCTTCCTCGGCCCGACCCGCCAGTGCACCGAGTGCATCGGCATCCGGCTCCGACGGATCGTTCAGATCGAGCAGGGTGGCATCCGCCGGAGCAAACACCTCGCCCAGCCCCAAATAGGGGTCTTCCGGCACGACCCGGGCCATGGCAACAGCCTGTTCCGCCAGCCGTGCAAATCCGGATGGATCGAGTGCGCTGGAGGACACGACCGCCGAACGCTGCCCCACTAGCACGCGCAGCCCCAGATCCCGGCCCTCCGAGCGTTCCACATGCTCGGTCTGGCCGAGACGCCGTTGAACGGAAAGGGAGGTTCCCGCCGCGATCAGCGCATCAGCGGCATCGGCGCCCGCCCGTTTTGCGTGGGTCAGAAGCTGGTCGATCAAATCCAGATAGGTGCTCATGCTGCCAGCGATCCACTGATACGGGCCAGATCAGGAACATGGCCTGCTGGTCCAAGGGTGGCCAGGGTTGGGCTGGCGCGGAACAGGGCGGCTGCTACGCGCCGGACATCGTCCAGCGTCACGGCGTCGATTTTCGCCACGGTTTCGGAGGTTGGCACCAGACGGCCGAAAATCTGGTACTGGCGGGCAATCTGCTCACAGCGGCTGCCGGTGCTTTCAAGTGACATCAGCACCGAGGCCTTCACCTGCGCACGGGCGCGCTGAAGCTCCTGCTCGGTCACGTCGTTCTGCACGCGCAGCAGCTCGGCGAGCGTGACCGGGATCAGCTCTTTCGCTTCCTGCTCCCCCGTGCCCGCATAGATGCCGAACAGGCCGCCATCGAGGAAAGGCAGGCTGAACGTATAGACGGAGTACACCAGCCCCCGCTTTTCACGGATTTCCTGAAACAGGCGCGATGACATGCCGCCACCCAGCAGGGTGGAGAGCAGCATGGTCGGGAAATAATCAGGATCGGCATAGCTCACGCTGGGGAAGCCAAGCACGATATGCACCTGATCCAGATCGCGGTTTTCCCGGAATTCTCCCCCTTTGTAATCGGCGGGGGAGGCGTCCAGCGCCGTTGAGGCAGGCAGATCGGCGAAATGCTGCTGCACCAGATCGACGATACGATCATGCTCCAGCGCGCCGGCCGCTGCGACCACCATGTTGGAGGCCGCATAGTGACGCCGCATATAACCGGCCACCGCATCCCGTTCCAGGCCACGGATAATCGTTTCGGTTCCCAGTGTCGGGCGGCCCATCGGCTGACCGGGGAAAGCCGTTTCCTGAAAATGGTCGAAGATGATGTCGTCCGGCGTATCGTTGGCCTGACCGATTTCCTGAAGAATCACGCCCCGCTCCCGCTCGAACTCCGCCGCGTCGAAGGTGGAGTGGGTCAGGATATCGCCGATGATATCGGCGGCGAGATCGGTGTTCTCCTTCAGCACCTTGACGTAATAGGCGGTCTGTTCCCGGGCGGTGTAGGCGTTGATATGGCCACCGACCGCCTCGATTTCCTCGGCGATCTGCGCGGCGCTGCGGCGCTCCGTGCCCTTGAACGCCATATGTTCGAGGAAGTGGGAAACGCCGTTTTCCGCGGCGGTTTCATGGCGTGTGCCGACGCCGACATAGGCCCCGAACGAGACCGTTTCCACCCGCTCCATGCGCTCGGTCACAACGGTCAGACCGGATGGCAGGCGGGTGAGGCGCACCGCGCCCCCATCGAGCGTTTCGGACATCAGGCAGGCACTCCGGTTACGGGGGAGGATGCCGGGCTTGTATTGCGGTGGGCGATATTGCGCACCAGAGCCTCGATATCCGCCAGATTATTATCGGCGACGGTGAACCGCTCCTCGCGATCGTACAGATCGCTCAGATGAGGCGGCAGGGCGGGGCGCTCACCGGTGGCGCGTTCCATCGCATCGGGGAATTTGGCCGGATGGGCCGTCGCCATGGCGATGACGGGACCGGCTGCCGACAGACTGCCAGCGTTGCGCAGGCTCCGTGCCGCTGCAATGCCGATGACGCTGTGCGGATCGGCCAGATAGCCGGTTTCCTGTCGCAAGGCGCGAATGGCGGCCTCCGTGTCCGTGTCGTCCATGCGGAAGCCCTGAAACAGAGTTCTTGCCTTCTGCCATGTGGCATCGGCCACCGGCATGCGGCCTGTTTCCCGGAAAGCGCGAATCGTGGCGGCGGTGGCGGCGGGATCACGATCCAGCAATTCGAACAGCACCCGTTCGAAATTGGAACTGACCTGAATATCCATGCTCGGCGACAGGCTCGGCTCGACCGGGCGTGCCGACATGTCATTCGCGCTCAGGAAGCGGTAGAGAATGTCATTGCGGTTGGAGGCAACAACCAGCTTGCCTACGGGCAGCCCCATGCGATGGGCGGCATAAGCGGCCAGCACATTGCCGAAATTCCCGGTCGGCACGCTGAACGCCACCGCCCGGTCCGGTGCGCCGAGTTGAAGGGCGGCGTAGACGTAATAGGGAATCTGCGCCGCGATCCGCGCCCAGTTGATGGAGTTGACGGCGGACAGGCTCATTTCCTGCCGGAATGGGGTATCGGCGAACATTGCCTTGACCAGATCCTGGCAGTCATCGAACGTGCCGCGCACGGCGACATTGCCGATATTCGGGGCGATAGCGGTGGTCATCTGCCGCCGCTGCACGGTGCTGGTGCGGCCTTCGGGGTGGAGGATGACGATATCCACCCGGTCCCGTCCCCGCACGGCCTCAATAGCGGCGGAGCCGGTATCGCCGGAGGTCGCGCCGACAATGGTGATGCGGCGGTCGCTCTGGCTCAGCACGTAATCGAACAGCCGCCCCAGCAACTGCATGGCCATATCCTTGAATGCAAGGGTCGGGCCGTGAAACAGTTCCTGCGTATAGACATCGTGATCGAGCTGTACCAGCGGCACGATGGCCGGATGGGTAAAGCCCGCATAGGCATCGCGGCACAGCGTCAGCAGAGTTTCGGCTGGGATGCAGTCGCCGACGAAAGGCTGAATGATGCGTGCGGCCAGATCCGGATAGGGCAGGCCACGCATGGCGCGCCACTCATCGTGGGAAAACTGCGGCCAGGATTCCGGCATATACAACCCGCCATCCTCGGCAAGCCCGGCGAGCAGAACGCCTGAGAAGTCACGGATCGGGGCCTCGCCCCGTGTGGAGATATAACGCATGGACTCAATCTATGGCGGTGCGAGGGCTGGTAAAAGGGAGGTTTCGGGCTTTGCCGCCCTGCCTGAAGCGCGGGGCAGGCTCTGGCAGACGGTTAATCGAGGTAGCGTTGACGCAGATGGGTAAGAAAGGCCGCCGGATCAAGCGGCTTTCCGGTTGCGGCGCGCAGCAGATCGTTGAAACCCAGCAGATTGCCGCGTTCATGCACCTCGGTCCGCAGCCACGCGACCAGCGGTGACAGATCGCCGCGCCCCAACGCCTCATCCAGTCCCGGCGTCGCATCGCGGGCTGCTTCCATCAATTGTGCCGCGGCCATGGCCCCGAGCGTATAGCTGGGGAAATAGCCGAACGCGCCATCATACCAGTGAATGTCCTGCAAACAGCCATGTCTGTCATCCGGTGGCACGATGCCGAGGAGTGTTTTCAGCCCTTCATTCCAGGCGGCGGGGAGATCGGCAACAGTCAGACTGCCATCGATCAGCGCCTGTTCCAGCCGGAATCGCAGGATGACATGGGCCGGATAGGTCATTTCGTCGGCATCGACCCGGATGAAGCCCCGCTCCACGCGCCGCCAGAGCGCTGCCAGATTGCCGGGGCTGTAAGCGTCCGCATCGCCGCCGAATCGCTCTTTCAACACCGGGCCGAGCCAGGAGAGGTAAGGGTCGGAACGGCAGGCCTGCATCTCGACGATCAGGGACTGGCTTTCATGGGCGGCCATGCCGGCTGCCTCCCCGACCGGTTGCCTGTTCCACGCATCCGGCAGCCCCGCTTCGTACAGCGCATGCCCCGTTTCGTGCAGTACCCCCATCATGGCTGATGCGACATTGGCGGTATCATAACGGGTGGTGATGCGCAGATCGGTATGCGTACCGCCGGAGAAAGGATGGGTGGAGCGATCCAGCCTGGCTCTGGTGAAATCCAGTCCCGCCCGTTCCGCCAGAAAACGACAGAGGCTTTCCTGATCCGCTTCCGGAAAGGGTCCGCCGAGCGGGACAGGGGCCGGGTGGTTGTGCTGAAGTTCTTCCGCACGGGGCAGTGCCTCGGCGATGAAGGTTTCGTAGGCAGCAAAAACCGGGGCCACGTCAGCGGCACCGATTCCCTGCTGAAACCCGTCCATCAGCGCATCATATGGGGACAGGCCCAGCACGGGCGCCAGCGCGTTCGCTGATTGACGGGTGAGGTTGATCACCTCCCCCAACGCTGGACGCACGCGGGCGAAATCGTTCTGCGCCCGTGCCTCCCGCCAGATTTTCTCGCAGGAGGAGCAGGCTCGACTGATGGCCATGACCAGATCGCCCGGCAAGGCCGTGGCGCGGATATGGGCATGCTGCATCAGTTGCAGGTTGCGCCGGTCCCACAGATCGGCAGGTGGTGTCCGGGCGGCGGATGCCAGCGCATCCCCTGTGGCGGGATCGACCAGTAATTCGTGCGCCATCCCGGCGAGCAGGGCCAATTGATCACCCCGTGCCGCAGCACCCCCCGGAGGCATCATGACGGAGGCATCCCAGCCCAGCATGCTGGAAGCTTCCTGAAGCGTGGCGATGCGGTTGAAACGGTCCTTCAACCACGGATAAGGGGCAGAGGCTGCGGCAGAATCGATCATGAGCGGAGCGCCTTTTTCAGCCAGTTCGCATAGAGCAGGGCCAGCGTGATCGCCAGACCGAACCAGGTCAGAGCATACCCCAGATGATTGTTCTGCGGGCGAGGCAGCCCCTCCGCCGGGATCGGGTGTCCGTTCTCCTGCGAAACGGGTGACAGCGCGACCAGCGTATAGGGTTCGATATCACCGGCATGGCTCAGGGCGGCGATGGTGGTGGAATCATGCAGATAGACATGGTGATGGGCCGGATCGGCCGGGGGTGTGAACCAACCCTTTTTCTGATCGGGCAGGATGTAACCCGTGATGGTGACAGGCCCGGCAGGTACGGGCGTATTCCGTCCGGATGGATCGGCCACCCAGCCGAGTTGCACCATCACCGCTTTATGGCCGGCACGTGACAGCGGCATCAGAAGTTGTGCCCCCATAGGTTCCCCTTGTTGGGTCACATGGGTTTCGGCGCCGAACAATATGCTTTCCGAGGGGACGAGTGTGCCCGTTACGACGACTTTCTGAAACGGCAAGGGTGCGTCCGGCAACGGCGTTGGTGGTGCGGCCTCGGCCGCGTCGAGCTGGGCCAGAATACCGGTTTTCCAGTGCAGACGCTGCACTTGCCAGTAGCCGAGAAAGATCAGCACCGCCATCAGCAGGACGGTGATTCCGGTGGGAATCAGAAAACGGCGATAGGTGGACATAGGTCTGATATTCACGAAAAAAGGCGCCCCCGCCAGAGGGGCGCCTTCATATCGGCGTTTCGATATCTGGAAGGGATCAGCCCCGATAACCCAGCCAGTAGATCGCGACGAACAGGAACAGCCACACCACGTCCACGAAATGCCAGTACCAGGCGGCGGCCTCGAACCCGAAATGACGCTCCGCGGTGAAGCCGCCACGCAGGGCGCGGATCAGGCACACGGTCAGGAAGATGGTGCCGACAATGACATGGAAGCCGTGGAACCCGGTCGCCATGTAGAACACGGACTGATAGACGCCATCGGTGAACTTGAACGGCGCTTCCGAATATTCCCGTGCCTGACAGATCGTGAAGGACATACCCAGCACGATGGTCAGAATCAGCCCGATAATCAGTGTCCGGCGATTGCCATGGGCAATCCCGTGATGCGCCCAGGTCAGGGTCAGGGCGGAGGTCAGCAGGATCAGGGTATTGACCAGCGGCAGATGCAGGGGATTGAAGGTATGCACCCCGGCTGGCGGCCAGACAGCGGCGGCTGCGCTGGTCAGGTTGCCCATATTGCTCGGGAAAATCGAGAAGTTGAAATACGCCCAGAAAAATGCGGCGAAGAACATCACTTCCGATGCGATGAACATCAGCATCGCATAACGCAGGCCGAGGCGCGTCAGCGGGCTGTGCAGACCGGGGGTGTTGCTCTCTTTCAGAACCTGACGCCACCAGCCGAACATGCACAGCAGCACGGCGGCGATACCGGCGGGCAGAACCAGCTTGCTGTGGTGGTTGGCATATTCGGCGATCCCGAACAGCAGCAAGCCGCCTGAGAAAGCGGAAATAATGGGCCAGGGGCTTGGATCAACAAGGTGATAAGGCTGCCTGATGCCAGAACTCACCGGGATCGCGGCGCTGTGCGTGTCGGTGCTCATGTCGTTTCCATCAACATATCACAGGGAAGAACGCCAACCACCGCGTGCGGTCAGCCTGATTTCAATCCCGCATTATTGCCGCGCATCATCATTAAAAAATCCGTCATATCAAGGGCTGATATGATACTTTTATCGCATTGATGCTGGAATTTTCTGCCAGGTGCCGTTCCGGGGTCATCAAAAACCCGGTTTTCCGGCTTTACGGCACCACCACCCGCAGGGGGCAGGGGGCATCGCCGATATGAAGCGGCGTATGGCCAGCCGGGTCGCCGTCAGCTTGTGCGGGCAGGATCGTGCTGCCCGGAAATATGATCTCTCTGCCGCGCAGGAATTTCAGACCGGTGCAGGCGGGCAACTGTCCAAACAGCAGTTGCAGCCCGTATTTGAGAATGTCGCGCGTTGAATCCTGCTGAAACATGGCGATGGAGAAACCGGGACTGTCGGAGGCCGCATCAGGGGCCAGCAGGAAGGGGCCACCGTAATAGCGGCCTTTTGCGACGATCACGGTGGCAGCCTCATGCGGTTGGCCATCTATGATCACCGGAAAGCGGGTGCTGCGGTAGCGGCTGATCTCCCGAATGCTTTGCGCGGCATAGGCGATGCGGCCGGTAAAGCGTTTCAAGGGAAGGGGCAGGTGATGCACAACCTGCGCATCGAATCCAACTCCCAGCATCTGGACGAACAGGCGCTGCCTCTGCCCGGCCTGCACCAGACCAGGCCAGAGCGGGCGCGTGCGGCGGAAGGCGAGGGTGGAGGCAATGGCCTTGGCCCTGACCGGTAATGTCAGCTCATGCGCCAGTACATTGGCGGAGCCGAGCGGCAGAATGCCGAGTCGGGTAGGGCTTCCGATCATGCCCTGTGCTATTTCGGCGATGGTTCCGTCGCCTCCGGCAGCGACGATCATGTCGGTACCGCTGGCGGCAGCCTGCCGTGCCAGCTCTGTGGCGTGGCCGGGATGGCGCGTTTCCGCAAGCTCGACCTTGATCCCGTGCTCAATCAGCAGATCCAGCACGGCCCAAAGCCGGCCGGGTCGACGTTGCCCTGCCGCTGGATTGAAAATGACGATCAAGATCAGCTTGCCTGCGCTGTCGTATACAAAAGGGTGAATGTCACATTATGATGCTCAAGTGTGACATCGGTATTTCGACACTATGGCAGATATATTATATTTAAAGTAATTCCATTATCACTTCCAAGTCACATAATATTCATGATTTTTGACTGGTAAATCGGCCTATCCGGCATGCGGAAAGCAAGGAGGCCATCGGATGGACCTGCCGGTCAGCGTCGAACATTACCGAACCGTTTTCATATCCGACCTCCATCTTGGCACGCGTGGGTGCAGAGGGGAGTTTCTGGCGGATTTTCTGCGGCGGGTGAGGTGTGACCGGCTTTATCTGGTCGGCGACATCATTGATGGCTGGCGGCTGCGTAAAGCCTGGTACTGGGATCAGCAGCATGATGAGGTCGTGAGGCTGATCCTGCGTCACGCCCGTTCCGGCACCGAAGTCATCTATATCCCCGGCAATCATGACGAGATGTTCCGCGCCTGGCTTCAGCCCGACGGGTTGGAAGTGGCCGGGATCAGATTGATGCGGGAAGCCGTGCATGAAACGGCGGATGGGCGCCAGTTTCTGGTTATGCATGGCGATGAGTTCGACAGCGTTGTGCGCTATGCGAAGTTTCTCGCCGTACTGGGGGACTGGGCCTACACGCTGGCGCTGGAGATCAATCGCTGGTTCAACGCGGTGCGACGCCGGATGGGTTATCCGTACTGGTCCCTGTCCGCCTGGCTGAAACGTCAGGTCAAGGAGGCAGTGAAGGCGATCGACCGGTTCGAGAACGCTCTGGCCGGTGAAGCGCGCCGCCGTGGTCTGGACGGGGTGGTCTGCGGTCACATTCACCATGCTGAAATGCGTGAGGTGAACGGTGTTTTGTACATCAATGACGGTGACTGGGTGGAAAGCTGCACGGCGCTGGTCGAGCATGCAGACGGTCAACTGGAACTGATCGACTGGGCGGCCAGAAACCAGTTATCATTCTTCGCGGGGCGCCGGTCGGAGGTACTGCAAACTGCCTGATGACAGTGCTTTCAGGGCCGGCAGTTTCGGGCGGATCGCCCGCGATTCCGATCGCGTATGGCCTCCAACGGGGATAGGTTTGCGCATCCTGATTATCTCTGATGCCTGGCAGCCGCAGGTGAACGGTGTCGTGCGCACCTTGACCATGCTGGAGCGCGAACTGCGACAGCAAGGCCATGTGGCCGAGGTGATCGGCCCGGACCGGTTCCGCACGATTGCCTGCCCGACCTATCCGGAGATCAGGCTGTCCCTGTTTCCGGCGACCAGACTCAGGCGGATGATCGTGGCGTTCAGGCCGGATGCGCTGCATATCGCGACCGAGGGGCCGCTGGGGCTGGCCGCTGCACGGTGGGCGCGGCGAAATGGCTTCCCTTTCACCACTGCTTTCCACACCCGCTTTCCCGATTATATCAAGGCTCGCACCGGCCTGCCGGCTGCGCCCTTCTACCGATGGCTGAGGCGTTTTCATGCTGCCGGAGAAGGGATGATGGTTGCGACGGAAAGCCTGCGCCGGGAGCTTTCCGAACGCGGGTTCAATCGGCTGCTGCCATGGTCACGCGGGGTTGATCTCGATATTTTCCATCCCGGCGCTGATACGGAAGATGTCTTCGCTGATTTGCCGCGCCCGGTTTTTCTGTATGTCGGGCGTGTGGCGGTCGAGAAAAATATTGAAGCTTTCCTCAGCACCGATCTGCCGGGCAGCAAGGTCGTGGTCGGGGAAGGCCCGCACGCCGCCCTGCTGAAGCGTCAATGGCCCTCTGCGCACTATCTTGGCGCGCGTTATGGCGCGGCGCTGGCGGCGTGCTTCGCCGGGGCGGATGTCATGGTTTTCCCCTCTCTCACCGATACGTTCGGGCTGGTCACGCTGGAGGCGCTGGCCTCCGGTACGCCTGTCGCGGCTTTTTCCGTCACCGGGCCGGGCGATCTGCTGCGCGATGCCGGAGAGGTCGGTGTGCTGGCGGAGGATCTGACCCAGCAGGCACTCAGCCGAGCGGCCATGCAGGCTCTGAATGCCGATCGGGCGCAATGCCGCCGGTTCGCGGAGCAGTTCAGCTGGGCGCAATGTGCCCGCGTTTTCGTCAGCAATCTTCGCCCGGTCTGGGGGTTGCAGCAGAAAACAGGTCGCTACCATGCTGGGGAGGAAAGGTAGGTTGCGCCTTTCGCTTTGACGGTGTGCGTGCTACCGGCGCGATCCATGCTCAAACGCCTTTCCCGTCATCCCGGAATACAGAGTGCCGGTGCCTGGCTGCTCCGGGCGTGGCTGCATTTCGCCCTGACGACGACGCGCTGGCAGTGGGAGGGAGAGGAGCATGTGGCCACTTTTCTGGGTGGAGACTCCCTGATCTGCGCTTTCTGGCATGAGCAGCTGGCCCTGATGCCGAAGGTCTGGCTGCGGTTCCGCAAGGCCAATCCGGAGCCGTGCCATGTGATCATCAGCCGGCATCGGGATGGGCGTCTGGTCGCGACCTTGATGCGCCTGCTGGGGGCGAAAACGCTCAACGGGTCGTCCAGCCGGGGCGGTGCCACGGTGTTGCGGGACACGCTGCGTATTCTGGAGCAGGGCGGCCGGATCATCATCACACCGGATGGCCCGCGTGGCCCGCGACGGCAGGCGGCGCCCGGTGCCACGGCGATTGCGGCGATGAGTGGCCGCCCCTTGCTGCCGGTTGCTGCACAGATCAGCCGTCGTCTGGTGCTGAAAAGTTGGGACCGGATGGTGGTGCCGATGCCATTCGGGCGTGGTGCCGTGGTGGTTGCTGCGCCGATCCTGGTGGAACGGGATGATATGCGCCATGCCACCACCCTGTTGGAGGAAGCGTTGAATCGCGCTTCGGACCAAGCGAACCGGCTGTGTGGTCTGGCTCCGGACGTGATGACGGGGACGCCGGCACGCGTGGCGAAACCGTGATGCGTTCTTTGGCCGGATGGCTGTACGCAGGTGCGGCCAGTGTGGCGATCCCGCTGCTGAACCGGCATCTGGCCAGACGGGCGCGGCAGGGCAAGGAACAGGTTGCCCGCCTGCCGGAACGTCGCGGGTTGGGGGCTGATCGTCCGATGGGGCGTCTGCTCTGGCTGCATGCGGCAAGCATTGGGGAAAGTGTTTCAGTGCTGCCATTGCTGGCTGCCCTGCATCGTCTTGATCCCGCTCTGCATGTGCTGTTGACGACCGGAACAGTGACCTCTGCCGTGCTGATGGAAACGAGGCTTGCTGAAATGGGACTGGCGGCAGCGGTCACGCACCGTTTCGTGCCGCTGGATGTGCCGCTCTGGGCAGCACGTTTTCTGAATGGATGGAAGCCGGATGCCGCCGTGTTCGTGGAAAGCGAACTCTGGCCCAATCTGCTGGCGGCGTGCCGGAGCCGGGGGGTGCCTCATGCCCTGTTGAATGGCCGTTTATCGGCGCGGAGTGCCCGAAGCTGGCGCATCTTCCCTGCTCTGGTGCGGGAGATGCTGGCCGGAATGCAATTTATCATGGCCCGCTCGGGGGAAGATGCTGCCCGGTTCCGGTCGCTGGGGGGCATGAAGGTGCAGGCGGCCGGCGATCTGAAATTTGCGGCTCCTCCCTTGCCTGCCGATCCGGCTGCATTGCGACTTTTACAGGCGCAGATTGGTGGCCGTGCGATTTTTCTCGCCGCCAGCACGCATCCGGGAGAGGACCAAACCGTTCTGGCTGTACATGCCCGTCTTGCCGGAGAGTCTGCTGCCCCTCTGCTGACCGTGATCGTGCCGCGCCACCCGGAGCGGGGCGCCATGATTGCCCCAGGTTCTCCACGCAGATCGTTGCAGCAGGCGCTTCCGCCTGCAGGAGAGTCCGGGATTTATGTCGCGGATACGATCGGGGAGCTGGGGTTGTTTTACCGGGTGGCTGACTGCGCCTTTATTGGCGGCAGTCTTATCCCGCATGGCGGGCAAAATCCGTTGGAAGCCGCGCGCCTTGCCTGTCCCTGCGCGGCTGGGCCGCATATGGAGAATTTCGCCGATGCAGTGGAGGCTTTGGAGGCAGTGGGGGGATTGATACGGGTTGATCATGAAGCCGGATTGACCGATTTCGTCCGGCATATGGTGAATGATCCCGATGAAGCTGCCGCGCGTGGGCAGCGGGCTTGCGCGGCGGTGCAGGGATGGGATGATCTGCCGCAGCGTTTGGCTGTGATGGTGTCGGAGATGACGAAATGATACGCACCCCCGGATTCTGGCTCCGCAACGGCCCAACCGCCAGGTTGCTGGCCCCGGCTTCAGCCCTGACGGCGGCTTTCACGGCGCATCGTGTGGCCCGGCCGGGCTGGCGGGCACCAGTGCCGGTGGTGTGCTGCGGTAATGCCACGGTTGGCGGCGCAGGCAAGACCACAATTGCGCTGGATTTGATCGCAAGGCTGAAAAAGCGCGGTTTCACACCGCATGCCCTGACCCGCGGGTATCGGGGACGTGTAAAGGGTGTGGTGCAGGTCCAGCCCGACGATACCGTGTTTCAGGTCGGCGATGAGGCATTGTTGTTGGCGGCTTCTGCCCCTTGCTGGGTTGCCCCTGATCGCGCTGCTGCGGCACGGGAGGCGATTGCCGCCGGAGCCTCGGTGCTGGTGATGGATGACGGGTTGCAGAATCCCGGTCTCGCCCGCGATCTGTCCCTGCTGATTATCGATGGCGCGGTCGGGTTCGGTAACGGGCGCGTCCTGCCGGCCGGTCCGCTGCGGGAGCCGGTTGCGGCGGCTGCGGCACGCTGTCGGGCGGCGGTGATCGTGGGGGATGACGTGACCGGCACAGCGCGTCAATTGCCTGCCGGTTTGCAGGTTCTGCGGGCGCACCTGACCGCAACAGGGACTGAAGCCCTGATTGGCCGCCCGGTGCTGGCTTTTGCCGGAATAGGCCGTCCAGCCAAATTCGCCGAAACTTTGACACGGGCCGGAGTGGAGGTCGTCGAACTGCGTGGCTTCCCGGATCATCACGTCTTTACCGAGCGCGACCTGACTCTTCTCGCGCAGGATGCGGCCGCAATGGGGGCCGTGCTGGTTACGACACCGAAAGATGCTGTCCGGTTGCGTTCTGACTGGCAGAAGCGGGTTACCGTATCGGGCGTCCGCATCGTCTGGGAGGACGAACAGGCGCTGGATCGTCTGCTGGATACATTGCCGACCCGGCATGACCGTGCCTCTGAGGCTGCTCTGCGACAGTCGCACGATTCTGCCACCATACTGGCATGAGCCATTGCCGATGAAGGTCTGGCACGCGATTCAGGGTCAGGCGCTGCGTCTGGTGCTGGCATTGCTGAAGGCATTGGGTGCGGAGCGGGCTTCTGACCTCGGGGGGGCTGTGGCGCGGAGGATCGGGCCATATCTGCCGGTCAGCCATGTCGCGGACAGAAATCTGCGTCTGGCGATGCCGGAACTGGATGCAGCAGCCAGACGGCGGATCATTGCCGGGGTATGGGATAATCTGGGCCGCACCGTAGCCGAATATCCGCATCTGCCATTGCTGAAGCGTACGCAGTCCGGACCGGGCTGGGAAATCGAGGGCGAGGAGATTCTGCTTGCGCAGGCGGCGCGAGGGGGAGCCTGCATTTTCGTCTCCGGCCATATCGGCAACTGGGAAGTGCTTCCGCCCGCCGTGGCGACGTTCGGGATGTTCATGTCCAGCATCTATCGCGCGCCCGCCAATCCGGTGGTGGACGAAATCCTGCTTTCCTTGCGTCGTCGCGCCATCGGGGCGGAGATTCCACTGTTTCCAAAGGGGGCCGTGGGCGCGCGGTACAGCGTTGCGCATCTGCGGGCCGGCGGTTGTCTGGGGATGCTGATCGATCAGAAGATGAATGACGGCATCGAGTCCTCGCTGTTCGGCTATCCGGCGATGACCGCTCCGGCAGCGGCGGCTCTGGCGCTGAAATTCAACTGTCCGGTGATCCCCGGTTATATGCGGCGGATCGGCCCGGCGCGGTTCCGCCTGATTGTGGAGCCGCCTTTATCCCTGCCGGAGACCGGCCAGCGGGCCGAGGATATCGCGGCGTTGACCCTTGCGATGAATCAGGTTCTGGAACGCTGGATACGGGCCGTGCCGGAGCAATGGTTATGGCTGCACCGGCGTTGGCCGAAGCCGGTGATGGCCGCCCTTGCGGACCGCATCACAGGGGAAGCGTGATCCGTGCGCGCAGGCCGCCCAGCGGGCTGTCCTCCAGCGTGATGTCCCCGCCATGGCTGCGGATAATGTCGCGGCTGATCGCCAGACCAAGCCCGGTCCCGCCGGCGGAGCCGGACTGGAACGGCTTGAAAGCGGCTTCCCGCCATTCCTGGGCGAGTCCCGGACCGTCATCATCCACCGTGACATGGGCGGCCCGGGACCATGCGTTGATGCTGACCACGACCCGTTGACCGTGACGACAGGCGTTATCGACCAGATTGGCCACGGCGCGGCGGCAGGCATCCGGGCGCAGCGGCAGCATCAGCTCCGGCGGGGCTGAAAGCGTGATATCGGCTCCGGCGCGGCGGGTGCCGTTCACGACCCCCTGCACCAGCCGGACGAGGTCAGAGGGCTGGGTCTGCTCGGTTCCTTCACCGCGTGCAAACGCCAGATAGGCCTTGATCATCCGCTCCATGTCTTCCAGATCGGCGATCATGGCCCGGCTTTCCTCCGGTAGCTCTTCCAGAGGTACAGAGGGCAACATGGCCACGGCCAGACGCAGGCGGGTCAGCGGCGTGCGCAGATCGTGGGAGACACCGGCCAGCATCTCCGTGCGTTGCGTGATGAAGCGGCGGATGCGCTCCTGCATACGGTTGAAGGCGGTGGCGGCACGGCGGACCTCAATAGCGCCTTCCGGTTTGATCGGTCCACGATCCCGCCCCATGCCGAAGGCTTCCGCTGCCCCGGCCAGCCGTCGGATAGCCCGAACCTGATTGCGCATGAACAGCGCGGCAACGGCGAACAACAGCAGGGCGGAGCCCACGGTCCAGAACAAAAACAGGTAGATAGTGGCGGTATAAAGCCGTTTGCGGGGGGCTTTCACATCCAGCACGCCCTGCGGCAATTGCACATGGATCAGGACGGATTGGGTGTCGGAAATCCAGTCCATGGTGAAGGGCAGCTTGACCATTTCTTCCAGCGCGGCCCGAAGGTCATCATCCATCGGGCCGAGAATGTTGTGGGGTTCCCGTGGGCTGAGGGTGGCACCAGGCCGAATGGTAGCCATGATCGCGAACTGCCCCCAGGTATGGCGCAGGATCCAGTCCTGATCGGCCGTATCGGGAAAGCGGCGCAGCAGATCAATTGTGTAGGCGATTTCTCCGGCGACCGAGAATGACAGGCGGCGGGAAATGACATCCAGATGGCTGCCGTAGAAAATCTTGAGCGAGACGGCCTGCACCAGCACCAGCGGCAGCAGGATGATCAGCAGGGAGCGCCCCAGAAGGGAGCGAGGCAGAAATTTTTTAATGGCCCGGCGCAGCCCGGCGCGTTGCATCCGGCCGGCCAACTGGAAACGGGGTGATATGTCCTGCGCTTCCGGCAGGTCCGGCTCAGAGATGTGATCGTGCGGGCCGCTCATGGGCCCGGTTTCAGCACATAGCCACGCCCCCGTACCGTGTGCAGGTAGCGGGGTTCCCTTGGATCAGTCTCGATCTTGCGGCGCAGGCGGGTAACCTGCACGTCGATGGCGCGTTCACTGGCCTCGTCCATGCTCAGAACCGCTGCCAGCTCTTCCCGGGAAAGAACTTCATTGGCCCGTCCGGCGAGGGCCGCCAGCAGGGCGGTTTCGCCGCCCGTCAGACGGGTTGCTCCATCCGGTCCCCGCAATTCGCTGCGATCCGGGTCGAAGATGATCTGCCCCAGTTTGACCGGTCCGGTCGGTGCGGGTGGGGTCGCCGGAATGGAAGTGCGCCGCAATACCGCACGGATGCGGGCCACCAGCTCATCGGGTTCGAACGGCTTGGCGAGATAGTCATCCGCCCCGGCTTCCAGCCCGGCAATCCGGTCTTCCGGTGCGCCGCGTGCCGTCAGCAGGATGACGGGCACGTCCTGTCCATCCTGACGCAGACTTTCGGTGAGGCTCAGACCGTCCTCCCCCGCCATCATGACGTCCAGCACTATCAGATCGGGTTGAAGAAACCCCATGGTCTGCCGGGCTATAGTGGCATTTTCAGCCGTGATGACACGAAATCCACGCTCGGCCAGAAAGCGGGACAGCAGGCGGCGCAGGCGGTCATCATCATCGACTACCAAGATCATGGTGGCTTCTCCGCCGCCCTGATCTGATGGCGACATCAGATTTTCCTCCGATTGCGAAACGCCGGGTCCGCCTGATCAATACAGGTGCGGGCATCCTTCCCCGCGAGGCTGTAAAGCACGCGGCGAAAACCCTCCACCGCATGGCCACCAGACTCGCGATAGGCGGCCGTCAGAATGGCTTTCTGTCTTTCGAACAGGCGGCGTTCCAGCGACTCCCCGCTTTCGGTCAGGCGCAGCAGGCGTTGACGTCGATCTTCATTGCCGGGCGACTGCATGACATAACCACGATCCACCAGATTGCCCAGCACGCGGGCCAGGCTCTGCTTTGTAATACGCAGGATCGACAGCAGATCGCTGACTGTCAGGTCGGGATTACGGGCAATGAAATGCAGGGCGCGATGATGGGCGCGACCGAAGCCCAGCTCCTCCAGCGCAGCATCTGCAGACGCTGTGAAATCGCGATAGGCGAAGAACAGCAGATCCTGTGCCAGCCGCAATTCCTCCTCACGCAGGAACAGCTGATGGGTACCGGCCCCGTGAGAGGTTTCCGCAGGCCAGGACACTCGTTCTGATTGCATGATGACGTCGCCATCCCTGTTTTATCGAGCACTCCGGTCGCCGGGCGGTTCACAAGACCGGGATCGTGACTGTGCTGTTGTTCAAGTCATAAAGGTAGGAGGATTTCCGTGCTCTGTCCTCCTTCTTTGCTCCAATCAGGCATCCCAGTTAGCCTTTCAGATGGCGGATTCATGGCGAAAGAATGGCTGATAACCTGTCGGAAGTCAGGATCAATGTTCCCGTACGGCGCGGGCATCCCATCTTAGTCCCGGCAGGATCATATCGGGATGGAGTTCATCATCCAGCACTGCCGGACCGGCGATACCGGTCAACACCAATACGGCATGGCATCCGGCGGCACGGGCACCCTTGATATCGTGTCTGACACTGTCACCGATGGCGACCACCCGTTCCCGTGGCGGATCGCCGAGCAGACGCAGTGTATAATCATAGATTGACGGAAAAGGTTTGCCGATCCATCGGACCAGCCCCCCCAGCTCAATATACAGCTCCGCGATGCGCCCGGCTCCGAAAGCCTGTCCGCGCGGCGTCAGCATGACCAGATCGGGATTGACGCATAAAGCGGGCACGCGCCGCGCGGCGGCGGGGGCAAGCAGGGTGCGATAATCGGCCAGCGGTACTTTCTCCCCCTCGCTGCCGCCGATGATGACCAGATCGCATTCCTGCGGGTCGTTGGTCATGGTCAGCCCGTTGCCTTCCAGCATGGAGCAGTCATGATCGCGGGAGATCAGCAGGCAGCGTGACGCACCGGTGGCTTCGGGCAGAATCCCCGCGGCCAGCATATGGTACGCGACCTCGCCGGAGGAGATGTTCAGATCATAGGCATCGTCCGGTACCCCGATTTTGGCCAGCCGTTCCGCGTTCGGTCCGGCGCGGCGACCGGAGTTGGACAGCAGGGCCACCTGTTTGCCCATGGCGCGCAGTTGGTACAGAGCATCGAGTGCTCCCGGATAGGGATGTGTGCCGTCATGGACCGTGCCGAACTGGTCGATCAGAAAAACATCATGGGTTGCGGCAAGGTTTTGCAGGCTCATCCGCCGCACCTTTGATACCGGATCAGGTGCCGGACTGTGTCCGCACCGATGCCGCCAGTTCATGAATTTTCCGCGCCATCGCTTCCAGCCCGCTACCCCGGTTGATGGAGAGCGATCCGGTCAGGCCGAGAGTTTTAAGCCAGACCGGATCGGTGGCAAGAATTTCCGCAGGTGTTCGGCCGGAATAGACCCGCAGCAGCAGTGCAATCAGCCCGCCGACGATCAGGGCATCGGATTTGCCGGCCAGATACAGCGCAACGTTCTCGACGCGCGCTTCCATCCAGACCTGACTTTGGCATCCCGGCACCTTGTGTGCGTCATTCATCCAGTCGGCGGGAAATGGCGGCAGGGTTTTGCCCATATCGATGATGAACTGGTACCGATCCCAATCCTCATCGAACACGGACAACTCGTCCGCGATGGCCTCGATGGCGGCCTCTGCGCTGTCTTCCTGCGGATGGTAGAACGGATCGTCTGTCATGGCTGCGATGTGCGGCCTGCCCGCCGCGCCGTCAAGCAGGCAGGTCGCAACGAAATCAAAGGCCGGTCACAGAATAAAGCGGCTGAGATCGGCCTTGCCCGCCAGCGGAGCCACGCGGTCCCTGACCAGAGCCGCATCGACGGTGACCAGTTCCCCCGCACGATCGGCGGCGGTAAAGCTGATATCTTCCAGCAGTTTCTCCAACACCGTATGCAGGCGCCGGGCACCGATATTCTCGACCCGGTCATTGATCTCCGCCGCCAGATCGGCCAGCGCGTCGATCGCATCGTCGGTGATGTCCAGATCGACCTGCTCGGTCCCCAGCAGAGCCTGATACTGTTTCAGCAGGGAGTGCTCGGGTTCCACCAGAATCCGGCGCATATCGGCACGTGACAGGGGTTGCAGTTCCACCCGGATCGGCAGGCGGCCCTGAAGTTCCGGCAGCAGGTCTGACGGCTTGGCCAGATGAAACGCGCCGGAGGCGATGAACAGGATATGGTCGGTTTTCACCGGACCATATTTGGTGTTCACGGTGGTGCCTTCGATGATCGGCAACAGATCGCGCTGCACGCCCTCGCGGGAGATATCGCCGCCGCGCATGCCGCCTTCAGTGCTGCGGGCGCAAACCTTGTCGATCTCATCGATGAAGACGATGCCGTTGTTTTCGGCATGCTCCACCGCATCGCGCCCGAGCTTGTCATTATCCAGCAGCCGATCGGCTTCCTCGCGCTGAAGCAGCTCCCGTGCCGCGGCAACGGTGAGTTTCTTCTGCTGCTGGCGATTGCCGAACATGCCCTTCATCATCTCGGTCAGATTGATCGCCTGACCGGGCGGGACGCCGGGGATATCGACCGATGGCGGTGCGGAAGGAGCGGCGGCAATGGAAATCTCGATTTCTTTTTCTTCCAGCTCCCCATTGCGCAGCATGCGCCGGAAATGGGAACGCGTATCGGCGGCAGCCCCTTCACCGACCAGCGCGGTGAGCAGCCGTTCTTCGGCGGCCAGTTCCGCCTGCGCCTGCACATTCCGGCGGCTGGTATCGCGCAGCATGGTCAGTGAGGCCTCGACCAGATCGCGCACGATGCTTTCGACGTCGCGGCCCACGTAACCGACTTCGGTAAATTTGGTGGCCTCGACCTTCAGGAACGGGGCTTGCGCCAGTTTGGCCAGACGGCGGGCGATTTCGGTCTTGCCGCAGCCGGTGGGGCCGATCATCAGAATATTCTTGGGGACGACTTCTTCCCGCATCGCTTCCGGCAGTTGCTGCCTGCGCCAGCGATTACGCAGGGCAATGGCCACGGCCCGTTTGGCATCGGTCTGACCGACGATGAAGCGATCCAGTTCGGAGACGATTTCGCGGGGTGAATAGGTAGGGATGTCCATGATGCGTTATTCCGCCTCGCCACGGAGGGTTTCGACGATGACGTTTCCATTGGTGTAGACACAGATATCGGCGGCGATGCGCATGGCGCGGCGGGCGATTTCCTCGGCTTCCAGCCCCTCCACCGTCATCAGGGCGCGGGCCGCCGACAGCGCGTAATTCCCGCCGGAGCCGATGGCGATGATACCGTCCTCCGGCTCCAGCACGTCGCCATTGCCGGTCAGGGTGAAGCTGCGGTTCTGATCGGCCACAGCCATCATCGCTTCCAGCCGGCGCAGATAGCGGTCGGTGCGCCAGTCTTTTGCCAGCTCCACACAGGCGCGTTCCAGCTGGTTGGGAAAGCGTTCCAGTTTGGCTTCCAGTCGCTCCAGCAGGGTGAAGGCATCGGCGGTCGCTCCGGCGAAGCCGGCCAGAACCTGACCGCCCGCGCCGATACGTCGGACCTTGCGGGCATTGCCCTTCACGACGGTTTGACCGAGGCTGACCTGTCCGTCCCCGGCCATCGTAACAGTGTCTCCGCGACGGACGCAGAGAATGGTGGTGCCGTGCCAGCCCACAGGATCATGGGATGATGCGGCAGGATAGAGGGAGATGCTCATGATCGCCTCACATGGCGCTTCGAGCGCATGGCGGCAAGGCCGGATCAACGGATTGATGTCTCAAAGCTGGTGTTTCGGAACAGGAGGCGCTAGCACTCCGCCATGACGCGCCAAGCCACCATCGACCGTACGACCTCGGAAACCTCCATCCGGTTGAGCATCGACCTGGATGGAACCGGACAGACCGATATCGCCACCGGTATCGGGTTTCTGGATCATATGCTGACCGCGCTGGCACGCCACGCGCTGCTGGATCTGACGATCCGCGCCACCAGCGACCTGCATATTGATGATCACCACACCACCGAGGATGTCGGGATCGTGCTGGGTCAGGCGCTGCGCCAGGCGCTGGGCGATAAAAAAGGCATTCGCCGCTTCGGCCATGCCATCGTACCGATGGATGAGGCACTGGCCGAAGCCGCGATCGACCTGTCCGGTCGGGCGCATGTGGCCTGGTCGGTACCGTTTCTGCAATCCAAGGTCGGCACCATGGATACCGAGCTGTTCGAGGAATTTTTCCGCGCTTTTGGGGGCAATGCGCTGATGACGCTGCATGTGACGCTCAAGGCCGGCACCAACACGCATCACGTGGCGGAGGCGTGTTTCAAGGCGGTGGCCCGGGCACTGCGCATGGCGGTGGAGCGCGATCCCCGTGTCGGGGATGCCATTCCTTCCACCAAGGGCGCCCTGTAGAGCCTGTGCTGCCATGACGATCTGGACCGTTCATTTTCCTGATGCGGCGACAAAGGGCAACGCCTTGCCGCGGGTGATTCCGGAGCAGTTCAGCATTCCGGCAAGCTTGCTCGGGCCGCTCTGGCTGGGGATGCGGCAGGCGGTGCTGCCGGCAATGATCCTGCTGGCCGGCTGGATGTTGCTGATCGCTTTTCTGCCTTCGCTTTGGTGGGGACCGGTCTTTGTTGGGCTGATGGTGGCGCAGGGACTGTTTGCTCAGGATCTGCGGCGCTGGTCGTTGACGCTGTCAGGATACAGGCTGGCAGGTGTCCTGGTAGCCGCCGATGTTGATACGGCGCTCAGTATGGCGCTGGCCCGGATGCATCGGATGGAAGAAAAACAGCAGGCCGCTCATCCGGCCCTGCGGGAGCAGACGATATGAAAGTGGTGGTGATCGATTCCGGTACCGGCAATCTGGCCTCTGCCCGTCGCGGGCTGGAGATCGCGGCCGGTCGCGCCGGGTTGGATGCAAAGGTCATTGCCTCCGCCGATCCGCTGGATGTCCGTAATGCCGATCGGATCGTACTGCCGGGACAGGGTGCTTTCGCCGATTGCGCGCGCGGCATTGCCGCAATCGAGGGTATGCGCGGCGCGATCGAGGAGGGCGTTGCAGCGGGCAAGCCTTTTCTGGGCATCTGTGTCGGCATGCAGTTGATGGCCGAACGCGGTCTGGAGCACGAAGGCGCGCCCGGCTTTGGCTGGATCAAGGGCGAGATCGCGCCGATAAGCTGCCCCGGTCTGCGTCTGCCGCAGATGGGCTGGAACGGATTGGATTTTACGTCTACCGGCTGTGTGCATCCGCTGCTGAATGGATTGCAGGCGGATGATCATGCCTATTTCGTGCATGGATATGCATTGCGTGATGGAGATCAGGCACAGATCCTCGCCACCACGGAGTATGGCGGTCCGGTGGT
The DNA here is from genome assembly GCF_000014285.2 of Granulibacter bethesdensis CGDNIH1. Taxonomy (NCBI): domain Bacteria; kingdom Pseudomonadati; phylum Pseudomonadota; class Alphaproteobacteria; order Acetobacterales; family Acetobacteraceae; genus Granulibacter; species Granulibacter bethesdensis. The sequence goes on along the minus strand of NC_008343.2, from coordinate 2,483,725 downwards.
GGCGATGGTTGCCTCCGGCAACCGGGCCGGAACCCAGTTTCATGTGGAAAAAAGTCAGGAAGTCGGTTTGCGTATCCTGCAGAATTTCATGGTCTGGACTCCTGAAGGAACAAGCGGTTCATGACAGGCTCTCAACCGCCGGATGATCGTCATGGAGAGCAGCCTGCACAGGATGTCGAGCGCGTCGAGGCGCTGAGCGATGACGATATAGCCAGCCTGTGTGAAGCCGCGCATGCCGCCATTCTGGACGGTGGCGGCTCCGGCTGGATCACACCGCCGGGGCATCAGGCTCTGGAGCGATATTTTCGTGGCGTTCTGTTGGTGCCGGAGCGGGAATTGTTCATTGCCCGTCAGAATGGTGCGGTGGTTGGGGCCGCACAGTTCATCCGTCCAGCGAAGAACGAGGAAGCCAGAGCGTTCGGCGCGATGCTGGCGCATAGTTTCGTGGCTCCCTTCGCCCGTGGTTTCGGGCTGGCCCGCCTGTTGACGGAACGGGTCGAGGATTGCGCGCGGGCGCTTGGATTTCAGGTGCTGAATCTCGATCTGCGGGAAGATCAGGAAGCGGCGAAAAAGCTTTACGAATCCATGGGCTATATTTGCTGGGGCACCCACCCGGTTTATGCCCGTGCGCGGGGGCAGACCCTGCGCGGATATTACTATTACAAGCTGTTGCAGGCTGACAGCCGCATCATGACGGCGTGACACGGACCGAAAGAACATGCGTTTCACACTTTACCCTGCCATTGACCTGAAAGATGGCCAGTGCGTCCGCCTTCGCCGTGGTGAGATGGAGGACGCAACCATCTATGGCAACGATCCCGCCGTTCGTGCCCGGCAATGGCAGGATGCAGGGTTTGCGTGGCTGCATGTGGTCGATCTGAACGGCGCCTTTGCCGGCCGCTCGGAAAATGCCGAGGCGATTACCGCTATTCTCGGCGCTGTTTCCGTCCCTGTTCAGCTGGGTGGCGGTATTCGTGACATGGCGGCCGTGGAGCGGTGGATAGAGGCGGGTATTTCCCGTGTCATTCTGGGCAGTGCTGCCGTCAAAACGCCACAGCTGGTCAAGGATGCTTGCCGTGCCTTCCCGGGGCGGATCGCGGTCGGCATTGATGCGCGTGACGGGTTTGTCGCCACTGAAGGCTGGGCTGAGACATCCTCGGTGGCAGCCGTTGAACTGGCTGCCCGGTTTGAGGATGAGGGTGTGGCCGCGATCATCTATACCGATATTGGCCGCGATGGCATGCTGACGGGCCCGAATGTCGAACAGACGCTTGCTTTGGCGCGTGCCACGACGATCCCGGTGATTGCCAGTGGTGGGGTCGGTGATCTGTCGCATATTGTTGATGTCTACGACGCCGGAACAATTACAGGCGTTATACTTGGGCGTGCTTTATACGATGGTCGGGTAGACCCGGCAGCGGCCTTGCAGGCCGTTTCCTTGCGTTAACAAACCATTGCGTGAAAACGCCGCACGAAGTTCTTGCATTTCCCCGGCTTTTAGCTGCAAAACCCCGCCACTTTTGGTGGCTGGCGCAGACCAGTCCTGATCCTTAAATTGTGCCGGTCGCCGGTGAACGGATTGCGCCGTGTTGAAGCTTCGTGTGATTCCCTGTCTGGACGTCAAGGACGGGCGTGTCGTCAAAGGCGTGAATTTCGTATCCCTGCGCGATGCGGGTGATCCCGTCGAGCAGGCAGCCCTGTATGATGCGGCCGGTGCGGATGAGTTGACCTTTCTGGATATTACGGCCAGCTCCGATAATCGTGATACCATTCTCGATGTGGTTGCCCGCACGGCCGAGCGGGTCTTTCTGCCGCTGACGGTTGGGGGTGGCGTCCGCACCGTGGGTGATATGCGGCGCCTGTTGCTGGCGGGGGCTGATAAATGCAGCATGAATTCAGCCGCTGTGGCGCGTCCTGAGTTGATCAGGGAAGGGGCTGAAAAATTCGGCAGCCAGGCCATCGTGGTGGCCGTTGACGTCAAGAAAACGTCATCGGGCTGGGAAGTGTTTACCCATGGTGGCCGTACAGGGACCGGGCTTGATGCCATAGAATGGTGCCGTCAGGTAGCGTCTCTGGGTGCCGGCGAGATCCTGCTGACGAGTATGGATCGGGATGGAACGGGGCAGGGATTCGACACCGAATTGTTACGTCGGGTCTGTGCGGCTGTGTCGGTGCCGGTGGTCGCTTCGGGTGGTATCGGCACATTGCAGCATTTTGTCGAGGGTGCAGAAGCGGGGGCAACAGGGTTGCTCGCTGCATCCGTTTTTCATTTTGGCACGTTCACAATCGAGCAGGTCAAAAATGCGTTGCATGCAGCGGGACAACCCGTTCGTTTCACCCGGCCTGCCATGCAGGCTGCCTGAGGGATTATGATGGTCAAAGCCGTTAAGAAAAAAACAGTCACGAAGATAAATAAGAAAACGTCCGCTCCTGCCGCCGTAAAGATCAAATCCAGAAGACTTTCGCCTCTGGCTGATATTGATCCTGATAATGCGGTGCAGGTACTGAACCGGCTTTGGGAAGTGGTCATGCAGCGCCGGGACGCTGATCCTGCGGTCAGCCATTCCGCACGTCTGCTGTCCCGCGGTATCGGCAAGGTTGCACAGAAATTCGGCGAGGAAGCCGTCGAATGTCTGATTGAGGCGGTGAGCGGCGACAAGGAAGCTCTGATCGGTGAAAGCGCCGATGTGCTGTATCACCTTCTGGTCCTGTGGGTTGCGGTCGGGGTCGAGCCTGCCGAGGTATGGCGGGAACTGACCAAGCGCGAAGGCATCAGCGGTATTGCTGAAAAAGCATCCCGTGCCAAAATATTGCCGCGCGCCGCAGGGTTGAAGACGACCAAAATTCCCTGATCATATCGATCTCGTCATCAGACAGAGATTTGAAAACAGAAAAGGCCAAGACAATGCCGGTCAGCGCCATCGGGGATTACGACCCCGACAATATCTTCGCCCTTATCCTGCGCGGCGAGATCCCATGCCGCAAGGTGATGGAGAATGATCATGCGCTGGCCTTTCTGGACATCAATCCGCAGGCTCCTACCCATGTGCTGATCATTCCCAAAAAACCGTATATTTCTTTTGCGGATTTTACGGAGCGTGCCTCCGCGGAGGAAGTCGGGACGTTTTTCCTGACGGTTGGCAAGCTGGCGCGTGACATGGGGCTGGAAGTGCCGGGATACAGGCTGCTGGCCAATAGTGGTCAGGATGCCGGGCAGGAAGTGCCGCATTTCCATGTGCATCTGTTTGCCGGGCGTCCGCTTGGCCCGATGCTGGTGAAAACCGAGGACTGAAAGACGCTGGGGGCGCGGGCTCAGTCTGCCCGCGCGCCTGGATGGAAATGGGCGTAGATGCGCCGCGCGGTTTCCTTCGAGATGCCCGGCGTGGCTTCCAGCGCCGCGAGCCCGGCCTGTTTGACACCGCGTGCCGAGCCGAAATGATTAAGCAGGGCGCGTTTGCGGGCTGCTCCGATGCCGTCAATATCGTCCAGTTCACTGCGGACCAGTGTTTTTGACCGCCCGGCCCGATGGGTAGTGATAGCGAAGCGATGCGCTTCGTCACGCAGACGCTGGAGGTAGTAAAGCACCGGATCACGGGGTGGCAGCTGGAACGGGGCCTGGCCCTCCGTATGAAACCATTCGCGGCCGGCATCGCGATCAGGGCCTTTGGCAATAGCGACCAGTTTGACATCCGTGACACCGATCTCGTCCAGGATTCCGCGGACGGCCGATAACTGGCCGGCCCCGCCATCGATCAGCACCAGATCTGGCCAGTTGGCTTCCCCCTCCGGTCCTTCGGCACGTTCCTTCAGACCACGGCTGAAACGACGCTCCAGCATTTCGCGCATCATGGCGAAATCGTCGCCGGGCGTGATCGGGCCACGGATGGAAAATTTGCGATAGGCGGATTTATTCCAGCCCTCCGGCCCTGCCACCACCATGACGCCGTACGGGTTGGTCCCCATGATATGGCTGTTGTCGTAAATCTCGATCCGGTTCGGGCGGGTGGGCAGGTCGAACAGCTCTGCCACGCCGTCCAGCAGACGGTTCTGGCCTGCACTTTCGGCCAGTTTGCGTTCCAGCGCCTCCCGAGCATTGGTCTCCGCATGGGCAACCACGGCGCGCTTTTCTCCGCGTACCGGCACATGCAGCTCGACCCGGCGCCCTGCTTTCAGGCTGAGCGCTTCCGAGACCAGTTCTTGCTCGGCGATGGTATGATTGAGCAACAGTAAAGGGGGCGGGGGCTTGTCGTCATAGAACTGGGCGATAAAGGCTCCCAATACATCCTGTGCTGTCTCGGCACTGGTATGGGCGGGATAGAAGGCACGGTTGCCGTTATTATGGCCGCCACGGATGAAGAAAACCTGCACACAGCTTTGTCCCGCATCCTGCCAGACGGCGATGACATCCGCATTGCCGATGGAGGCCGGATTGACCACGGCGGTGCCCTGCACATGGGTCAGGCCACGAATACGGTCACGGATGGCGGCGGCGCGCTCAAATTCCAGGGCTTCGGCGGCCTGTTCCATCTGGCGGGCAAGATCGCGTTGAATCTCCGTGCCGCGTCCGGACAGGAAGGCCCGCGCCTGATCGACCAACTCGGCATAATCCTCCTGACTGATACGGTCCACGCAGGGGGCAGAGCAGCGGCGGATCTGGAACAGCAGGCAGGGGCGGGAGCGGTTGGCGAACACGCTGTCCGAGCAGGAGCGCAGCAGGAAAATACGCTGCATGGCGGTCACTGTCTGGTTGACTGCCCAGGCCGAGGCAAACGGTCCCCAGTAGCTGGCGGCTTTGCGGGTCTGTGCGCCGCGATGTTTCATAATCTGCGGGAAAGCATGATCTTCGGTCAGCATCAGCCATGGATAGGATTTGTCGTCCCGTAGCACGATGTTGAAGCGTGGCTTGAGCCGCTTGATCAGATTGGCTTCCAGCAGCAGGGCTTCGGCTTCGGTATGGGTGGTGACGATCTCCATGGAAACCGTCTCGCTGACCATGCGACGCAGCCGCTCGGGAAGACGGTGGATCTGGGTGTAACTGGCCACGCGTTTTTTCAGACTGCGCGCCTTGCCGACATACAGGGCTTCGCCTTGTCCATCGAGCATCCGGTATACGCCCGGCCTGTCCGGCAACAGTTTCAGCATTGCCTCAATGACAGTCACCCCTTTGCCCGGGGGTGCCTCGACAATTGGCAGGGAAGGATTGTCAGCTTCTTTCGGCGGGTTGGCGGGAGCATCAGGCATAGTCATGGATTAGGGGTTGCCTCGCACTTCCTCAAGGGTTGGCCGCCCGGATCTCGGGGCAGGAAGTGGATAAGAGACAGGATAAAATTCATCCACCAAAGCTGTGGATAACATTGTGGAAGAAGCTGCGCACATTTGCGCCAAACCCGCAGTACACAAGGGTTACACGCCGATTGCACAGATTCGAAGCAACAGCATAAGTTATTGAATTATATAGCTTTATTATTTGTGGAGGATGGTGGTGCCGTCATCATACTGAAAAATATGATTCTCTTGCGCCGCAGGTGGACAAGTCCGGCCGCAACCCGCTTCGGGAAGAGAGTGTCAAGCACAAGAATCAGTGATTTAAGTAATTTTATGGCTTGACCGGTTTTCAGGCCGCGGGAGCCAAAAAGGTCTTATTCAACCAGAGTCGTACTGCCGGCCCCTTGCAGATGCTGCCCGCCATCCAGTGCCAACATCTGACCGGTCACAGAGGGCAGGGAGAGCAAAAACAGCACGGCACGGGCTATTTCGTCCGGGTTGGTGCCATGACCAAGCGGGACACTGCGGCATTGCTCCGCGAACTGGTCCGGGGTCTGCCGTTTGCTGGGGGCTGCCGGACCGGGGCCAATGGCATTCACGCGGATGCGGGGAGCCAGAGCCAGAGCCAGCGTGCGGGTCAGGGTCCACAGACCGCTCTTCGCGACTGTATAGGAAATAAAACCCGGTCCCGGTGCCCATACGCGCTGGTCGATCATATTGATCACAGCCCCCTGTGCCGTTGTGGGCAGCAGATGGGCAAAGGACTGTGCCAGTACCAGCGGCGCGCGGAGATTGGTTTCCATATGTCGGTCCCAACTGTCGCGGGTCGCGTCATGCCAGGCATCGAATTCGAAAATGGCGGCGTTGTTGATCAGCACGCCGATCGGCCCCAGCGCATCAGTCGCGTCCTGCATCAGCCGCCGGGCATCGTGCTCACGCCCGAGATCGGCTTGCAGGGGAACGGCATTCCGTCCGCTCCGGTGAAGGGTGGTGACGACCTCCTCGGCCTCGGTGCGACTGGTTCCGTAGTGCACGGCGACTGAAAACCCGGCCTCTCCCAGCGCCAGAGCAATGGCGCGCCCGATCCTGCGCCCGGCACCGGTGACGAGCGCGGTGCGCGGCATGGCTTCAGACAGGGGCAGGGAATGCAGCATGGGGCGATGGTTCCACGATGAGAAGATCCTGTGAGGCCGGGTGGAGCAGGGTGACGCACAGTGAGTGCAAGGATGCCATAATCCGGCAGGTGGTGCCTGCCATGGTTTTATGTCAGTATGCCAGCGTGACGGTCGGAATTACCCACGTCGCCGCCGACCTCTGACCTTGGAGGGATCATAACCGCCGCCGCCGGGGCCAAGCGGTTGCGGCGTGCGGTCCTTGCGGGCGCGTCCGCCATCTTTCTGCGCACCAGCCCGCATGGAGGAAGCAGGGGCCGGTACGGGGGGCAGGCCCATTTCCAGTGCTTCCAGACGGCGTATTTCGTCGCGCAGGCGTCCGGCTTCCTCGAACTCCAGATCGGCGGCAGCAGCGCGCATCCGGCGTTCCAGCTCGGTAATGGAGGCGCGGAGATCCTTGCCCACGAACTCGGCGGCCGAGGTGGCGGAGGTCGGCGCGACCGTGACGTAATCCTGTTCGAACACGCTTTCCAGCATTTTGCCGATCTGCTTGCGTACCGTGGTCGGCGTGATGCCGTGCGCTTCGTTCCACGCTTTCTGCCGCTCCCGACGGCGGGCGGTTTCCTCCACCGCGAAGGTCAGGGAGCGCGTCATGGTATCGGCATACAGGATCACGCGCCCCTCCACATTCCGCGCGGCGCGGCCAATGGTCTGGATCAGCGAGGTCTGGCTGCGCAGAAACCCTTCCTTATCCGCATCCAGAATGGCGACCAGTGAGCATTCCGGAATATCCAGCCCCTCCCGCAGCAGGTTGATGCCGATCAGCACATCGAAGACGCCGACGCGCAGATCGCGGATGATCTCGATCCGTTCCAGCGTGTCCACGTCGGAGTGGAGGTAGCGAACTTTCACCCCGTGCTCGGTGAGGTATTCAGTCAGATCTTCCGCCATGCGCTTGGTCAGGGTGGTGACCAGCACGCGATTTCCTTTGGCCGTGACGAGACGTATTTCCGCCAGCAGATCATCCACCTGATGTTCCACCGGGCGGATCTCCGTGATTGGATCGATCAGCCCGGTCGGGCGGATCACCTGTTCGGCGAACACACCGCCGGTCTGTTCCATCTCCCACGGGCCGGGGGTTGCGCTGACGAACACGGTTTCCGGCCGGAAGCGCTCCCATTCATCGAATTTCAGTGGTCTGTTGTCGATGCAGGAGGGCAGGCGGAAACCGAACTCCGACAGAATGGATTTCCGGGCATGGTCGCCCCGCTCCATACCGCCGATCTGCGGTACGGTCACATGGCTTTCATCGACGATCAGAATGGCGTTGTCCGGCAGATATTCAAACAGGGTCGGTGGCGGGTCTCCCGGTGCGCGACCGGAAAGATAGCGGGAGTAATTCTCGATTCCCTTGCAGGAGCCGGTGGTCTCCATCATCTCGATATCGAAGGTCACGCGCTGACGCAGGCGCTCGGCCTCCAGCACCTTGCCTTCGGCGTCGAATTCGGCCAGCCGCTGTTGCAGCTCCTGCTTGATTTCCTTGATCGCCTGACTGAGCGTGGGGCGAGGTGTGACATAGTGGCTGTTGGCGTAGACGACAGCCTCTTCCAGTTTTGCGGTCACATTGCCGGTCAGGGGATCGAATTCGCTGATGGCGTCGATCTCGTCACCGAACAGGCTGATGCGCCAGGCCCGGTCCTCATGACTGGCGGGGAAGATGTCGACCGTCTCTCCGCGCATTCTGAACGTGCCGCGCTGGAAGGCGGCATCGTTGCGTCGATATTGCAGATCGACCAGCGCCCGGGCCAGCGCATCCCGGTCGATCTGGCCGCCCACCTGCAACCGCACCACCATCTTCGCGTAAGTCTCGACCGAGCCGATACCGTAAATGCAGGAGACGGAGGCAACGATGATGACATCGTTCCGCTCCAGCAGGGCCTGTGTGGCGGCGTGACGCATCCGGTCGATCTGCTCGTTGATCTGGGCGTCTTTTTCAATATAGGTGTCGGTGCGCGGAACATAGGCTTCCGGCTGATAGTAGTCGTAATAGCTGACGAAATATTCGACTGCGTTATTGGGAAAGAACGACTTCATCTCCCCGTAGAGCTGGGCTGCCAGAGTCTTGTTTGGCGCGAGAATCAGGGCCGGGCGCTGCATTTCCTCAATCACCTTGGCCATGGTGAAGGTTTTGCCGGAGCCGGTGACGCCGAGCAGCACCTGATTGCGTTCCCCTTGCCGCAGTCCGCTGACCAGCTCCCTGATCGCGCTTGGCTGATCACCATCGGGCTTGTAGTCAGAGACGACTTCCAGTGCCTTCGTGAGGGGTTTCGCGGGCTGCTTTTGCGGCATGAACAGCATGGGATGGGCGGCGATCTGGGACATGACGGGAAGATGGGCGGCCCCACGCCCCGCTGCAAGCAAAACTGCCGATCCTGATCTTTCTCAGGGCCGTTCAGAAGGGCGTATGACGGCGGACAGGCCCACTCCGCAGGTGATGCCGGTAAGGAGACCTGCTGTCACATCGCTGATGAAGTGGAAATCAGCCCCGAGCAACCCGATGGCGACACAGGCGATCGGCAGCAACCACAGCCAGCGCAATTCCGGCAACCTGTCGCGCAGTGCAGCCATGGGGGCGGTAATCATCGTCGTATGGCCGGAGGGGAAGGAGGCCCAGCCCCGTCCGCCATGCAGCGGAAAAAAGCCGAAGAGACCGTTGCCAATCCAGGATGGGTTGTTGTCGATCCATGTTTCCGGCCATGGACGGCCGAACAGGTATTTGAGTTCATCCTTCACGGGCACGGCCACCAGCGCGGCCAGAGAGGCTGCAATCAGCGCCCATCCCATCCTGCCGGGCTGCCAGCGTCCGGATGCTGCCGCCAGGGCCGCTAAAAACAGGTAGAGTGCGCCGAGTGGGGCCGCTATTTCGGCCGGGCGCGTCATCCAGATGAAAACGGGTTTCCACGATGGCAGGGTGGCGTGGGCCCAGCTCGACCAGCCCCGATCGAGAAAGGCAATGGCCAGTACGGTCATGATTGCCGCCAGTCCCATCAGGGGCCACCAGACAGGGCGGGATGAGCTTGTATCATCACTGCTATGACGGAGACTGCTCATGCGGGTCTTTCATAAAGCTGGCTTTTCAGGCTCGGATTGGATAGCGGAAGCGTCTTTGTTCCGAAACAGGCGAGAGAGACAAACAGCGCGTGTCCAGTCTTCGTCTCCGTGCCCTGCTGCCGATCCTGCGCTGGAAGGTTAAGCGCCGCTTATCCCGTGTACAGGATGTGCGGGAACTGCGCCGTGACTTCGCACTGACCATTCGCCGCCTGCCGGGTGACATACGGATCAGTATGAAAGACATGGGCGGCGTGGGGACCGAGCATCTGCGCACTCATTCCGCCAAAGGGGGGGCTTCCAAAGTGGGGGCTTCCAAAGGGACGGAGCATGTTGTGCCGACCGTCCTGCTGTATCTGCACGGGGGCGCCTATCTGGGCTGTTCCCCGGCGACACATCGCCCGATCACCTCGTTTTTCGCGCGGGCCGGATTTGAGGTCTATGCACCGGCCTATCGTCTGGCCCCGGAAAATCCGTTCCCCGCTGCGGTCCAGGATGCGCTGTCAGTGTATCGGGCATTGCTGGACTCTGGCATTTCGCCCGCCCGTCTGGTCATTGCCGGAGATTCGGCCGGCGGTGGTCTGGCGCTGTCCCTGATGCTGGCGGCGAAACAGGCTGGACTGCCATTGCCGGTGGCGGCCGCGCTGTTTTCTCCCTGGACCGATCTGGCGGCAACCGGAGCGTCCCTGCACTATAACGCTCATCGGGATGTGATGCTGGATGGAAATGTATCCCGCGCGGCGACACTGTATCTTCAGGGGGCCGACCCTTACCATCCGCTGGCCTCGCCGCTTTATGGTGCGCTTGACGGGCTTCCCCCGTTGCTGATCGAGGTCGGGGCGGACGAAGTTCTGCTGGACGATGCTTGCAGACTTGCGGAGCGTGTACGGAGCAGCGGTGGCAGCGTTGATCTGCGCATCTGGCCCAAAGTGCCGCATGCGTTCCAGATTTTCGCGACCTTTCTGCCGGAAAGCCGGGACTCGCTGCGTCGGACTTCCCGCTTCCTGCACCGCATGGCAGGCGACGGGCACCGGCAGGCGCTGCAAACCACTTTTCCTCCCATAGCGGAGGATGAAGCGGTGCCGGGGAAGGCGTTATCCTTCCCTTAAGGCGGGCATACGCTCCAGCAGGGCGGCGTTGAGCGCATCCTTGCGTGCCCACAGGCTGCGATACCATGCGGTGCGCGCAGCCATCTGATAGGCCAGCATCCGTTCGGCAGCGACATAGCTGCGCGCCGCAGTGGCGATCTGCAGAACCGCATCAGGATTATTGACCAGGGCCACAAGCTTTTCCTGAAGCTCGGCTCCCGTGCGGAACAGGATGCCGGTCTTGCCGTCCTGAATGCTGTTCTCATACGCAACCGGGCTGGCCAGAGCGCAGACGCGATGAGAGGCGGCCTCAATGAATTTCAGGTCGCTTTTGGCACGGTTAAAGGGCGTGTCCTGCAAAGGCATGAAGGACAGCTCGCAGTCCGACAGTTTCTGATGATAGGCCGCATACTCCAGCGTGTCGGAGAAGGATTTGTGCGGCGTATCCAGTGCGTCGAAAAATCCCCGGTCCCGTACGACCTCGAAATGCAGCCGCTCTCCGCAGAGACGTGCCGCCGTGTTGAGGGCGTCAATGTAAGGGGGCCAGTCGTTTTCACGATTGATCCCCGCGAACAGCATTCTCATCTGCGGGCGTTTCGCATGATTGTGCGGTACCGGCAGGGCGCGGATGCCATTGGGGAATATGGCGACTTCCGGATTGTCTTTCCGGAATACATCGGCCAGCCCCATGGTGGTGGTCTGGACCGCGTGCACACCACGGAAATTCCACATATCCGGGCGCTGAAGAACAGGAATGTAATCCGGATGATCGTCGAATTCCGTAACGATCAGAAATCCCTGTCGCAGGATTCCCCGCAGCACGGACAGCCCTTCCTCTCCGGCGAGAGCAGGGCGATGGAAAATCCAGATTTTCGGCAAAGACGGATCGGGGGGAGGCAGTTCGCCACCCTTGACGATCGCCGCCCGGATGCCCGGCTCGGCAGCCAGAGCACGCATCGGTTCGATCACCCGGACGTCGCTGACACCGCCGACCGGTGCCAGGATGGTGGAATAGACCTGAACAGTGCCAGGCCCCCCGGCACGGGCACGCCAGACATATTGCATCGGCAGGGCGCGCTGCGCATAGGCGTCCGGATCGACCTGCATCGTCTGCAGCACTGGTTTCAGGGCATTGATGATCTGTCGCCCCTGCTCGGCCTCGAAAATACGCGGCAGGCAATCAATGGGTTGCAACCCTGCGGCACGGATGCAGTGCTCCATCATGGCCTGTGAGAAAAAGCGCAGATGCGTGCGGTCCAGCAGGCCGGTATCGCTGTAGTCGAACGTCCCGGTCAGAAGGCGTGTGGTGATGCTCCAATGTTCGACATTGGGCATGCAGATGATGACGACACCCCCTGGAGCCAGCAATGTCTCCACATGATTTTTCAGGAGCGTCCAGGGATCCTGAAGATGCTCCAGCACATCGCCATAGATCAGGCAGTCAACGCGCCCGAGCAGCTCCTCAGGAAAAACGGCGGTTTCCACATCGCTGTTGATGACCGTCTCCAGCCGGGATGAGGCGAGGCGGGCGGCCTGTTGGTTGGTCTCTATTCCGAAGACACGGGCAGCTGGATTGAGCTGTTTGTAGGCAGCCCCCAGCGCCCCAGTGCCGCATCCCACATCAAGCACGATGCGGGCTGATAACGGAATCCGGTCCAGAATGTCAGGGTTGGGAATATCGGGATATTTCCATGCCTCATCTACAGCCGCCGCAGTGGTCACGCGTCTTGATGCCTTTTCTCTGGGCGCCCGATGGAGGAATAGGAGAAGCCGGCCTCTCGCATCGCGGCAGGGTCGAAGACATTACGCAGATCAACAACCACTCGTCCATTCATCTCCGCAAGCAGCTTTTCCGGAGAGAGGGCACGGAATTCGTTCCATTCGGTGATGATCACCAGAGCATCTGCACCGGAGAGCGCCTCAATGGCACTGCCCACATAAGTAATGGCATCCGGCAGCAGGGGCCGGGCCTGCTCTATTCCTTCCGGATCATAGGCGATGATCGAAGCGCCCGCCTGATGCAGCAGGCTCAGGATCGGGATGGAGGGACTGTCTCGCATATCGTCGGTTTCGGGTTTGAATGTCAGGCCCAGTACGCCGATTCGTTTGCCGTTCACGCTGCCTCCGCAGGCGGTGATAATGCGCTCGGCCATCTGTTCCTTGCGGGTATTGTTGATATCGACCACCGTCTCGATCAGCCTTGTCGGTGCGCCCGCATCATGGGCGATCCGTACCAGAGCCAGCGTATCCTTCGGGAAGCAGGATCCGCCAAAGCCCGGACCGGGATGCAGAAATTTGCTGCCGATCCGCCCGTCCAGCCCCATGCCTTTCGCAACATCATGCACATCCGCACCGGTCGCCTCACAGAGATTGGCAATCTCATTGATGAAGGTGACTTTCATCGCCAGAAAAGCATTGGCAGCGTATTTGGTGAGTTCTGCCGTTTCCAGCCCGGTATGCAGGATCGGGGTCTCGATCAGGTTCAGCGGGCGGTAAAGACGGTTCAGCACTTCTCTGGCGCGGGGGGTGGAACTGCCAACCACCACGCGGTCCGGGCGCATGAAGTCGCCGATCGCGTTCCCCTCGCGCAGGAATTCGGGGTTGGACGCAATGTCGATCTCCAGATCGGGACGCATTTCCCGCACCAGCGCTTCCAGCCTGCGGCCAGTGCCAACCGGAACGGTCGATTTGGTCACCAGGACACAATGGGTGGTCAGGGCTTTTGCAACCTGTTCGGCAGCAGCGAAAACATAGGTCAGATCAGCATGCCCATCGCCGCGGCGGGTCGGCGTACCAACAGCGATGAACACCGCCTCCACATCCTTGACGGCAGCCATCAGATCATTGCCGAAAGACAGGCGGCCTGCGGCGACATTGTCGGCAACCAGCTTGTCCAGTCCCGGTTCGTAGATCGGCATCCGACCCTCATGCAAAGCCGCCAGCTTGGCCGGATCGGATTCCACGACCGCGACCTCAACCCCGAACTCGGCAAAACAGGCAGCGGAGACCAGCCCGACATATCCGCCTCCGATCATGGCAATGCGCATTGGTCCAGTGATCTCCTCTTCATCAAGATGATGGGTCGTTGAAGTGGGGGGGGCAAGGAAATGATGATCTCTCATCATTCATATCATCTGAGTATCGAAATAAAATAGATACTGGAAAACTATTTTTTAAAAATCAGAAGAAATGAAACAGAACAAAATAAATATTTTTTACAGGAAAAATAAGGCATGTTTTTCAACTTCTGACTGTATTATTTCCTAATGACGCAGCTGCATCTGGATCGGGCCTTCGCGCCGGCCATGGGTGAACTGGTCGACATAGGGGTTGTCGCTGTCCATCAACCTGTCGGCTTTGCCGGTCCAGACGATGCGGCCCTGAAACAGCATGGCGGCTTCGTGGCCGATCCGTTTCGCGCTGGCCATATCGTGGGTGATGGCAATGGCCGTGCTGCCACCTGACGGGCCGGCGGTGACGCATTCGACGATCAGCCCGTCGATCACTGCGCCCATGATGGGATCAAGACCGGTCGTCGGCTCATCGAAAAACAGGATATCCGGCTGCATGGCGATGGCACGGGCCAGAGCAACCCGTTTCTGCATGCCGCCGGACAACTCGGCCGGAGACATGCGCCCGATCTCTGCGCTGAGTCCTACTTTGGCCAGGTATCGGGTTGCGATCTCCTTCGCCTCTGAGCGGGAGAGACGGTTGCGGGCCAACAAACCGAAGGTCACGTTTTCCCAGACCGGCAGGCTGTCGAACAATGCGCCGTTCTGGAACAGCATCCCGATCCGTTGCCGCTGCGCGGCCCGTTCATCGGCAGGCATGGTGAGAATGTCGCGTCCGTCGAACTCGATTTTTCCCTCATCCGGCTCGATCAGGCCGAGAATGCATTTCAGCAGCACCGATTTGCCGGAGCCGGAGCCGCCGATTACGACCAGAGAGGTGCCGGCTGGAACATCCAGATCGACGCCATCGAGAATCCGGCGCTCGCCGAACGTCTTGCGCAGCCCGGTGATGCGGATGGAAGGTGCGCTCATCGTGAGAAAAACAGTTCGGTCAGGACGTAATCGAATGCCAGGATCAGAACGGAAGCGGTCACCACGGCGGATGTCGTGGCCGAGCCAACCCCCTGCGCGCCCCCCCGGCTGTTATAGCCATGATAGCAGCCCTGAAGGGCAATCAGGAATCCGAATACGGCCGCTTTCGTCAGGCCGGACATGACATCATCCATGTGGATGGAGGCGATGGTATTGGCCAGATAGGTGTGCGAATTGAAACCCAGCTTGATTGAGGCCACCAGCCATCCGCCCATCACGCCCAGAATATCGGCAATGATGACCAGCAACGGCAGGGCGATGGTGCCTGCCAGCAGCCTGGGCGCGACCAGATATTTCATCGGATGAGTGGACAAGGTGGTCAGCGCGTCGATCTGGTCGGTCACGCGCATTGTGCCCAGCTCCGCCGCCATGGCCGCGCCGACGCGCCCGGCGACCATCAGCCCGGCCAGTACCGGTCCCAGTTCCCGGGTGACGGAGAGCGAGACCAGAGACGCAATGGCGCTCTCGGCCGAAAAACGGGCAAAGCCGGTATAGGATTGCAGCGCCAGCACCATCCCGGTGAAAATGGCGGTCAGTGCCACCACCGGCAGGCTGAAATAGCCGATTTCCACCAATGCCCGCAGAAACATACGCCCGTAAAAAGGCGGCCGCAGCAGATGCGATAGAGCGGTGAGACCGAATACGCCCATCCGGCCCGTGCTGGCACAGGCCGAGAAAAAGCCCCTGCCCAGCCATGCAAGCGGACTGAGGATCATGGGGTCAAAGGCCGATAAACACGCTCATAGCGCCGCCCGAGGGAGGTCAGCACCTCATACCCGTTCGTGCTGGCGCGTGCGGCGACTTCATCGGGGGATACCTCTGGCCCGATAAGCTCCAGCCAGGAGCCTACCGTGATACGGGGATCGTCAGTGACGTCGTAGGTCGTCAGGTCCATGGAGACACGGCCTACCAGTGGAATGCGTGCCCCGTCAAAAGCGGCCTCTGCCCGGCTGCTCAGGGCACGCTGGAAACCATCCGCATATCCGACTGAACACACCGCGATCCGGGAGGGACGCTGGGCGACCCAGATACCATTATAACCTACGATCTCCCCAGCTTCGACCGGTCTGATCTGAAGCACTCTTGCAGAGAGCCGCAACACGGGGCGCATCGGGTTCGGGCGGCCTGGAACCGGATTGATGCCATACAGCGCAGCCCCGGGCCGGGCGATGTCGCTGGCAAAATCCGGCCCCAGAAAAATACCGGAGGAATTGGCGATGCTGCGCGGAGCAGGCGGCAGGCGGCTGCACGCGGCAGCAAAACGCTGGCGCTGAAGTGTATTGCTGTCATGGTCGGGAATTTCAGCGCTGATCAGATGGGTCATGATGGCCCGTAGCGTAATGCCGTCCAGCAGCTCGGGCCGTTCGGCCAGCCGGTCACGTTCCTGCGGGTCCAGCCCCAGCCGGTTGATGCCGGTATCCACATGCAGAAAAGCGGGCAGGGCCTGTTCGCGGCGGGTTGCCTCCTGCCGCCATGCCTCGATTTCAGCGAGGGAGCCGAGCGCCGGGATTAGCCCATGATCCGTATAAGCAGCTTCCCACCCGGGCCACAGGCCATTCAGCACGATCAACGTGGCGGATGGAATCAGCGGACGAAGCGTCAGGGCTTCCTGCGGATGGGCCACGAAAATGTGATCGCATCCCTCCTGCACCAGACGTTGAGCAATGACGGCGGCCCCCAGCCCGTACCCGTCCGCCTTGACCACGGCCCCGGTGATGCGATTCGTACCATGGGTCGTACGCAGAAAGCGCCAGTTGGCGGCAATGGCCTCCAGATCGATCTCCAGCCGTGCCACACCCGGCCCGTTCTGGTGCGCTTCGCCCTGAAGGGAAGGCAAAATATCAACCGGACCGCGGGATGCCTCCGCTTCTGTCAGGGGCATTTCATATGGCCCGATATCGTCAGATGTCCTCGCCATGGACGACATCGAGATCGCCGAAGCGGGTGAACTCAGCCTCGAAGAACAGATCGATTTTTCCGGTCGGCCCATGACGCTGCTTCGCGATGTAGAGTTCGGCCTTATTGTGCGCGGACTCCATATCCTGTGTCCATTTCTCCATGGCCGAGTGGAATTTCTCGTCATTCTCGAAGGCGATCTCCTTCGGCATGCGCTGTTGCAGGTAATATTCGTCGCGATACACGAACATCACGCAGTCGGCGTCCTGCTCGATCGATCCCGATTCGCGCAGATCGGAAAGCTGGGGCCGCTTGTCCTCCCGGCTTTCAACCGCACGAGAGAGCTGGGACAGGGCGATGACCGGCACGGCCAGTTCCTTGGCGATGGCCTTCAGCCCCTGCGTGATCTGGCTGATTTCCAGCACGCGGCTTTCCGGGCGTGTGCCGGCGGCGGGGCGCATCAGCTGAAGATAGTCGACCACGATCAGCGCCAGCCCCTTGGTCCGTTTCAACCGGCGGCAGCGTGTGCGCAGGGCGGAGAGCGTGATGGCCGGGGTATCGTCAATATAGAGCGGCATGACCGCCAGTTCCCGGCTGACTTCCACGAAGCGGTCGAAATCGCGCTGCCCGATATCGCCACGCCTGATGCGATCGCCGGAGATGCGGGCCTCTTCGGAGAGGAGACGGGTGGCAAGCTGCTCCGCGCTCATTTCAAGGGAGAAAACAGCCACTGTGCCGGATGGCACCGCATTGGGGTCTTTCTCCCGCGCTTCGATCAACAGGGAGCGGGCTGCGCCGAAGGCGATTTTGGTTGCCAGCGCGGTTTTGCCCATACCGGGACGCCCAGCGAGGATCAGCAGGTCGGAGGGGTGCAGACCACCGCTGCGCTTGTCCAGATCGCGCAGGCCGGTAGACAGGCCGGACACACCGCCCGGTGTTCTGAAGGACCGTTCGGCCCCGGCAATGGCGGCGGTCAGCGCCACTTCAAAGCTGACGAATCCGCCTTCACTGCCGCCACGCTCGGCCAGATCGAACAGGGTCTGCTCGGCGGTTTCCAGCTGTTCACGTGCAGACAGAGCCTGTGCGGCATCATCAGCCGCCCCGAAAGCACGGTTCACCACGTGCTCGCCAAGGTCGATCAGCTGGCGGCGCAGCCAGGCATCATGGATGGCGCGGCCGTATTCACCGGCATTGATGATGCCGACCATGGCACTCATCAGCTTGCCCAGATAGGCGCTGCCGCCGACCGGATCCAGCAGGCCGGAATGCTCGTATTCCGCCTTCAGCGTGATGGCATCCGCCAACTGTCCGGTTTCGATCCGCCGGGCGATAGAGTGATACAGACGGCCATGAATCGGGTCGGCAAAATGCTCGGGGGCCAGAAATTCGCTGACCCGTTCATAGGCTTTGTTGTTGGTCAGCAAGGCACCCAGCAGCGCCTGTTCCGCCTGATGGTTGGAGGGCGGCAGGCGTTGCGACAGGCCGAGCAGCGCGGGTTCGGACGGGGATGTGGTCACCAGAGTATTCATCGCCGGCGATCATAAGACAGGCTGGCGCGCCCGTCGCTGTGGAAGAATGCTAATAACGGGGATAACTTGGATAGGGCTGGTTATCTCTTTGAAACGAAACAGAAAAAAGGCGCGGACCGAAACCGGTGCCGCGCCTTGCTTCATAGTCTCGGGATCACCGCTCAGGCGGAGATCTCGACCTCTTCTTCGTCCGCAACCTCAATCAGGGCGGCTTCCGCAGCAGCAGCGGCTTCCTCGGCGGCAAGGCCGACAGCCTCGCCACGGGCCTGACGTTCGGCTTCCTCGACGCTGCGGGCGACATTGACCGTCACCGGCAGCACGACTTCCGGATGCAGCACGACGCGCACATCGGTCAGGCCCAGCATCTTGATCGGCTGATCAAGCTGGATCTGCTGACGGTTCACGCTCAGGCCGGATTCCGTGATTGCAACCGCGATATCGCGGCTGCTGACGGAGCCGTACAGGCCGCCGGATTCGCCCGCCTGACGGATGATGACGACCGACAGGCCGCTTACGCGTTCGGCGATGCGCTCGGCTTCTTCGCGGCGCTTCAGGTTCTGGGCTTCCAGCTGGGCGCGCTGCTGTTCGAAGCGCTCCGTATTCGCCTTGGTCGCGCGGATGGCGCGGCCGCCAGGCAGCAGGAAGTTACGGGCATAGCCGGGTTTCACGCGGACCAGATCACCCATCTGGCCCAGCTTTTCGACCCGCTGCAGCAGGATCAGTTCAACAGCAGCCATGGGTCCCTCCTCAGGTCAGGATATAGGGCAGAAGGGCGAGGAAACGGGCGCGCTTGATAGCCTGCGCCAGTTCACGCTGCTTCTTGGCCGAAACGGCGGTGATGCGGCTCGGTACGATCTTGCCGCGCTCGGACAGGAAGCGGCTCAGCAGGCGCACGTCCTTGTAATCGATCTTCGGCGCGTTCGGGCCGCTGAACGGGCAGGACTTGCGGCGACGATAGAAGGGGCGACGCGCACCGACCGCAGCGCGGCGGGTGGCGGGATTCACATCCTGGGTATCGGACATATCAACTTACTCCTGATCCAGACCGCGGTCGTCATCGTCGCCGCCGGCGCGGGCGCGGAATTCCTCGCGGTCATCATAGCCACGCTTGCGACCCGACTCGAAACGGCCGGGCGGCTTCGGGCCGCGGAAACCGCGTTCGCGGTCATCGGACTTGCGGGACAGGATCACGGACGGAACGTCGTCGATCTCCTCGACACGGATAGTCATGAAGCGCAGAACGTCTTCGTTCAGGCGCAGCTGACGCTCGACTTCCGTGATCGTGGCGGGCTTCGCGTCCAGGCCCAGCAGCATGTAATGGCCCTTCCGGTTCTTCTTGATCCGATAGGCCAGTGTGCGCAGACCCCAGTATTCACGCTTCTTGATCGCGCCGCCCTCGGCCTCGATCAGGGACGCAACATGGTCGGCAACGCTTTCGACCTGCTGCTGGGTCACATCGTTACGTGCAATCAGCACGCTCTCGTAAAGCGGCATTTCATTCCCCCTCTGGCTGTTCGGCCCCGACCGGTATGGTCCATGCAGGGGATCCCCGGAAAACCGGGCCATGCATGCGGGCATAGCCGGGACGATGCCGTCGCCCCGGCAGGGAAGGGCGGGGTAACATCACGAAACCCGTTTCGTTTCAAGGAAAAACCGCGCAGCGGAGGCAGGATCGCAGCACATGGCAGTCTGTTTGCCATCTGTCTGGCACCGATTCCAAGGCAAGCCGGTCAGCCTTGGAGTGCCCGGCATTGACTTATCGGCGTGTGAAAGTTACGCGGCGTTCCTCCAACAGTTCGGAATGATTGCGTCGAATGACCGTTCGCGCCTTTTTGTTTCCAGGTCAGGGCAGCCAGTTCGTCGGTATGGGCCGTGATCTGGCCGATGCGTTCCCCATCGCTCGTGAAGTATTCGAGGAGGTGGATGATACGCTGGGTCAGAAACTGTCCCGTCTGATGTTCGATGGTCCTGCCGAGGATCTGACCCTCACGGAAAACACCCAGCCCGCCCTGATGGCTATGTCGATGGCCGTCCTGCGCGTGCTGGAAAAGGAAGGCGGCTTCATCCTGCCTGCAAGGGCTGCGGTGGTGGCCGGGCATTCTCTGGGTGAATACTCCGCCCTGTCTGCCGCCAATGCACTGTCCGTGGCTGAAGCGGCGTTGCTGCTGCGTTTGCGCGGTCAGGCGATGCAGAATGCGGTACCGCCCGGGGAAGGCGGCATGGCGGCGTTGATCGGTGTCGATATGGATCAGGCGGCTTCCATCTGTGAAGAAGCGACCACTGATCCGGAGACGGGTCGGCATGAGGTGATCCAGCCCGCCAACGATAATGGCGGCGGGCAGGTGGTGATTTCCGGCCATCGCGGCGCGATTGACCGGGCGATCGAGGTGGCCCGTGCGCGGGGCGTGAAGCGGGCTGTGCTGCTGCCGGTCTCTGCTCCGTTCCATTCGGCGTTGATGGCGCCGGCGGCGGATGTGATGGCGCAGGCTCTGGCGGAACATCCGTTGCATGCGCCATTGGTGCCGGTGATCGCCAATGTCACGGCGGCCAAGGCCACGGACCCGGCGGAACTGCGCGACCTGCTGGTGCGGCAGGTGACAGGTACCGTGCGATGGCGGGAATGTGTGGCAACGATGCTGGAACTCGGCGTCGATACGTTCGTCGAGCTTGGCGCGGGCAAGGTGCTGGGTGGTCTGATCAGGCGAATTGCACCGGATGCAACGACCCTGTCTGCCGGAACCCCGGCAGAGATTGAGGCGCTGCTCAAGACATTTTGACGGATCAGACTGGTCGTGGGCGGAATCCCCGGCGGGGGCCGGTTCCGTACCGGACAACGAATAAAGAGATGAGGGGAAACGCCGATGTTCCGGCTGGATGGTAAAGTGGCTCTGGTAACCGGGGCTTCTGGCGGGATCGGAGCTGCCATCGCCCGTGCCCTGCATGCGCAGGGTGCAAGTGTGGTTCTGTCCGGCACCCGCCGCCCTGCTCTCGAGTCGTTGGCGGATTCTCTGGGCGAGCGTGCTTATATCGTGACGGCCGATCTGTCCGATCCCGCAGCGGCGGAAGGGTTGGTTGCAGCGGCGGAGGAAGCGGCCGGCCCGCTTCACATTCTGGTCAATAACGCAGGCCTGACCCGCGATATGCTGGCCCTGCGGATGAAGGACGAGGACTGGCAGACGGTTCTGGATGTCGATCTGACCGCGCCTTTCCGTCTGGCACGGGCCGCGCTGAAGGGCATGCTGCGCCGCCGGGCCGGCCGGATCATCCAGATTTCCTCGGTGGTCGGTGCAACCGGCAATGCGGGACAATCGAATTATGCGGCAGCAAAGGCAGGGCTGGTGGGTATGAGCAAGGCTCTGGCCCAGGAAGCGGGTTCACGCGGCGTCACGGTGAATGTCGTGGCCCCCGGTTTCGTGGAAACCGCGATGACCGATGTTCTTCCCGAAACCAGCCGTGAAAAGCTGTTGCACTCTATTCCTCTCGGCCGCATGGGGCAGCCGGAGGATATCGCATCGTCCGTGGTCTATCTGGCCTCTGACGAAGCCGGATGGGTCACCGGTGCCACACTGCATGTAAATGGCGGTATGGCGATGATCTGAACTATGGCAGGATGGTGGCGGTGTGCGAAAAACCATGCTATCGCGCAGCCGTCAGCCTGATGGCCGGAATGTTCCGGCCTTTGGGTCATCGTCCATCAGGCCTCGTCTTGCCCGGTTTCGGACAGGGTTCGAAAAAGGCCGGGGGGCGAAACATCTTTGGGGATAATGTCCGGTGGACCAGACAGGGAAGCCGGATCAGGCCACAGCAAGCATGCTGCAAGCAGGAGATAGAGATCCGATGAGCGAAGTCGCCGACAAGGTGAAGAAGATCGTCGTCGAGCACCTGGGCGTCGAGGAGTCCAAGGTGACCCCCGAAGCGTCGTTCATCGACGATCTGGGTGCCGACAGCCTCGATACCGTCGAACTGGTGATGGCGTTCGAAGAGGCGTTCGGGGTGGAAATTCCGGAAGACGCGGCTGAGAAGATCAGCACCGTCAAGGACGCGGTCGAATACATCGAAAAGCAGAAGGCGGCCTGAGGCTTCGGCCCGGCCCTCTTTTCCAAATTTGACGCACAAGACACCAGGATCGAGCGGGATGAGCATTTCCGACTCTGCTAACAGCCGTGGACGCCGTGTCGTCGTTACCGGCATGGGGATTGTCAGCCCACTCGGGCTTGGTGTCGAACACGTCTGGAAGCGCCTGATCGCCGGGGAATCCGGCATCGGCGCAATCCAGGCTTTCGATGTATCGGCTCTGCCCGCCCGCATCGCGGGGGAGGTGCCTGTCGGTAACAAAGCCGAAGGCAGCCTGGATCTGGCCGAATGGATTCCGGTCAAGGATCAGAAGAAGATGGATCGCTTCATCCATCTGGGTCTGGTCGCCGCCACGCAGGCGGTCGAGGATTCCGGCTGGATGCCCGGTGAGGACGATCAGGAAGGCCGTGAACGCACCGGCGTGATGATCGGTTCGGGTATTGGCGGTCTTCAGACAATTTACGAGACCTCCGTCAAGATTTATGAAGGCAAGGCGGCGCGTATCTCGCCCTTCTTCATTCCTGCCGCGCTGATCAATCTTGCCTCGGGCCATCTGTCGATCAAATATGGTTTCAAGGGACCGAACCATTCCGCCGTCACGGCTTGCGCCACCGGCGTTCATGCCATTGGTGATGCTGCCCGTCTGATCGCCATCGGGGATGCCGATGTGATGGTTGCGGGTGGTGCGGAAGCGGCGGTGTGTGAACTCGGCATTGCCGGGTTCTGTGCCTCCCGTGCCCTTTCTACCGGGTTCAATGAGACGCCGACCGAGGCATCCCGCCCATGGGATAAGGACCGTGACGGCTTCGTCATGGGGGAAGGCTCCGGCGTGCTGGTGCTCGAGGAATACGAGCACGCGAAAAAGCGCGGCGCGAAAATCTATGCGGAAGTGTCCGGCTATGGCCTGTCGGGTGATGCGCATCACATCACCGCCCCGGCAGAAGGCCACGATGGCGCGTTCCGGGCGATGAAGGCCGCGTTCCGCAATGGCGGGATGACGCCTGCCGATATTCAGTATGTCAATGCGCATGGCACCTCCACCCCGCTGGGCGATGATCTGGAGCTGGAGGCGGTCGAGCGTTTCTTCGGGGATGCGGCGCGCACCGTCGCCATGTCCTCCACCAAATCCGCCACGGGGCATCTGCTGGGTGCGGCAGGCGCGATTGAGGCCGTGTTCTCTATCCTCGCCATCCGGGATGGCGTGGTGCCGCCGACCCTCAATCTGCATACCCCGAGCCGCGAAAGCGTGATTGATCGTGTGGCCCTTGAGGCCCAGCGTCGTCCTGTGAAAGCGGCGCTCTCCAACAGTTTCGGTTTCGGTGGAACCAACGCCAGCATCATCTTCCGCGCCGTCTGATCATACGCCGCTCTCCGCAGGCGATGGTGCCCGCGCGCAGAACGGAGACGATCAGGCTGCACGCCGCCATGGGCTGGTGCGGCCTTCCGCCGATACGGAGGCCGCTTCCACCCATGATGGTGCCGGAGATGACACCGATCACCCTGTCATGGATGAAGCCTCACCCCAACCGGTGAGCGGTGAGGCACGTTCAAAATCGGACTGGGATGATGCATCCCCGGCCGGTCCTCCATCTCCACCTGACCAGACCAGGCCGTCTTCTCCTCCGGCAAAGCGCCGTCACTGGCGGTGGTGGTTGGGGGGCGGTGTGGCGGCTCTGCTCGCTGCTGTGGGCGGGATTGCCGGATATGGCTGGCTGACGGCCTATGCCGATGGCCCTTCCGAAGCTCGTACCATCGTTGTCGTGCCGCGTGGTGGTCTGGTTCATGTGACGCAGGCACTGCGTCAGGCGGGTATCATCGACTCTCCTCTGTTGTTCCGTGCCGCGGTCGAGATCACGCGGTGGCAGGGGGCCGGTACCTTGCACGCGGCGGAGTTCGAATTTCCGGCTCACGCCTCGGTGATGACCGTGCTGCATATCCTGCGTACAGCCCGGCCGGTGCAGCATACGATTACGTTGCCTGAAGGCATTACCGCATTCCGTGTGGCCGAGATTTTGTCCCGTGATCCCGTGCTGACCGGCGATGCGCCGGTACCGCCGGAGGGGAGTCTTCTGCCGCAGACCTACGCTTTCGAACGGGGGGCCACACGTCAGCAGATTGTGGAGCGGGCGACCGAGGCCAGCCGTCACTGGCTTGAGAAAGCATGGCAAGGACGGGATCGCTCCATCGGTTTGACCAGTCCGGAGCAAGCGGTGATTCTGGCCAGCATCGTGGAGCGGGAAACAGCCCGTCCCCAGGAACGCCCTCATGTGGCGGCGGTTTTTCTCAACCGTTTGAAACATGGGATGCGGCTTCAGGCGGACAGCACGCTGGTCTATGCCGCCAGCGGTGGCAGTGGTCAGCTGGAACGGCCTTTGTCCCATGCAGATCTGGCTTTTGACGAGCCGTACAACACCTACCGCATCCATGGTCTGCCGCCCGGCCCGATTGGCAATCCCGGGCAGGCGGCGCTGGAAGCCGTGCTCCATCCGTTGCACAGCGACGATCTTTATTTCGTTGCTGATGGAAATGGCGGGCACAATTTTGCACGTGATCTCGGCCAGCATGAGGCCAATGTGCGCAAATGGCGGGACGGCAAAAAAAGCCGCTGAACCTGCGGGGTTCTATTGAGGCATCAGCCGTGCCGTGAGCGCGGGGGGCAGCAGGGCGGTCAGATGGGCGAGGGCCGCCATCTGCCATGGGAAGGCGTAGCGTATTTTCCCCTGTGCAATCGCAACAAGGATCCGGGACGCTCCGTCCTCGGCCTCCATCAGAAACGGCATCCGGAAGCGGTTTTTATCGGTCATCGGTGTGCGGATAAATCCCGGACAGAGGGCGCTGAGCCTGATCCCGTCTTTCCACGCACGGGAGGCGGCGGCGGTGGCCCAACTTTGTGCAGCGGCCTTGCTGGCGGAATAGCTGGGCGCATAGGGCAGGGGTGCCAGCCCGGCGATGGAGGCGATCACCGCGATCCGGCCACGTAGAGCGTCATCAATGACGGCCTGCCCCTGCATCAGGGTCATGGCGGGCAGGACGCTGTTCAGCATGCCGGTGACATTGGTTTCGAACACAGCGCGGGTGGTGGCCGGCATTTCCAGGCCGCTGCCTGTTGCCGTTCCGCTCATGGCGGGGGAGATGCCTGCATTGGCGATCAGCGTTCCCAACCGGTCTCCGTGGGCAGCTATGCTCTCGATCCAGCCAGCCATGGCGACCTCATCCCTGACATCGGCACTGAAGCATCGCACCTGTGCCCCTTGATCCCGGCATTGTTGCCCGGTTTCTTCCAGCCTCTGTAGATCCCGCCCGTTCAGATACAGGCGCGCGCCGGGAAAGGCGCAGAGAATGGCCAGCGCCGCGCCGATCCCGCTGGAGGCTCCGGTGATGGCAATGGCCCCTTCCTGAGCCAGATGATGGGCGGCGATCTGCCCCTTTTGACGTATTCTCTGTTTGTCACGCTGGCCCATTGCCTGCCCCCGCTGGTATACGGCGCGCGAGGGGAGACGAACTCAGATGGTGCCCAGCCCGACCGTACGAATCGATTTCAGCCAGACTATACCCCGTCAAACCATTTGCCATGCTGCCTTGCGGGAGCAGAGGGTATGATGCGTCCACTGCCTGAAACGGGGCGGAGGGGGCTGTGTCTGGTGGTGGCGGCACCTTCCGGAGCGGGCAAAAGCTCCATCACCCGTGCGCTGCTGGCGGAAGATCCCGGCCTGCGTCTTTCGGTCAGTGTGACCACCCGCGCTCCGCGTGCCGGGGAGCAGGAGGGCGTGCATTACTATTTCCGTACACAGGAAGAGTTCGATGCGATGGCCGCAGAGGGCCAGCTGCTGGAATATGCGCGTGTGTTCGGGCGCAGCTATGGCACGCCGCGCGGGCCGGTGCAGAAGGCCCTGTCGGAGGGCAGTGACGTCCTGTTCGATGTGGACTGGCAGGGCTATCACCAGCTCCGCTCCGCCTTACCGGGCGATGTGGTGGGTATTTTCGTGCTGCCCCCCTCGCTGGACGACCTCGCCAGCCGGCTGGAGGGGCGGGGAGACGCACCGGATATCATCGCCCAGCGTATGGCGGCGGCACGGGATGAGATCGCCCATGTGGGAGAGTTCCCCTATGTCGTGGTGAATACTCATCTGCCGGAGGCGATTGATCAGGTGCGGACCATTCTTCATGCGGCCCGCACGGAAACGAAACGGCAGGGCTGGCTGCGTCACTGGCTGGGTGGCCTCGGCCTGTCGGAGTGAAAAATGAGGATGCCATGACTGAAAGCACGGAGCGTCTGATTGTCCCGGTGACCGATCTGCCGGAGGAACAGGCTGCTTCATGGCTGGGTGCTGCCGAGGCGGTGCATCGTCAGCTACGCCCTGCGATCCCCGATCCTTATGCGGGGCATATGCGGGCGATGATCGCGCAGGGGGCGGAGATGGCAGTCCTGGCGGAAGGCGGCCTCGTCAGGGCGGTGGCGGTCTATCGGTGTTACCTGACCACCTATCGCGGTTTTCGGTTTTACGTGGATGATCTGGTGACGGATGAGGCCAGCCGCTCCT
Source organism: Granulibacter bethesdensis CGDNIH1 (assembly GCF_000014285.2). Taxonomy (NCBI): domain Bacteria; kingdom Pseudomonadati; phylum Pseudomonadota; class Alphaproteobacteria; order Acetobacterales; family Acetobacteraceae; genus Granulibacter; species Granulibacter bethesdensis. The sequence continues at coordinate 2,457,009 of NC_008343.2, read as the reverse complement.
GTGGCCATGGCGAGGCCTTGCTCGGCTGGTTACGGCAGCGGGCACAGCAGAGGGGCTGTCAGGCACTCGATCTCGATTCCGGTGTGCAGCGCGCCAGAGCGCACCGTTTTTATTTCCGGGAAGGTATGTCGATTACGGCGTACAGCTTCTCGCAGACGTTGGTGGAGAACCGTTAGCGTTTCTTCTCCCACCCCCGTGGCCCCTGCTGCCAGTAGGTAAGGGTGTGGCCGGCGTTTTTTGCCTGTTTCCAGCGCAGGCGGGCGGCGGCGACGGCGTCTTCGTTGCTTCCGTCGAACAGATCGAACACGCGGGTATAATCGTGCAGTCTCTCGCTGGCGGTGCCGTCGATCAGGAACAGGAAGTGGGCGCCATTGGGGGCGGCTTCATCCTGTGCAGTCAGCCAGATCGGCTGAAGGGCCGCATCGCCGCTGCGGGCGGTGCCGTGGGGAAGCCAGTCCGGGTTGGGGCAGAGCCAGAGCGTGGTGTCCAATGCGGCCACCCGCTCCGGCCCGCCGCACAGCACCATGGCTCTCTCGCCTGCTGCCAGAGTACGACCGAGTAGTTGCGGCAGGGCCTGTTCAGGCCCTGTCCGCGTCAGGTGATAGAAGCCGATTTCCGTCATCAGCCTTCGTAATACTCGGCGACCAGACGGTCGAGCAGACGCACGCCATATCCGGCAGCGCCTTTTTCCGCGAGGCTGGTATCGTGAGTCAGCCATGCCATCCCGGCGATGTCCAGATGTGCCCATGGCTTGCCGTTGACGAAGCGTTGGAGGAACTGGGCGGCGGTGATGGAGCCTGCCGGACGACCACCCACATTTTTCACATCGGCAATGTCGGAGCGAATCTGGCGGTCATAAGCGGGATGCATCGGCATCCGCCAGACTTTCTCGTTGGTTGCCGCACCGGCTTTGGCGATCTGCTCGGCCAGTGTGTCATCATTGCTGAACAGCCCGGCATATTCATGGCCGAGACCGATAATGATCGCACCGGTCAGCGTGGCGAGGTCGATCATGATGCGCGGATCGTATTTCTGCTGGGCGTACCACAGCACATCCGCCAGTACGAGGCGGCCTTCCGCATCGGTGTTGATAACCTCGATGGTCTGGCCGGAATAGCTGGTGACCACATCGCCCGGACGCTGCGCGGTGCCGGAGGGCATGTTTTCCACCAGCCCGATAATCCCGATCGCATTGACCTTTGCCTTGCGGGCAGCGAGGGCGGCCATCAGCCCGGTCACAGTCCCGGCCCCGCCCATATCCCATTTCATGTCTTCCATACCGGCGGCTGGTTTGATGCTGATCCCGCCCGTATCGAAAGTGACGCCCTTGCCGATGAAACAGACCGGTTTTTCCTTGCTGCGGGCTCCGGCTCCGTTCCACTGCATTATCACCACACGGGCTTCGCGTTCGCTGCCTTGAGCAACACCCAGCAGGGCGCCGAAGCCGAGTTTGGTCAGCTCCTTCGGGCCAAGGATTTCGACTTTCAGGCCGAGCGTGGTCAGCTTGCGGCAGCGTTCCGCGAATTCCGCCGGATAGAGCACGTTCGCAGGCTCACTCACCAGATCGCGGGTCAGGAACACGCCTTCGGCAATGGCGCGCAGCGGGGCCAGAGCGGCGCGGGTGCTGGCAATATCGGTGGTCAGAACGGTCAGTTTGGTCAGTGTCGGTTTGGCATCCGCTTTTTCATCGGTGCGATAGCGATCGAAGCGGTAGGACCGTAATGTGGCCCCATGCGCGATGAACGCAATCTGTTCGTTGGACAGGGTCGGGGCTGCAATGGCGGCCGTGTTTTCCTTCGCAATGGAGGGCCATGCGGCACCACCGGCTTCTTCCAGAGATGTCTGGGTCGGCACATCCTTGCCCAGACCGATCAGCACGATACGGGACAGGCCGGCACCGGGGGCAAGCAGATTGAGGCTTTTGCCATGCTCTGCCTTGAAATCGGCGATGGAGATGGCGCGGGTAATGGCCCCGCCCGTAGCCTTGTCCGCTGCTTCGACAAGGCCCGACGGTGTTTCGCCGGGCGCAAGAAACAGAACCAGTGCCCCGTTTTTGGGCAGGGCAGCTTTGGCAAAAGCGATATCGAGCATGCAGGTTCCCACAGACTTGGACCGGGACGGGAAAGCCGTTCCGGAACGGATAAGCAGTCAGATGACTCTGACGCTAAAGCAGATTGGCTGCGGATGAAAACGGCCTGCACCGCGTGGCCGTCATGTCTTGTTGATGAGAGACGGGATACCATCGGATCGAAAGGGCAAGAGGGAGGGGGGGTTACTCCACCGCTTTTCTTCCGGTGCTTTTACTCTGGCGCGATACACCGCATGATAAGCGCATGAATGACATTGAAGCACTGGCCCTGGCGGCTGAACTGGCACAGCAGGCGGCCTCGATTATCATGACGATCCGCTCCCGCGGGTTCGACGTGATCCATAAATCCGATCACAGCCCGGTCACCGAGGCCGATCATGCAGCGGAAAAGGCGATCCTTGCCGGTCTGCGTGCCGCCACACCGCAATGGCCGGTGGTGGCGGAGGAGGAGGTCGCAGCGGGTCTGATGACCGCCCCCGCCGATACGTTCTGGCTGGTCGATCCGCTGGACGGTACCCGGGAGTTCACCGCCGGAACACGGGATTTCACGGTGAATGTCGGCCTGATCCGTCATGGCCGACCCGTTCTGGGAGCCGTGGCGCTGCCTGCTTACGGGGAGCTGTTTCTGGGCATTCCAGGGCAAGGCGCATGGAAGCGGGATGCTGATGGCGAAAGGCCGATCCATGTCCGCACACCACCGGCGGAAGGGCTGACCGTCATGGCTTCCCGCCACTATGCCGATGATCCGCGTCTGGCGGAGTTCCTGGGTCAGCGCAAGGTTGCAGCCCTCAGTAATATCGGCTCGGCGGCCAAATTCTGCCGTCTGGCGGAAGGCGAGGCCGATCTGTATCCGCGTCTGGGCCGCACGATGGAATGGGATACGGCTGCACCGCAGGCGGTTCTGGAGGCTGCCGGAGGGTCGGTCCTCACTTTTGATGGTCAGAGGCTCGGCTATGGCAAGCCGGGATGGGAAAATCCGCATTTCATCTGTAATGGCGCGCATGGCTGACATTTTGCCCTGCACGACCGCCTTGCTGACAGAGCCGGAGGCGGCGGGCAGGCTGTTGCGTCAGGGCGCGCTGGTGGCGTTTCCGACCGAAACGGTCTGGGGGCTGGGGGCTGATGCGACCTGTGCCGATGCCGTGGCGCGGATTTTTGCCGCCAAGGATCGGCCGCGTTTCAATCCGCTGATCTGCCACTTGCCGGATGCGGAATCCGCTTTTACCCATGGTATCGCAGATGACAGGGCGCGGGCGCTGGCGGCTGCATTCTGGCCGGGGCCGCTGACCATGGTGTTGCGGCGGAACCCGGACAGTCCTGTGAGCCTGCTGGCCAGTGCCGGGCAGGAGACACTGGCATTGCGTGTGCCCGCTCTCGATCTGGCCCGCAGGATGCTGGTGGCGGCAGGGTGCCCGGTGGCAGCGCCTTCCGCGAACCGGTCGGGACGGGTGTCTCCCACCAGCCGTGATCATGTCATGGAGGGGCTGGCCGGGCGTATCGACGCCGTGCTGGATGGGCCGGACTGCATGGTGGGGGTGGAGTCGACCGTGATTGATCTCAGCGGTCCTTCAGCGATCCTGTTGCGTCCGGGCGGTGTGTCCCGCGAGGCGTTGCGGGATGTCATCGGGGATGTGACGGTTTTATCCGCTCCGGAAGGGGGGGCGGACGGAAGCAGGGAACAGGTGTTGCTCTCGCCCGGTATGATGCGTTCTCATTATGCGCCTTCCCTGACCGTGCGGCTTGATGCGGTATCGGTTGCCGCTGATGAGGCGTTGCTGGCTTTTGGGCCGCCTTTGCCCGGGGCTGGGCTGGTGTGGAATTTAAGCGCTGCCGGAGATGTGATTGAGGCCGCCACGCGCCTGTTTTCAGGGTTGAGAACCCTGGATAGCAAGGGGAGGCAACGGGGTCTGCGAGGGATCGCCTGTATGCGCGTGCCGATGCAAGGGTTGGGCGAGGCCATCAATGATCGTCTGGCCCGTGCGGCGGCCCCGCGTGAGATGCCATCCGACGCGGTGGGGGAGCCATAAGACGGTCTGATGAAGGCGCTCTTCCCCGGTTATGCTGTCGCATTCCGGTGGTTGCTTTCCTTTCGTTCCTGTCCCAGACAATGCTCATGAGCCTGAGACTGACGACACTCGATCGATATGTGATGCGCCAGTTGCTGGTTGCGCTGGTCGCCTGCACCTGCGGGCTGGTGGCGCTGATCTGGCTGACCCAGTCGCTGCGTTTCATAGAACTTGTGGTCAATCGCGGCCTGTCCGTTTTTGTGTTCCTGAAACTGACCGGCCTGCTGATCCCCAGCTTTGTGGCGGTGATCATTCCCATCACGACTTATGTTGTGGTCCAATTCGTGTATCAGCGTTTGGCAGGGGATCGGGAATTGACGGTCATGCGGGCGGCCGGGCTGTCCAGCTGGGTCATGGCGCGCCCGGCGCTGCTGGTGGCACTGCTGACAATGCTGCTGTCCTTCGTCCTGAATCTGTGGATCGTGCCGGCGGCCTTCAGTGCGTTCCGGGAGTATCAGTGGGAAATCCGCAACAAGATGGCGGCTTTCCTGTTGCAGGATGGCGTGTTTACCCCCGTTTCCGATGACATGATCGTCTACATACGCAAACGCGACGCGGACGGGACATTGCATGGCATCCTGATTGATGATGCCCGCAAGGCCGACAGCCATGCGACGATCATCGCCCAGCGTGGGCGGATGGAGCAGGGTAGCAATGGTGCGCCTCAGGTCGTGCTGGAAAGCGGCAGCCGGCAGGAGCTGGACCGCCATACGGGTCGGCTGAATATTCTGACTTTCAACGAGAACACGATCAGCCTCGAACAATCCGGCAAGGATGAACAGCGGTCGCGCGATGCCAATGAAATGTCGCTGACCGAGCTTTTGCATCCCGATCCTTCACAGGTGATGGCGCGGGATATTCCAAAGTTGAGGGTGGAGGCGCACAGGCGTCTGTCTGGTCCGCTCAATGTTCTGTCTTTTGCGGTGGTGGCGCTCGTTTCGGTGTTGAACGGCGCTTTTCGTCGACATGGTGGTCTGCTGCGTCCGGGTGTGGCGGCGCTGGTGGTGGTGGCTTTGCTGGCTGTTGGACTGGCCGTGGCGAATGCTGCGGCAAAACTGCCGCAACTGATTCCCCTGATCTGGATTGCAGCTGTTGCGCCCGGTATGGCCGGGGCCTGGATCATGTTCTGGCCGGAATGGCGCGGGAGAACATCTTTCAGGGAGGCGGGTCACAACAGGTTTGCCAGTCTTCCTCCGTCAGGGGCGCGTTAAATGATCCGCGCCTTGACCCTGTCATCCTATATCACCCGGGTTTTTCTGGCCGCAGCGCTGGTTGTTCTCGTTGCCCTTACTCTGCTGGTCGGGTTGTTCGATTTCATTGAATTGCTACGTCGGGCGGCGACCAAGCCGGATGTCTCATTCGGGCTGGTTTCGACCATCGCGGCGCTGCGACTGCCGTGGATGAGCATCACCATCCTGCCTTTCGCGGTTTTGCTGGGGGGAATTGGGGCATTCTGGCGGCTTACCCGATCCTCGGAACTGGTGGTGGCCCGGGCTGCGGGCATCTCCGCCTGGCAGTTTCTGGCGCTGCCGGTCGGGGCTGCTGCCCTGCTGGGGATGCTGGCCATGACGGTGATCAGTCCGCTCTCATCGGTCATGCTGTCGCGTGCAGAGCAACTCGATAACACCTATCTGCGAACCAGCGGCGGGCCGATGCGGCTGGCAGGCGGCCAGCTTTGGCTGCGTCAGTCCGATCCTGGGCTGGACCCGCACGGTGTGTCGATCATCCATGCAATGCAGGTGGCAGCCCATAAAAACAGTCTGCAAGCCTCTTCCATCACTGTTTTCCGGCTGGATTCCGAGGATCGCCTGGTCCAGCGGATCGAGGCGGCAACAGCCAGACTGGTCTCCGGCCAATGGGTTTTGGACAATGCCAGAGTCTTGCGTCCCAGCCATCTGCCGGACCCGCCGCATACTGTGGAGATCCCGACCGATCTGACCGTACGGCGTATTCAGGAAAGCTTTGCCTCCCCCGATACGCTGTCATTCTGGAGCCTGCCGGATTTTATCCGCCTGCTGGATCGGTCGGGGTTTTCATCGTTGCGGCATCGTCTGCGTTTTCAGTCTCTGCTGGCCCTTCCTTTGTTATGTGCCACCATGGCGCTGGTGGCGGCGGGGTTTTCCATGCGACCCTCCCGTCGGGGCGGGGTTGCCAAAATGATTGGCAGTGGTGTGGCGGCCGGATTCTGTCTGTTCGTCGTCTCCAAAGTGGCAGAGGAATTCGGGCAGTCCGGCACTGTTCCGGTGGTGCTGGCGGCATGGGCGCCTTCGGTCGCCGGGTTGATGCTGGCAGTGGCGCTGCTGCTGCATCTGGAAGACGGCTGATATGCTGACAGATCGTGCGCGGACAGGCTAAGGACACGCATGCACATGAAACGAAACGGCATCGGAAGAATGAAGACGCGGTTGGTCCTGCCAGGGCTGACGGCTTCTGTTCATGATCACCGCCTGTCATTGTTTCTGGTAGTGATGTCCGCATGCATGCTGGCCGGAGGGGCTTCGGCCTTTGCCCAGGTCAGTTCCCTGCAGGCGAGTGACAGCCTGTTCAATCAGTTCAACCAGACATCCTCCCCCGGTGCCAGCGGTTCCTCGGCGCTGGAGCCTGCCATGGTGGGCAGCGATCCGAACGGAGCCTCCGCCCCTCCGCCCGTGGCGGCCCCTTCACCACGCAAAAAAGGCTCTACGGTCAGTGGCCAGACGCCGGTCACCTTCACCGCCGATCATCTGACATATGACCGTGACGGCGCGCTGGTCAGTGCGGAGGGGCATGTAGAAGCGTGGCAGGGCGACCACGTGCTGCGCGCCGACAAGGTCACGTATGATCGTAACACCAATGTTGCCGCCGCATCCGGCAATGTGGTGCTGCTGGAGCCGGATGGCGAGGTTCTGTTCAGCGATTACGCCGAACTCAGTCAGGGCATGAAAGACGGCGTGATGAAAAACATGCGCGCCCTGCTGAAATTCAACGGTCGTCTGGTTGCCAACGGCATGCGTCGTACCGATGGCAAGGTCAATGACATGAGCCGGGTGCTCTACACGACCTGTAACCTGTGTCTGGATGACCCGAAAAAGCCGCCTTTCTGGCAGATCCGCGCCTTTACCGGCACACAGGATCTGGAGGAGAAAAAAATCGAATATCAGGATGCGGTGATGGAGATTTACGGCATTCCGGTGCTGTACCTCCCTTACATGTCGCATCCTGATCCTTCGGTGAGGCGCAAGAGCGGCTTCATGGTGCCCGGGATCGGCCAGTCCGGCTATCTGGGTGTTTTTGCCCGGGTTCCGTACTATCTGGTGATCGACGACTCATCCGATGTCACTCTGACCGCGACCCTGCCCTCGCAGACCGGACCGCAATTGCAGGCCTATTACCGGAAGAAGTTCAATAGCGGGGACATGCAGATCAATGTGGCGGCCGCCTATGTGGCGTCGTCCAGCCGCACCGATAGTAACGCCTATTACGATCCGATCCGGCCCGGTTTTCAGGGATTGATCTTCGCGAAGGGCGAATTCGTCTATGACGATACGTGGCGTTACGGCTTCAATCTGAACAATGCGACCTCGGCTGCCTATCTGCGCGATTATCATATTTCCGGTGTCGGCACGAACGTCCTGTCGAACAATATCTACCTGGAGGGCTTCGGTCAGGGTTCCTATACCCGTCTGAATGCGATGTCCTATCAGGGGATCAGCGGCTCCTTCGCCAATTCGACGGTTCCTTATGTCCTGCCGCATTATATCTATGAATATGCGGGGCAGCCGGATTCACTGGGAGGACATTTCTCGCTCAGGACCGATGATTTCAGCGTCCTGCGCGAGAAAGGCGTTTCGGATCAGAGAGCCTCGCTCAGTCTCAACTGGGACCGGCCTGCCATCGGGCGCTTCGGCGATCTGTGGAAATTCACGCTGCATGGGGATACGGTCGCCTATAATGCGACGGGGCTGAACCAGCAGCCGGTCTATGCACCCTATACCAGCACAACCGATGCGCGTGCTTTGCCCCAGGCGGCGGTCGAGGTCCGGGTGCCGCTGGCCCGCACTGCGGGCCAGTGGGGCACACAGGTGGTCGAGCCGATCGCCCAGTTGATCGTCGCCCCCAATACAGGCGGAGGCGGGTATCGCTATTTCCCCAATGAAGACAGTCTGGTGACGCAGTTTACCGATGCCAATCTGTTTTCGCTCAACCGTTTCAACGGCCTTGACCGTATGGAAGGCGGCATCCGGGCCAATGTCGGTCTTCATGCCTCCTGGAAATACAAGACCACGATGCTGGATGGGCTGGTCGGTCAGTCCTACCGGACCCATCGGGATGATACATTCATGCCCGGGCTGGGTCTGTCCGACCGTGCCTCGGATATTGTGGGGCGGGTCAGCCTGAGCGGCATCGGATATGATCTGACCACACGGGGCCGTTTCGATCACAAGAGCGGCCGGATCCATTACGGGGAGGCCGTGGCATCCTTCGGACCATCATGGCTGCGCGCCAGTGTGGGATATCTGTATACGGCGGAGAATAATTTTTACGATCTGACCTATGCGCCCGGTACGGTGCTGCCTGCCTCTACGCCTGTCTATCAGCTGGTCACGACACCGCGTAACGAAGCCATGCTCGGCCTGTCGACGCATTATGAGCATTGGCGCTTCAGCGCCTATGCGCGTCGTAATCTGGAAGCCGAGCAGATGGTGGCGCTGGGGGGCGACATTGCTTACGAGAATGAGTGCTTCATTTTGGCGATGCGTTTGTACAAACGCTATACCTCGATCCTGAATGATACCGGGAACGAGACCATCATGTTCTCTCTGACGTTTAAAACGCTGGGATCGTTTGGCTTCCGGGCTTTCTAGGCGGGCTGCTGCTGGCTATCAGAGATATCAGGATCAGGACAGGACGCTTACCCTCATGGCTGTTGACCGTTTTCGCGCCCTTCTTCTTGCCGGTCTGGCATTGTCTTCTGCTCAGCCGGCCCTGGCTGCATCCCATGGGGGGAGTGCCGCCGGCAAGGCAAAGGCACCCGCTTCTTCGCCTGATGAGACCAGTATCGTCGCGGTTGTGAATGGCGATGTCATCAGCAAGGGCGATGTGGATGCGCGTCGGCGGCTGTTTGCCATGTCCACAGGCCTGCCAATGTCAAAGGAGGTGCTGGATCGTCTGACTCCGCAGGTCCTGCGTCAGTTGGTGGACGAAAAATTGCGGCTCCAGGAAATCCAGCGTCGTGGTATCGTCATCACCGACAGCGATATTGCCCACTCCATTCAGGGGATGGAGCAGCGGAACGGTATGCAGCCGGATGCGCTGCGCCACAAACTGGCTGCGGATGGGGTCAGCATGCGTACGCTGATCGACCAGATTCGTGTTCAGTTAGGCTGGACCCGGGTGCTGCGTCAGCAGCTGGGGGAGCGTGTCAGGATCAGCGACAAGGAAATCCAGGACGAGGAAGAACTGCTGGCATCCCAGAAAGGCCAGACGGAATATCGCGTTTCGGAAATTTTCATCCCCGTCGATGATCCCTCCCGTGCGCAGGCAGCCCATGATTTTGCCGATACGGTCATCCAGCAACTGCGCAGCGGAGCACCTTTTCCCGTTGTCGCCGCCCAGTTCAGCCAGAGTCAGACCGCACTTGAGGGCGGTGATCTGGGATGGGTGCAGCCCAATCAGCTTGATCCGCAGGTTGTGTCGGTGCTGAAGGAAATGCCTCCCGGGGCGATCAGCAACCCGATCGACGTGGCGGGGGGGATCGAGATCGTGGCCCTGCGCGGCAAGCGGATCATCGGTAATGATCAGGGGACTGCCTTATCGATCCGACAGGTTTTCTATCCGTTTACGACCCCGCTCAATCCGGCAGCGCCCACGGATCAGCAGCGGAAAACGCTGGAGCATGCGAAGGCCGCCGCCGCTGCTATGCATGATTGTGCCGCAGTCGAGGCCGCCAGCAAGGCGATGGGAGGATCGCGGCCCTCCGATCCCGGTGAGCTGCGTCTGGAAAGCATTAATCCGCCGCAGTTTCGTGCCCTTCTGGCTTCTCTGCCGGTGGGTCAGCCGAGCCAGCCGATCGTCTCTCAGGACGGTATTGCCATCATGATGGTGTGCAGCCGGACCCAGAAGAATTTCGGTCTGCCCGGCAAGGAGGATATTTCCAATCAGATTCTGGGCGAACGTGTTGAAACCGCCAGCCGTCAGCTTCAGCGTGAGCTGCGCCGTCGCGCCCTGATCGATATGCGGGGCCATGACTGAGGCGGCTGTGGGGACAGTGCCTGGTTCCCCTTTGGCGCTTCCGCCCTTACGCGACGTTATTGCCCGGCATGGGCTGGAAGCCCGCAAGGCGCTGGGTCAGCATTTTCTGCTCGATCCGCATCTGATGGCGCGAATCGTGCGGGAAGCTGGCCCGATGCAGGGCCGTACAGCGATCGAGATCGGGCCGGGGCCGGGCGGCCTGACCCGTGCCTTGCTTGAGACTGCGGCAGAGCGGGTGGTGGCGATTGAACTCGATCATCGGGCAATCCCGGCGCTGGAGGAGCTTGCCGGTTTCTATCCGGATCGTCTGACGGTGCTGGAAGCGGATGCGATGCGGGCCGATCTTGGCACGCTGACCACGGGGCCGAGACGCATTGTCGCCAACCTGCCTTACAATGTCGGCACGCCCCTTCTGGTTGGCTGGTTGCGTCAGGCGGCGCTGTTCGAGAGCATGACCCTGATGTTCCAGCAGGAAGTAGCGGAACGCATCTGTGCTGCACCGGGCAGCGATGCTTACGGTCGTCTGGGGGTGTTGGCCCAGTGGACCTGTCGGGTGGAAATGCTGATGTCGGTGCCGCCCGGAGCCTTTCATCCGCCTCCGAAAGTGTATTCCGCTGTGGCAGCGCTGTGGCCTCGTGAGGAACAACCATCCCCGGCTTTGTTCACGGCGATGGAGCGGGTCACGGCGGCTGCATTCGGTCAGCGGCGCAAAATGTTGCGCGGTGCCCTCAAATCATTAGGGGGCGAAGGGTTGCTGTCCCGCGCGGGTATTGCCGGTGATCGTCGGGCGGAGACCTTGACGATCGAGGAATTTGACCGTCTGGCACGCACCAGCCTCGGCGGCGACCAATAAAAAAGCGCGATCCCCGAAAGGATCGCGCCCATTTCTATCCGATCAGGTCGGCGGAAGGAATCAGTCGAACAGACCGGTGCGCTCGATGCGCAGCTGACCACGATGCAGACCCAGATCGTCCAGTTCCTGATCCGTGCGGGCTGCCAGAATGCGGGCTGTACAACGCCGGGCGCGCTCGTTCTGCAGGCGCTGGTGAACAGCCTTCAACTGCTGGCGCACGGAGCCATGGACGGCAACGATTTGTGCGGGCAGGCTGCGGGAGGAAAGCAAACCCTGATTGAAGGTCGTGGTGGTCATGTGATCGGTTCCCTGAGGCACTGCCGGGCCTCCTTGGCATTGATTCGGAAGGCAGCGTCCTTGTGGTGATTATATGATCTATTTGCCTCTAAAAGCGGCGAGTAAAGAGTAAAAGACAGGCATGCATATGTTGCAGTGCAAAAAGAGATAAGGGCGGCAGGATGGCAACGGTGGAGACGGGACGGAATGCTCAGGCAGCGGCACGTCTCGCGGTCTTCAGGACGGTGATCGCGGGGCAGGGACTGGAAGGGTTCATTATTCCCCGGGCTGATGAGCATCTGGGTGAATACGTTCCCCCCTGTGCGGAGCGTTTGGCCTTCCTGACCGGGTTTACCGGCAGTGCTGGTCTTGCGGTGGTGTTGCACCAGCGTGCGGCCCTGTTCACAGATGGGCGTTATACGCTTCAGGCCGCTCAGGAAACGGATCCCTCTCTTTGGGAGCAGTGCCATATTATCGAGGCATCTCCTCCGCTCTGGCTGGCAAATGCCGCAGGAAAAGGGGCACGGATCGGCTATGATCCGCTGCTGATCAGCGAGGATGGGCTGGGCCGCTTTACCGCAGCGGGGCTGGAGATGGTGCCGGTTGCCGCCAATCCGGTCGATGCGGTGTGGCCTGACCGGCCAGCGCCGCCTCTGGCTGCGGCCGTGCCTCATCCGCTGGAGAGGGCAGGGCAGGATTCCGCGTCCCGACGGATGGAGATCGGGGATGCTCTGGCCGAGGCCGGCGAGGATGCGGTGGTGCTGACGGACCCTGCTTCTCTGGCCTGGCTGTTGAATATTCGGGGGCAGGATGTGCCTTTCACGCCCTATGCGCTTGGATTTGCGGTTCTGTTCGCCGATGGCAAGGTCGCGCTGTTCATGGCGCCGGAGAAAATCCCCGCTGCCACCGCGCAATGGCTTGGCGCTGACGTAACCCTGCAACCCCGGACGGCGCTGTCAGCAGCCTTGCAGGCGCTGGAGGGAAAAACCGTGCGGCTCGACCCGGCCACGGCTCCGGTCTGGTTTGCGCAGGTGCTGCGGCAGGCAGGGGCCGTCTTGAGTCCGGGCGCTGATCCCTGCGCTCTGCCGCGTGCCTGCAAGAACGTGGTGGAGCAGGCGGGGGCCAGACACGCCCACCGGCGTGATGCTGTGGCGCTGTGCCGTTTCCTGTACAGCCTGAATCCGCTGCGGGAGGGAGAAACCGAGGCCAGCGCCGCTGCCCGTCTGCTGTCGTTCCGGCAGCAGGCTGATGAGTTCAGGGGGGAAAGCTTTCCTGCCATCTCTGGTGCCGGAGAGCATGGAGCGGTGATCCATTACCGCGTCACGGCGGAAACAGACCGGCCCTTGCGACCGAACGAGGTCTATCTGATCGATTCCGGCGGCCAGTATCTGGATGGCACCACGGATGTGACCCGCACGATCTGGACCGGACCGGAGGCGCCGCCTGCGCTGTTGCGGGACCGTTTTACAAGGGTTCTCAAAGGGCATATCGCCGTGGCGACGCTGCAATTTCCGCAAGGGGTGGCCGGACCGCATATCGATGCGATGGCGCGCCGGTCCTTGTGGGATGTGGGGCTTGATTATGATCACGGCACCGGTCATGGCGTCGGCAGCTATCTGTCGGTGCATGAGGGACCGGCCTCTCTCTCCCGCGCGGGGCGTCCTGTTGCGCTGTGTCCGGGCATGATCCTGTCTGACGAGCCGGGCTATTATCAGCCTGGCGAATACGGCATCCGGCTGGAAAATCTGCTCCTGGTGCAGGAAAGGGACGTGCTGGATACCGCCCGTCCTTTTCTCGGCTTCGAGACTTTGACCCTGGCCCCGTTTGATCGCACCCTGATTGAGCCTGGTTTACTGACAGAGGCTGAAAGGGTCTGGCTCGATACCTATCACGCCCGCGTTCTGGCAGAGATCGGCCCGCTGCTGCCCCCGTCGGAGCAGGCATGGCTGGAAGCCGCCTGTGCACCCCTTTCGAACGAGGCCTGAGATGAGCACAGCCCCGACATTGCTGCACATCATCAGCCCGGAAGACTGGCAGAATGCTTTAAAGGAGGGTTGTTATGCGCCGCCGGGTCTGGAGCGGGAGGGATTCATTCATCTCTGTACTCCCGAGCAACTCTCTTTCGTGCTGAGGCTTCACTACCCTGATCAGGACGGTCTGCTGCTGTTGTCTCTGTCGGCTGATGACCTGTCCGCACTGTTGCGCTGGGAGGTGTCGGAGCCGGATCAGCCGCCTTTCCCGCATTTATATGGCGCGCTCAGGACCGATCATGTTCTCTCGATAAGACCGGTAACGCCACAGGATCGGGTGTAGACAGATCCTCCCAAGGCGGAACAGGCCAAGGCGGAACAGGGTGGTATCATCGGAAAAGGAAGCTGCTATGGCCATTCGCAAGCTTTTATTGCCGCTCCGTTGCCCGAGCCGTGGCCGATCCGCACTGGCGGTCGCGATACAGGCCGCTGCCAGATGGGAAGCCCAAATTCTGGCCGTTCACATCCGTACCGACAGCAGCGACATAGCCCCGCTGGCTGCGGAAGGCCTGTCCGGTGCGATGGTGCAGGACATGATCGAGGCGGTGGAGACAGAAGCACGGGAGCGGGGCGTGGCCATTCAGGCGATGATTGATGCCGTCACCCGTGATCGGCATCCCCCCGTTTCCATCCGGTTGGAAGAAAGGACAGGGCAGGAGGAGGACATCGTGGCATGGCAGGCGCGTGTGGCCGATCTCACCGTCATTGCCCGCCCGTCCGGGGACGATGATCTGTCCTCGACCGAGGCGTTGCACGCGGTGCTTTTTGACGGAGGACGCCCTTTGCTGATGGCGCCGGATCAGCCGGGGGATACGCTCGGCAACCGGGTCTGCATTGCCTGGAATGGCACGGTCGAAAGTGCGTCGGCTGTACGGGCGGCTCTGTCATGGGCGCAGAAGGCAGAGGCAGTCTGTATTCTGACGGCTCATTCCTATTACCGTCAGGGACCGGCGGCGAAGGAATTGGTGGAGTACCTCGGCTGTCACGGTATTCGGGCGGATATTGCTCATTTCAATCCGGTCGACGGGAGTGTCGGAGCCGGGTTGTTACAGGCGGCAGAGGATTTTTCCTGCGATCTGCTGGCGATGGGGGCTTATTCCCATTCTCGCCTGAGACAGATGATTTTAGGGGGTGTGACGCGGCATGTGATGGAACATGCGCGCATTCCGGTACTGATGAAGCGGTAGGGGTCAGGGAGCAAGACGAAACAGGCGGACATGCCGTTCGGTGCGGTCTTCCAGCTCCAGCGTGGTCGGCACGGTATATTCGGCGAAAGCGGTCATACCCTCTTGCGGCAGGTAGCTTCGTCCGGGATCAGCAATCCAGACCTCTGCCGTTTTCGCCATGCGCCGCAGCCACGGCATGATGTGACGGGTCATGGGGGCCTCGTAACAGACATCGCCGCAAAGGATCAGATCCCAGCGGCATGGGCTGCCCACCACATCGCCTTCGGCCAGACGGACGGTCAGGCCGTTTTCAGTCGCGTTCAGCGTGGTGGCGGCCAGAGCCAGCCCATCTATCTCGGCTGCCTCTGCCTCCTGTGCGCCACTGCGGGCGCAGGCCAAGGCCGCCAGCCCGCATCCTGCCGCGAAATCCAGCACCCGCCGGCCCTTCACCAGCTCGGGATGATCCAGCACGTGACGGGCAATGGCCTGACTGCCCGGCCACGCAAAGGCCCAGAAAGGCGGCTCGACATTCCGTTGCGCCAGCCAGTCTTCCGTGGCCTGCCAGATCGGGGTGATGGCGGTGGCCAGAAACAGCCCGAGCTCCGGCACCAGAGGCGCGTGGGACCATGCCGTATTCTCGCGGATGAAGGCAGTGTCTTTCATGGCAACAATCCGATCCAGCCCCAAAGGAATGCGCCCGCCACGGCCAGCCCGATTCGGGTATTGGCCCGGAAAGCGCCCAGACAGGCTGCGGGATTGAGAATATCCAGCCTGTGTACCTGCCACAGCAGCAGAGCGGCGGGCAGTGTCAGTGCAAGGTCATACAGCCATGGCAGCCCGGCCCTGATCCCGGCAAGAATCAGGAAAACCACCATCAAGGCATAGCTTGTGCCGACGAAACGCCGCGGCATATGCGCGAAACGGCGGGAGGTGGATTTGACGCCGATCACGGCATCATCCTCGATATCCTGAAACCCGTAGATCGTATCGAAACCGAGATCCCAGAAAATAGCGGCGGCATACAGGAACCCCACAAGCCACCAGTGCGGCCCTGTCTCCGCGCCTGCGGCGATGGCACCTGCGGGTGCGCCGAAGCCGAACGTGAATCCCATCACCAGTTGCGGCCACCATGTCACGCGCTTGGCGAGCGGATAGATAGCCACCAGCAGCAGGGATGAAGCGGCGGCAATTTGTGCCATGCGCGGAAGCTGAAGCAGAACCATGAATCCCGCCAGCAGCAGCAGGCCAAGAAATACAGTCGCCTGACGCATCCCCAGCACTCCCGCGGCCAGTGGCCGGCTGGCGGTGCGGGCGACGCTGCGGTCCAGATCACGGTCCCACATATCGTTGACGACGCAGCCCGCCGACCGCATCACCGCGCTGCCGATCAAAAACATTACGATCAGGCGCAGGCTTTCCCGGTCCGGTGGCCGTGCCGCCAGAATTCCCCATACGCCCGGCAGAAACAGCAGCCAGATGCCGACAGGCCGGTCGAGACGGGCCAACAGGGCGTAAGGCTGTATCCGCCGGGGCAGGCGGGTAATCCAGCCATCGGGGCGGAGATCGGTGTGAGGCCTTGGTATCTTCTCTGCCGTGCGGGCAGGGTTTGTGGCAGGATGCCCCGTCATGACAGCCTCGAATCGTTTTTCATCCGCCCGTGCCCCTTCCATCCGGCTGCATATGGACCACGCCCTGCGTGGGGGCGAGCATTTAACACTGGATACAGCGCGCGCCCATTACCTCGGCACCGTGATGCGGCGGGGGGTGGGGGATGCACTCAGCCTGTTCAATGCCACGGATGGAGAATGGCGGGCTGTGATTGAGAGGATCGACCGTAAGGGGGCGACACTCAGCCTGACGGAGCAGATTCGTTCCCCCGTCCCTGAAGAGGGGCCATGGCTGGTTTTTGCCCTGCTGAAGCGCACTAATACCGAACTGGTGGTGCAGAAAGCGACCGAGCTTGGCGTCTCCCGCCTGATTCCGGTGATGACCACCCGTACCAATGCCGAACGCATCAATGCGGCAAGGCTGGAAGCCATCGCGGTTGAAGCCGCAGAGCAGTGTGAACGTCTGAGCATTCCGGTGCTTCAGGCGCCTCAGCCATTGCCGGCCCTGTTACGCGACTGGCCGGAGGATCGGCGACTCTATGCGGCAATCGAACGGTCCGATGTGGCGCATGCCAGAGGGGTGGCCGGCCCATCGGCCCTGCTGACCGGCCCGGAAGGAGGATTTGCGGAACAGGAACTGGTCATGTTGCGTTCCCACGCGCATGTTATTCCCGTGTCTCTCGGGCGAACGGTGCTGCGTGCGGAGACCGCCGCCATTGCCGGGCTGGCCTTGCTGACAGCTCCGCCTGTGTCTGATATGCCGCTTGAGTAGCCGCAGGGATTCGACCCTGTAACGTTCCAGTCAGTCAGGAAGCCGATGTCCAATCCAGGAGACGCCGATACCACTCCGGCGACCACGACCCGTCAGCTTGCAGACTATCTTGCCAGCGGCTGCCGTGAGCGTTCCGACTGGCGTATCGGCACCGAGCACGAGAAATTCGGCTTTTCCCTGACCGATCTTGCTGCCCCTCCCTATGATGGCCCTGCCGGAATTGCGGCGATTCTGGAAGGTCTGCACACTGCCAAGGCGGCAGAGGGCTGGACACCGATTCTGGACCGTGGCCACTCCATCGGCCTGAAAGGTCCGTCCTCTTCCCTGGGTGCCTCTTTGTCGCTGGAGCCAGGCGGGCAGTTTGAGCTGTCCGGTGGTGCGCTGACGAACCTGCACCAGACAAGGCAGGAGTTTCAAATCCATTTTGCCGAGTTGCATCGTGTCGCAGCTCCGCTGGGTCTGGGTTTCGCGCCGCTGGGGTTCCAGCCGCTGCACAGCCGCGCCGCGATACCGTGGATGCCAAAGGGCCGGTACGAAATCATGCGTGCCTACATGCCCAAAGTCGGGACGCTCGGGCTGGACATGATGCTGCGCACCTGTACCGTGCAGGTGAATCTGGATACGCAATCAGAGGCGGATATGGTCCGCAAATTCCGGGTTGCGCTGGCCTTCCAGCCGGTGGCCACGGCGCTGTTTGCGAACTCTCCCTTCACGGAGGGCAAGCCGAACGGTTACCTGTCCTATCGCGCCCATATCTGGACGGATACCGACCCCCATCGCACCGGATTGCCGGGCATCGTGTTCGAGGACGGGTTCGGCTTCGAGCGCTGGACAGAGTGGCTGCTGGATGTGCCGATGTATTTCGTGCATCGCCCCGGTGAGGGCTATGGCGGATATGTCGATGTCGCCGGAGCCAGTTTCCGTGATTTCATGGCCGGGCGTCTGCCGGGCCGGGAAGGGGAGCGTCCGACCATCGGTGATTTCGCCGATCACACCACGACGGCTTTCCCTGAAGTCCGACTGAAGCGTTTTCTGGAAATGCGGGGTGCTGATGCCGGCAGTATGGCGATGATGCTGGCTCAATCGGCGCTCTGGGTTGGTCTGCTTTACGATGATGCTGCGCTGGAGGCCGCGACCGCGCTGATGAACCGGCATGGATGGCAGAGTCTGGTCGGATTGCGGTCGGAGGTCGCAAGGCAGGCAGTGAATACGCCTTTTGCGGATGGCACGGTACGCGACCTGGCCCGCGATCTGGTCGCCATCGCCGCGGACGGTCTGCGTGCCCGTGGGCAGGGGGAAGAAGTATACCTCGATCCGCTGCGCGACATCGTGGAAGGCGGCGCTCCAACACAGGCGGAGCACTGGCTGAACCGCTATCAGAGCGTCTGGGCAGGGGATGTGAGCCGGATTTTCAACGAGGCTCAGGTCGCCTAACTGCCATCATCATCTCCATCATCATCCCCATCCGGTCCGTGAGCATCGCCGGGGGAGGCTTTTCTGACTGCGGGATGAGCGGCGTGATGAGGAAGGCCGGAGATGGTATCCTGTTTGGCCCCGGTTTCCTTGAGCCCTGCCAGAATAGCCTGTGCCAGGGCATGGGCCACGCAGCGATACCCCAGATCGTTATGATGCAGCCCGTCTGAGGCGATGAAATCAGCGTATGGGTGACCCATATCCCGCCAGTGATCCATTAATTGCCCACGCTGGAACAGCGCCGCGCCGGTTTTGTGGGCAATGGAGGCCATGGTGCTGTCCAGTAAAGGACCTTCCTTGGTTGCGATGATACGGGGTGCCCGCTGATTATCCATCAGCACCACATCGGCGGATGCTTTGTGCATCCGGACGACACCAGCCATGACCATCTTGCGGAATACGTCAGGGCTGATATTGCGCATCGCCCCATTGGCGCCGACCTGCCAGATCACGGCCTGAGGATGAACATCCAGCGCGTCACTTTGCAGGCGCGGGGTTTCCTCGGCAACGTCCTCCCCGCCGATGCCCCGGTTGATCACGGCGATATGAGCATGCGGCAGAGCCTCTGACAGTTCCT
Organism: Granulibacter bethesdensis CGDNIH1; assembly: GCF_000014285.2. Taxonomy (NCBI): domain Bacteria; kingdom Pseudomonadati; phylum Pseudomonadota; class Alphaproteobacteria; order Acetobacterales; family Acetobacteraceae; genus Granulibacter; species Granulibacter bethesdensis. The sequence continues at coordinate 2,437,869 of NC_008343.2, read as the reverse complement.
TCTGCAACAAAGCAGGGTAGGAGGCACCAATATCTGACGACATCCATCCCTGCGTGGAAGAGGAACCGATGGCGACGATCACCACCTGTTCATTATCCTCCAGCGCATCCCGCAGATTTTTGAGATGCAGGGGCGGCATCTCGTAAGCCGGGCAGCTCGGCGGTGGGGAGGATGTTGCCACCTGGATGGAAGAGGAAGATGCAGAATTATTCTCCTGCATGGCATGGGCCATGAAAGGAACTGTGAGCGTACCAATGGCCGGAGCGGCGAATGCCAATAAAGCGCCGGTTTTCCAGACAATGCGATTTATCACGCCACGTTTGATCATTGGATGCTCTCAAGCCTTATCAGGGCTTACCATGAAACAGGAACTATCGCTGGCATGGAGAGAGCCGGGAGAAAAGCCTGAATCTGTTTAAATCTCATTCATCTTCAGAGTGCAGCAGGGGTGTATCCTTACCGATAGACCCCAGCCTTCCGGATTCTATCGGTAAGGATACACCGCACACCGCAATGAAAACGTTCGTCCCGGTAATGAGGCAACCCTCTCAGTCGGCTGTACCGCCGATGGTCAGGCCGGTCAGTTTCAGCGTTGGCTGCCCGACACCGACCGGAACGCCCTGACCGCTTTTGCCGCAGGTGCCAATTCCAGGGTCCAGCGCAACATCCGGCCCGATCATCTCGACTTTCGTCAGACTGTCTGGCCCGTTGCCGATCAGGGTTGCACCCTTGACCGGCGCGGTAATGCGGCCATCCTCGATCAGGTAGGCCTCGCTGGCGGAAAACACGAATTTGCCGGAGGTGATGTCCACGCTGCCGCCGCCGAAATTTGCTGCGTACAGGCCGCGTTTCACCGAGCGGATCATTTCTTCCTTCTCATGCGTGCCGCCCAGCATGATGGTGTTGGTCATACGGGGCATCGGTGCATAGGCATAGGACTGGCGGCGGCCATTGCCGGTAGGGCGGACGCCCATCAGCCGGGCATTGAGCCTATCCTGCATATAGCCGGTGAGAATCCCATCCTCGATCAACACGGTGCGGGAGGAAGGCGTGCCTTCATCGTCCACGGTCAGGCTGCCGCGCCGGTCCGGCAGGGTGCCGTCATCGACCACGGTAACGCCCGGGGCTGCGACCCGCTGTCCCATCAGCCCGGCAAAGGCGGAGGTTTTCTTGCGGTTGAAATCGCCTTCCAGCCCGTGGCCGATGGCTTCATGCAGCAGGATGCCGGGCCAGCCGGAGCCGAGCACAACCGGCATTTCCCCGGCGGGGGCCGGGCGGCTGTCGAGGTTGATCAGCGCCTGGCGCAGGGCTTCGTCTATCCCGTTTTTCCATGTTTCCTCGGTTAGGAGGCGATCATAGCCATAGCGGCCCCCCGTGCCGAAGCTGCCGCTTTCCCGGCGGCCATCCTGTTCGACGATGACGGCGATATTCAGCCTGACCAGCGGGCGCAGATCAGCGACGCGCAAGCCATCGGCGCGGATAATCTGAACAGCCTGCCATTCCCCGACGATCGAGGCCGTCACCTGCCGCACGCGGGCGTCTTTTTCCCGCGCATAGGCGTCGATGGTAGCGAGCAGGGCGGTGCGGGTGGCGAAATCGACGCTCGGCAGCGGGTTGGCGTCGCTGTAGAGCCGTGCGTTGGTCGCCCGCGGCGGCTCGGCGAGGGTACCGCCATGGCCGGACGCGACGGAGGCCACGGTGGTGGCGGCACGGCGCAAGGCGGCTTCGCTGATCTCCCCGGCATGGGCATATCCGGTGGCTTCACCGGCGACGGCGCGCAGGCCAAAGCCCGTGGCGGTGTCGAAATTTGCGCCGCGAATGCGGCCATCATCCAGACTGACGACCTCGCTTTCCCGATATTCCAGGAACAGCTCCCCATCCTCGGCCCCGAGCAGGGCATCCTGCGTGATTTTCAGGGCGCTGTCCTGATCGAGGGTCGCGTCCGCCCGTTCGAAGAACAGGTGATCGGTGGCGGCGAGGGCGGTATCGAGACTCATGACAACTCCTGCCCGGCTAGTGAGAAGAGGCCGGGGCATTGATGGAAGCGGTGCGGCCGGCACCACGCAGACTATGCAGGGTGACGATCGCGGCCGTCAGCAGCAGGACAGCCATGCCCTGATGGACCACGGCCACTGGAACGGCGACGACACTCAGAAGCGTGGCGATGCCAAGCGCATATTGCAAGATCACGGCGACCATCAGCGGTAAAACGGCACGTCGGGCATTGCCGCCTCTGCGGAATCCGATCAGCCCGGTAAGCAACGCGGTCAGGGCCGTCAATGTGGCCAGCAGGCGGTGATCGAATTGGACGGTGGGAATGTTTTCGAACATGGCACGGTGGCCTTCGCCGTAACCTTCCGGGACCAGGCGTCCATCCATCAGCGGGAAGGTATTGTAATCCAGCCCGGCATGAATACCGGCGACGAACCCGCCGGCAATGATGGTGATACAGACCAGCCCCAGCGTGACCGCGCTCATCCGGCGTAGTCCCACCGTGCCGGGGAGTGGGCGCGGCTCAGGATTCAGGACCGAGAGCGCAGTCCAGAGCAGGGCGCTGTAAAGCAGTAGGGCAAAGGAAAGATGAACCACAAGGCGATAGGGCGAAACTGCCGTGCTGTCCGGAAAAAAACCGGAGGCGACCATGAACCAGCCGACTGCACCCTGCAGCCCGCCCAGCACGAAAATCAGGATCAGGCGGGGGATCAGGCTGCGCTCGATCCGGCGCGTCACCGCCAGAAAGATCAGCGGCAGCAACAGAACCAGCCCGATCAGGCGTCCCCACAGCCGATGCGTCCATTCCAGCCAGAAAATATGCTTGAACCCGTCCAGCCCGAAGCCATGATTGACCAGCGCGTATTGCGGGATCTTCTGATACAGCGCGTATAGCCGCTCCCATTCAGTCTGGGAGGTCGGTGGCAGCGTGCCCATCAGCGGTGCCCATTCCATGATGGACAGGCCGGAACCGGTCAGCCGTGTTGCCCCTCCGAGCATGACCATGACCAGAATCATGAAGCAGAGCGTGAACATCCATGTTGCAACCAGAATGCGGTTACGCTGCTGCGGGGTCACGGCATGCTGCCACCCATGTTCGCTGCCATGGCGGGATGGGGAGGATGCGGCACGGATATGATCTGACATGATGCCTGCTCTATAACGGTTTCAGCAGCGGGCGAACAGCAGGCATGGCGATGGCAACAGTATGGGTCACCTGTATGGCTTGATGCTGCCCGGTCATGACGCTAACCGGGATGGCCATGGTCACAACCGAGCCTCCCGAGGCTGCTCCGTCCGTATCGCTGCGTGTCGCCCCTTCTTTGTGGAAAAGCGTCGGCAAGCTGCTCTTGCTGATTGCCGGTCTGGTTGGGGCCGGGCTGATCATGCACGGGCTGTCGGTTGAAAGGCTGCGCAGCACGGGTGGCGGGATGTCCTATCTGCTGCTGGCTGCCCTGTCCTGTGCAGTCGGAATGCCGCGTCAGGTGGTGGCCTTTGCAGGTGGATACAGTTTCGGGGCGGCAGAAGGATTTGGACTGGCCTTGTCGGCCACCGCGCTGGGTTGCGTTGTCGATTTTCTCTGGGCACGGCTGCTGGCGCGCGCCTGGATGCGGCGTTTTCTGGCAAGACGGGACCAGGGCGGCCGTCTGGTCAGGCTCAGCCGGCTTCTGGCCGTGCATCCCTTCAGCGCCACCCTGACCCTGCGTCTGCTGCCGGTTGGCAGTAATCTGCTGCTCAATATTCTGGCCGGCGTGCTGGATATCCGCCCCATCCCTTTTGTGGCGGCCAGTATCGTCGGATTTATCCCGCAAACGCTGGTGTTCGTGCTGCTGGGCGGGGGCACCCGAATCGGTCATGGCGTCCAGTTGGCGCTGGCGATCGTTCTGTTCTGCATGTCCACGATGCTTGGGTTCTGGCTGTATCGCCGTACCCGGCTGGGACGGGAGGCGATACAGCCGGATGACAGCGTCAGTGCAGAGTGGCCACCAGCGCCGGATGACGAATCTCGCCGGGTGTAATCAGACCGGCAGCTGTCACGCGCACCGAATGGAGTTTGCCCTCAAGCTCACGACTCCAGAAATCCAGGAATTTATGAAGTTCGGGAAAGCGGGGGGCCATGTCCAGCTCCTGCCAGATATAGCTCTGCAACAGGGCGGGATGATCGGGCAGGTGATAGAGAATTTCAGCGGTGGTCAGACGATAGTCCTGCAACTGACGGCCAAGATTCATAAGGGTGCCTCCTGACGGTAAAAAACCGGGCCTGCGCCCGTCTGACCGCAGCCCGTTTCAGAAGCGTGACATCGCGGTTTGGCTGATTTCAAGAAAAATGTTTCTTATCAATAAATTAGCACTCGCGATGCGCTGTGGCTGCCAAAAATTCACAGGATCCGAACACCGAATTGCTTGAAAAATGAAATGAGCTGCCATACATGGCTGGCACTCCCCGCATGGGAGTGCTAACAAACGAGCCCATCAAGCGCCGGACAGAGGCGCACGAGTTTTATGGAGCGTTTTCCGATGGCAAGTTTCCGTCCCCTGCACGACCGCGTCGTGGTCCGTCGCCTGAACGCTGAGGAAAAAACCTCTGGCGGCATCATCATTCCTGACACCGCCAAGGAAAAGCCGATGGAAGGCGAAATCGTCGCCGTCGGCGCCGGCGCACGTAACGAGCAGGGCCAGATTCAGCCGCTCGATGTCAAGGCTGGCGATCGCGTGCTGTTCGGCAAGTGGTCCGGCACGGAAGTGAAGATCGACGGCGAAGAGCTGCTGATCATGAAGGAAAGCGACATTATGGGCATCATCGGATAAGGCTGCGCACGGCAAAAGCCTGCGCCTTTGTTCTGAATGAAGTCCTGTTTTCCTCCCCACAGACTGTAATCGAGAGAAACGACAATGGCAGCCAAAGACGTAAAATTCGGTGGCGACGCCCGTCAGCGCATGCTGCGTGGCGTGGACATTCTGGCCGATGCGGTGAAGGTGACCCTTGGTCCGAAAGGCCGTAACGTGGTCATCGACAAGAGCTTCGGCGCACCCCGCATCACCAAGGACGGCGTGAGCGTCGCCAAGGAAATCGAGCTGGCCGACAAGTTCGAGAACATGGGCGCCCAGATGGTGCGCGAAGTGGCCTCGAAGACCAATGACAAGGCCGGTGACGGCACCACCACCGCGACCGTCCTGACCCAGGCGATCGTGCGTGAAGGCGCCAAGGCCGTGGCCGCTGGCCTGAACCCGATGGACCTGAAGCGCGGCATCGACAAGGCCGTCGCCGTGGTGATCGAGGATCTGAAGGCCAACAGCCGCAAGATCACCAATCCCTCCGAGACCGCTCAGGTCGGCACCATCTCCGCCAATGGCGAAAGCGAGATCGGCCGTATGATCTCCGAGGCGATGCAGAAGGTCGGCAATGAAGGCGTCATCACGGTTGAGGAAGCCAAGGGCATCCAGACCGAGCTGGACGTCGTCGAAGGCATGCAGTTCGACCGTGGCTATGTCTCTCCGTATTTCATCACGAATCCGGAGAAGATGATCGCGGAGCTGGATAACCCCTATATTCTGATCCACGAAAAGAAGCTGGCCCAGTTGCAGCCGCTGCTGCCGCTGCTGGAAAGCGTCGTGCAGTCCGGCCGTCCGCTGCTGATCATCGCCGAGGATGTCGAGGGCGAAGCCCTGGCCACCCTGGTCGTGAACAAGCTGCGTGGTGGTCTGAAGATCGCGGCCGTGAAGGCTCCGGGCTTCGGTGATCGTCGCAAGGCGATGCTGGAAGATATCGCGATCCTGACCGGTGGTACGGTGATCAGCGAAGATCTGGGCATCAAGCTGGAAACCGTCACCCTTCAGCAGCTCGGCACCGCGAAGCGCGTGCTGATCGAGAAGGAAAACACCACGATCGTCGAAGGCGCCGGTTCTCCCGACGACATCAAGGGCCGTTGCAGCCAGATCCGTGCGCAGGCGGAGGAAACCACCTCTGACTACGACCGTGAAAAGCTGCAGGAACGTCTGGCGAAGCTGGCAGGCGGCGTTGCGGTTATCCGCGTCGGCGGCTCCACCGAGGTCGAGGTGAAGGAGCGCAAGGACCGCGTCGATGATGCCCTGCATGCGACCCGTGCCGCGGTCGAGGAAGGCATCGTTCCGGGTGGTGGCGTGGCTCTGGCCCGTGCTTCCCTGAAGCTGGCCGATCTCGGCTATGACAATGGCGACCAGAAGGTCGGTATTGAAATTATCCGCCGTGCCCTGCAGTCACCGCTGCGTCAGATCTCCGAGAATGCGGGTGAAGACGGTGCGGTGATCGCCGGCAAGGTTCTGGAAAACGGCACTTATAATTTCGGCTTCGATGCCCAGACCGGCGAGTTCAAGGATCTGGTGTCGGCCGGTATCATCGACCCGGCGAAGGTCGTCCGTACGGCTCTGCAGGATGCGGCTTCCGTCGCAGCCCTGCTGATCACCACCGAGGCGATGATTGCCGAGAAGCCGGAAAAGAAAGCTCCGGCCGGTGCGCCTCCGGGCGGCATGGGCGATATGGATTTCTGATCCATCCGTTCATCGGACGGTTGAAGGGCGGCCCTGGTGGCCGCCCTTTTTCTTTAAGCCGTGTTGAATCGCCAAAGCAGAAGCCTGTTTTTGGTCGATCATCAAGGCGGCTTGTCATTGATCCGCAATTGACATCTGCGGAGCTTTCTGTCCCACTGCAAACTGTCAATCGTACTTTTGCTTGCCTTGCTGCGCGTCCGTTCCCGGTGAGAGTGTTTTTCGGAACATATGCACCGGTGCCCCACCGGGGGGAGCCTTCAAGTAATACAAAAGGCTCGGTTGTCGATCACCGCACAATGTGTGTGGTGTTAACGACGGAGAAGTGACGCGCTATGGCTACGGGTACAGTTAAGTGGTTCAACGCCACAAAGGGCTTCGGATTCATCATGCCGCAGGATGGCGGTAAGGATGTATTCGTGCATATCACCGCTGTTCAGGCGGCTGGTCTGCGTGGCCTGGACGAAGGTCAGAAGGTGACATACGAAGTTGCGATGGAACGCGGCAAGGCCGCTGCCACCAACCTTCGCGTGGCCTGATTGATTGCTCATCCAGCCTGATGCTTTACCGCATCGGGTTGGTCTGATCATAAGATCATAAAAACCGGTCGTTCCTGATGGAGCGACCGGTTTTTTTATGTTCAGACATGGATAAGGACGGGTCAGCCCTTCTCGACCCGGTTGATCGAGGTTCCCCCTGCCTCTGACAAGGCCCGTTCGGCACGATATTGCTGGTTCGTATCCTGCACGGAGACTGAGAGGATCAGCGCATTGGCCTCTGCGGCTGTTTCACGTTTTTCGTGTCCGGCATGGCTGGCCGCCTGCCCGATGCCTTCCGCAGCACCTCCTGCAATGGCACCACCTGCCAGCGCCGCCCCTACCACCGGCAAGGCTGCCCCGCCTGTCGCTACCACAGCCCCGGCAGCAGCCATAGCGCCTGCCGCCGCTGCCACTCCTGCTCCGAGCGTGCGTAACTGGCGATGATCTGTTTCCGTGGTGGGTGCATCGACACTGCCATCGGGACCGGCCTGGGCATTGGCCCGATTGGTCAGGGAAATGGCGCCACGGTCGATTCCGGCCTGCATCACACGATCAATGGCAGCCTGCACGGCTTCATCGCTGTCGAAATGGGCTTGTATCAGGGTTACGGAGGGCTGAAAATCCGGGCTTTGCTTGCTGTGATCGTGGCTCATTCCGTCATCTCCCATGGTTTTGGTGTCATGGAAGGCGAACGCTCCCTGACGGCACATGTTCCGTCAGGTTCTGACCGGGCTGGCTCCGGCAGGGTAAAGAATCAGACCCGCTGGTGGCGCGCGCGGGTGCAGCGTTCGATGGCGGTGATGACAAGCGGGTCCAGATGCAGTTCGTGAGCCACCATCTCCAGCATACGCAATGAAGGTTGCTGGGCTTCGCTGCTGGCGGCGATGACTTCGCAGGCAAGAGCATAGGCGGTTTCGCGCAGCCGGTTCGGCAAGGCGTTGCGAATCAGACGGGAGGCATGGGCCAGCCCGTTTTCATCCCGCAGCAGATTGACCGTGGCGTCGCTCGCGCTGGCCAGTTCCTGAGCCGTGAAACCTTGAAAAACCGGCAGAAACTGGACCAGGCCGGCCATCGTGCCGATTTCGCGGTCGGTGATACCGCCATCGGCAGCCGCCACCAGCACCATCGTACACACAAGGGCTTCCTGGGGGGTCAGTGTTTCACGGGTCAACATAGGAAAAAACTCGCTGATACTGGCAAGAGGTGCAAGCGGAAACGCATCACATTCCGAATGGCTCGGCACGCATCACGTTTTTGTGTTCGGTTCTCAGAAAATCGGCTGTTTCTGCGGCGGCTTCCGCCAGCCCGACCCGTCTGACTGTGACGCCGGGGGGAAAGGCGGAGAGAAGGCGGCTGGGCGTCCGGCGGTCCAGCAGTATGAATACTCCCCTGTCGGAAGCGCTGCGCACAAGCCGCCCGAAAGCCTGCCGCAATCTCATGCGTGTGATGCGCTCGTCATAAGCTGACGGCATGCCGCCGGAAAGATGAATACGGCGTTCCCGATGCAGAATGTCCGGACGCGGCCAAGGCACGCGTTCGAACGCAACAAGCCGCAGGGCGCGACCCGGCACATCGACCCCGTCACGCATGGCATCGGTGCCGAGCAGACAGGAATCGATTTCGGTACGAAAGACATCCACCAGCGTGGTGTTGTCCATGGCATCCACATGCTGGGCAAGGACTTGTATTCCCTCCGCTTCCAGGGTGGGTGCAATCCGTGCATGAACGGCGCGCAGCCGGGTGATAGCGGTAAACAGCCCTAATCCTCCGCCGCCGGCCGCCAGAAACAGGGTGCGATAGGCAGCGGCGAGTGCCGCAAGTTCGTACCCTACATCGGTGATGATGAAGGCGCGCGTCTGTGTCGCATAGTCGAACGGGCTGGCCAGAGCGGCACGGATAGCGGGGGAGGGCAGATGCGGCGCGCCGACTTGTGCTTCGGCCGCTTCCCAGGCGGCGGCCTGATCCTCCATGCCGCCGTCGCGCAATGTGGCTGAGGTGATCAGCAATCCATGCGCGGGCGAAGCCAGCGTGGCGGTAAAAGGAATGGTCGGGTCCAGCCAATGCCGGTGCAATCCGACATCCCGGTCTCCCGTATCGCCGCGTTGCAGGCGGATGAAATGCACATGCTCCGGCCGGAGCCCTGCTTCCGGTGGCGGTGACTGGATTGCCAGCAACATGGTACGCCACGCTGAAAGCGGGTCGATGGCCCGGCGTCCCAGAGAGCGGCAGGTGGCCTCAATCCGGCTGCGGGTTGGCTGATCGAGCGTGTCGGACTCGCTTTCCAGCCGGTCGGCCAGACGCTGGCGGAGGGTTTTCAGCGGTTGGAGGATACGGTCCAGCGCCCGATCCAGCACAGCAGCAGCGTCAGGGAGTTCGGGCAGAACCGGATGCAGATCGGCTTCAATGGCGGTGCGGGGCAGCTCGGTTTTGTCGTTTGACCGTGCCAGAGCCTGACGCCGCAGCAGATGCAGCAGAGCCTCCGCCGGATTTTGCCGTCCGGCCTCAATCCCGCCGAGATCGGGCAGCAGGATATTGCCGGGTGAAGAATCCGGGTGTTCCTGTGCATCCTGGGCCGCTTCGGCCAGACGCATCTGCCAGCCTTGCGGGGGCAGAGCGGTGGCGGCGGTCAGGGCTGCTTCCAGCGGGGCCTGAAGGTCGGGATCATCGGCCACCAGTTCCTCCAGCCTGCGGCGCAGACCGCGGGCGCGGGAACGGCCGCCTTCCGCTCCGCGCAGCCAGCGACGGAGTTCTGCCGTCTCCATCCCTGACAGGATGGCCGAAAACGCACCATCGGCGGCATCGAAGACATGGTGGCCCTCGTCAAAAACATAGCGCGTGGGAACTGTCGTGTCGTCCAGCCCACCCCACACTGCCTGCGCCATGACCAGCGCGTGATTGGCCACCACCAGATCGGCCCCGCGTGCCCGCCGGATGCTGTGTTCCACAAAGCATTTCTTCCAGTGGCCGCATCCGGCGTGAATACATTCGCCGCGCCGGTCCGCCAGTGCCGGCAGCAACCCGCCACCAAACAGTTCCGGCAGCCAGCCGGGAAGATCGCCGCCTTGCAGATCACCATCTTCCGTCACCAGTGCCCAGCGTGCCAGCAGCGCGAGCGGAATGGTGCGGGTATGCGCCAGCCCTGCCACGCTGGCCACGGCGTCCTCGAAATTCAGCAGGCAGAGATAGTTCTCCCGTCCTTTGCGCAACACGGTTTTCTGCCGCCTGATGACGGGATCTGGAAATAGCCGGGCCAACTCACCTTCGATCTGCCGTTGCAGATGGCGGGTATAGGTGCTGATCCAGACGGACCCGTGGTTACGCTCGGCCCACAGACTGGCAGGGGCGATATAGCCCAGCGTTTTGCCGGTGCCGGTGCCTGCCTCGGCCAGCACCAGATGAGGATCGCCCCGGCTTTGTCTCGGCGCAAAGGCGGCGCTGGCGGCACCCGCATAATCCGCCTGTCCCGGTCGTTGCTCCGCATCAGTGCCGAGAATGCTGCGCAGGCGGCTCCTTGCCTCGGCATCGCTGACCGGGTGGGAGGATGGGGGCGGTGGGGGTGGCAGGTCTTCCCATTCCGGCAGCCGGTTCCAGATTCTCAGCGCATTGGCCTGTGCGGCGGCATCGGGCTGTCCCAGCGCCTGCATGACATAAGGCGCCCATGCCCAGCCGCTTTGTCCCATCCGTGCAGCGAGAGCCGCAGCATCGCGGTTCAAGGGTGTCATGCGTCCGGCTTGCAACCGGTTCAGCAGATTGGACGCCAGTCGGGACAGGCTGGTGACCTGTTCCTCCAGGCCAGGTCCCGGCGGTGGCAGATCAAGCGCCAGCGCCAGCCCGCGCGGGGTAGGAGAGGCGGTCTTGCCGGGCAGCACGAAAGCAAACAGTTCCAGCAAATCAAGGCACGGCACGGCATGGCCATGCAGAGCAAGCCGGTTCAGTGTGGCGGGCGCATGAATAACCAGCACAGGCGGCAGTGTGCGCAGCATGGCGGCGGCTCTGGCGCTGCTGGTCTGATGCAGCACGCCATCCGGATCAATGAGTGCTGCCTGTCCGTATCCGGCGACAAGGGCGGCATACCCTGCCTGTGAAGAAGATTCCTGCCGGATGATGCTGGGGGGCCGGGACTGCATCAGCCCTTTATAGGGCTAAGCAGGCTGGCCGCCAGAGCGTATCTGCGCATCGTGTCGCTGAGTGATCAGGCAGCATTTCCTGCCGATCAGCGGAGCCATGTTCACGGCTCCGATTGACCGGACGGCCTGCCGTTTCTAGCTTGCGCCGCATGGTGACGTCTTTATCCGCTTCTTCTCCTTCTGATCCCTCCTCTTCCGGCCCTGTGCCGGAGGTTCCCAAGGCATGGCCTTTTGAGGAAGCGCAGCGCGTTTCCGCGCGTCTGGCTGCAACCGGAAAAAAGGAGGCGCTGTTCGAGACCGGCTATGGCCCATCCGGCCTGCCGCATATTGGCACGTTCGGGGAAGTCGCGCGCACCTCCTGGGTGAGGAATGCCTTTACGGAGCTGACCGGCCTGCCATCCCGCCTGCTGGCTTTCAGCGATGATATGGACGGGCTGCGCAAGGTGCCGGATAACGTCCCGAACAAGGAGATGCTGGCCGAGTTCATCGGCCGTCCGTTGACCAGCGTGCCGGATCCGTTTGGCACCCATGACAGTTTCGGTGCTCATAACAATGCCCGGCTGCGCAGCTTTCTGGATGGGTTCGGCTTTTCCTATGAATTCGCGTCCTCCACCGAGTATTATCGGTCGGGCCGGTTTGATGTGGCCCTTCGCCGGTTGCTGGAAGTGTATGATGAGGTGACCGCTGTCATCCTGCCGACGCTGGGGCCGGAGCGTCGGGCGACCTACTCCCCCTTCCTGCCGCTTCATCCGGAAACCGGTATCGTGATGCAGGTGCCGATCGAGCATCGTGATGTGGAGGCTGGAACGATCGTCTGGCGGGACGAGAATGGCAAACGTTTCGAGACGCCGGTCACCGGTGGTGCCGCCAAGTTGCAGTGGAAGGCCGACTGGGCGATGCGCTGGTATGCGCTGGGTGTCGATTATGAAATGTCGGGCAAGGATTTGATCGACAGTGTGCGGCTATCCTCCCGCATCTGCTCCATTCTCGGTGGCCAGCCGCCGGTGACGCTGACCTACGAGCTGTTTCTGGACGAGCATGGTCAGAAGATCAGCAAGTCGAAGGGCAATGGCCTGTCCGTCGAGGAATGGCTGCGCTATGCCCCGCCGGAAAGTCTGGCACAATACATGTATAACGCGCCGCAGCGGGCCAAGCGCCTGTATTTCGACGTGATCCCGCGTGCTGCCGATGAATATCTCGCCCATGCCGATAAAGCCGCGACTCAGGATGAGGCCGCGCTGAAGACCAATCCCTCCTGGCATATTGCCGGACGGCAGGTGCCGGACCAGCGCAGTCCGCTCAGTTTCGCGATGTTGCTCAATCTGGCCAGTGTGGTGAATGCGGAGAATGCCGATATTCTGTGGGGCTTCATCCGCCGCTACTGCCCCGGTGCCACGCCGGAGAACCAGCCGTTTCTGGCGCGGCTGGCCGATCATGCGGTGATGTATTACCGTGATTTCGTGCTGCCGCAGAAAAACTATCGCGACCCGACAGAGACCGAGCGGGCTGCCCTGGTTGATCTGCGCGATGTGTTGCGGGCTATGGAACCGGATGCGTCCGAAACCGTCCTGCAGAATGCAGTGTTCGAGGTCGGCAAGAGACATGAATTCGCAGAATTACGCGCCTGGTTCGGCTGTCTTTATCAGGTGCTGTTGGGCCAGGTGGAGGGGCCGCGCTTCGGTAACTTTGTTGCCGTCTACGGCGTTGCTGAAACCGCTTCTCTGATCGAGGCCGCCCTTGCGCGCCAAAACACTCCCACGGCTTGACGCAAAGCGGATCCGCCAGCTGAGGCTGCTGGTTCGCGGCAAGCGGATCCTGCGGCGGGCCCCCGCTTTTCTGGGGATTCTGCTGCTGATCGGTGCGATCTATGTGGTGCAGAGGGAATTCCGCCATCTGAAGGTGGATGACATCAAACGCGCATTGGAGGAAATCCCCAATCGCGTGCTGTGGATCTCCGCCGGATATACGGTGGTTTCCTATGCCGTGCTGACTTTGTACGACAGGCTCGGCACGATTTATGCCGGACGGCGGGTCAGCTACTGGAAGGTCTCTCTGGCGTCTTTCTGTGCCTATTCACTGGCGCATAATCTGGGGTTTGCGGCGGTTTCCGGCGCTGCTGTGCGATATAGGCTGTATGCGCACTGGGGCCTGACACCGGTCCAGATTGGAAAGGTCATCGCCTTTTGCAGCCTGACCTTCGGGTTGGGCGGCATGGTGCTGGGCGGGGCGATCCTGCTGTGGGAGCCGGAATCCGTTCCGTTCTTCGGCCAGTGGCTGCCGGGATGGGGGATGCATCTGCTTGGTGTGGTCATGTGGGCTGTAGTCGCAGGCTATGTGACTCTGGCGCGCATGTTCGGTACCTTCCGGATGTTCGGCCATGAGATATCACTGCCGGGCGCACGGATGGCGGTGTTACAGGTTCTGCTTGCAACGGCGGATGTGGCAGTGACAGCGGCTATTTTCTATGCGTTGCTGCCGGAAGCGGAGGGGCTGACCTATCTGCGTTTTCTCGGTGTCTATCTGTCATCCTACACAGCCGGGCTGGCGGCCAATCTTCCAGGAGGACTGGGCGTATTCGACAGCGCCATTCTGATCGGGTTGTCAGGCTGGCTGCCCCCGCCGCAGATCGTCAGTGCGATTCTGGTTTTCCGTCTGTATTATTACATCATCCCGCTTTTCGTATCCGGCGCTTTGTTTGCAGGGAACGAGATTCTGCTGCGCGGCCGTAAATCCATTCCGCCAGCGGATCAGGAACAGGACGCATTGCCGGCTCCATCACGCTGGAGCGCGCCTGATCTGGCTGTCGGGGCTGCAACCGGGGCTGTGGCTCTGAGTGGTTCCCTGTTGCTTGGCCTCAATTTCGTCGATCCCAATCCTGATCTGTCCTGGCTCGGTATTGATGCGTTCGATGCAGCGAGGGAGGCAGAGATGTTTTTCCCTTCCCTGCTCGGAACCGGTCTGCTGGTCATGGCGGTTGGTCTGGCGCAGCGTGTGCGTCTGGCGTGGGGAATGACCATTCTGCTGCTGCTCAGCGGGGCTGCGGTCTCGCTGGTGCGGGGGGAAGGGCTGTGGGTTTCAGCTGTCCTGATTCTGACCGGGCTGCTGCTGGCTCCCTTCAGGGAGGCGTTTTACCGCCAGGCCCGTTCTCTCCGTGACCGGATGCAGGCCGAAACGGTGGTACCGCTTTTTGCCCTGGTGATTTGCCTGCTGATGCTGGCAGGGTTCGAGCGGCATGTGAGCGGACTGGCAGGGGCATCCTGGTGGAGCGTTGTCCTGTCGGCGGATGTGCCCAATGCGATCCGTGCCAGTGTGGCCGGGGCGGTACTCGCAGGGCTTGCGGCCATATGGGGACTGATTCGTCCGGCGCATGTGACCTTTCAACCATGGACGCCCGAATGGCGGATGCGTTGCGCCCGTATGAACGGGCTCAGCATTCCCAAGGCTGATGGTGTCGTTCTGGGGGAGGCAGCGCATGCGGGGATTCCGTTCTGTCGCGTCGGATCGCTTCTTCTCGGTCTGGGTGACCCCACAGGGCCAGAGGCAGACCGTGTCTCTGCCGTGTGGCATCTCCGTGATCTGGCGAGTCAGGAAGGGCGGGAGACTGCTTTATGGGGTGTCGGGGAGACCTATCTTCAGCTTTATGCTGATCTGGGGCTTCAGGCTGTGCCACTGGATAAGGACGGGTTGCCGCTCTCCGGCGGGCAGGGAAGGCTGGAGGGTCTCTATCTGGTGTGCAGGGCCGAGCGTGATCTGCAAACGATTCTGCCGGCTTTGTCCGGGCTGATGAGGCCTTCCCTGCTGGCAGAATAAGCTGTGTTTCGCGGTTGTATCGGTATTTTCTCCCCACCCATATCCCCTTCCGGCATGATCAAAGGCTGGATGACCCTGTTCTGAAGCCCCCTAACTGGGGCAGCATAGCTTCCCTGTTGCCGAACCCCATCGTCGAGGTCTGATTGCAATCATGAGAACGCGCATCAGTGAGGGTCTGCCCTATCCACTGGGAGCAACCTGGGATGGGCTGGGCGTTAATTTCGCGCTGTTTTCCGCCAATGCGACAAAAGTCGAGCTCTGTCTGTTCGATTCTTCGGGCATGCGGGAGTTACAGCGGATTGAATTGCCAGAATATACCGATGAGGTCTGGCACGGCTATTTGCCGGATGCCCGGCCCGGGCAGGTCTATGCCTATCGTGTACACGGTCCCTATGCGCCGGAGGTCGGGCACCGGTTCAATCCACACAAACTGCTGCTTGATCCTTATGCCAAGGCGATGGTGGGCGATCTGCACTGGGATGATGCCTGCCACGGCTATATCATCGGCGATGAGAAGGAAGATCTTTCATTTGATACGCGTGATAGCGCACGATTCATGCCGAAATGCCGGGTGATCGATTCCGCTTTCACCTGGGGGAGAGATCATCCCCCCAGCGTGCCATGGGAAAAAACGGTTTTCTACGAAACCCACCTGCGCGGCTACACCATGCGTCATCCCATGGTGCCGGAGCCTTTGCGAGGCACGTTCGCCGGTATGTCGGTGAAGGAAGTGGTGAAGCATATCAGATCGCTCGGTGTGACCTCCATCGAGTTTCTGCCGGTTCATTACTTCATAAATGATCGTTTCCTGATCGAACAGAACCTTTCCAATTACTGGGGCTACAACACGATCAGCTTTTTCGCACCCCATCCGCGTTATTCCGCCACCGGTGCAGTGGCGGAGTTCAAGGAGATGGTTGCGCATCTGCATGATGCCGGTCTCGAAGTGATTCTGGATGTTGTCTATAACCACACCGCCGAAGGAAATGAGCGGGGCCCGACCCTTTCTTTCCGCGGTATTGACAATGCCAGCTATTACCGGCTGGCCCCTGATCCACGTTATTATATCAACGATACCGGCACCGGAAACACGCTGAATCTGTCTCATCCCCGGGTGTTGCAGATGGTGACTGACAGCCTTCGCTATTGGGTGGAGGAAATGCATGTTGATGGTTTCCGCTTCGACCTCGCAACTATTCTTGCCCGTGAAGCATATGGATTCGATGAAGGAGGCGGCTTTCTGGACAGCTGCCGGCAGGATCCTGTTCTCTCCCGCGTGAAACTGGTGGCGGAGCCGTGGGATCTGGGGCCGGGCGGCTACCAGGTCGGTGGTTTTCCGCCCGGCTGGGCCGAGTGGAACGACCGGTTTCGCGATACGGTACGCGGTTTCTGGAAAGGGGAGGAAACAGCCTCCGCCATGGCTGCGCGGCTATGCGCTTCGGCCGATATTTATAACCGTCGTGGCCGCAAGCCATGGGCGAGTGTGAATTTCGTCACTGCCCATGACGGGTTCACCATGCAAGATGTCGTCACCTACAACGACAAGCATAATGAGGCGAATGGCGAGGATAACAAGGACGGCCATTCTCATAACCGCTCCTGGAATTGTGGAGTGGAAGGGCCGAGCGACGATCCGGCGCTCTGTGCATTGCGGGAGCGGCAGAAGAGGAATCTTATGGCGACGCTGTTCCTTGCGAAGGGAACGCCGATGCTGCTGGCGGGCGACGAGTTCGGACGCACGCAGCAAGGCAATAACAATGCCTATTGTCAGGATAACGAGATTTCATGGGTCGACTGGGACATCGATGCGGATGGTCATACCCTGATAGCCTTTGTGCGGACGCTGATTTCCTTGCGGGAGCGGTTCCCCATCCTGCGACGCGGACGTTTTCTGACGGGTGCCTATGATGAGGAACTCGGTGTTCAGGATGTCACCTGGATCGCTGCCAGTGGCGACACGATGGAACCTGCCGATTGGGAAAACGGCACACGGTGTTTCGGCATGCTCATGGACGGGCGAGCACAGGCCAGTGGTGTCAGACGGGCCGGAACGGACACCACGCTGCTGGTGATTTACAACGCCCATCATGAGGAGGTACCCTTTCATTTACCACCTTGTGCCGGGGCACGGCGATGGGAACTGACATTCGATACCAGTCAGCCGGAAGGTGCCAAAACCCGTGCCTATCGGATTGGACAGGTTTATGCTGTCACAGCGCGATCAGTGGTTCTGTTCGCGCTCCAACCCTGATGATTATTTAAGAGCCTGATAAGAAAATTGAGGCTTACAGCAGAGACGGAATGTGCTGATGTAACCACCATTCATCCGATGATGATTGAAGTTGCTGGACCTTTTAAAAAGAAAAAAAGGAACGTCCCTTGAAAGCTGTTATACGCTGATGGCCGGGCAGTTAAAACGGGATGTTGGTCCCTGGGCACTGATGTTTACCGGCCTTGGCTCCATTATCGGCTCGGGTTGGTTGTTCGGGGCCGCGAGGGCCGCCAATCTGGCAGGGCCGGGAGCCATTTTTGCCTGGTTGATGGGAATGGGAATCGTGCTGCTTTTCGCCCTGCTGGGGGCGGAGCTTGGTACGATGATGCCTGAATCCGGCGGTATGGTGCGGTATGCACGGTACAGCCACGGTTCCCTGCTTGGATTTTTTACCGCCTGGGCCAACTGGATTTCCATCGTCAGCGTGATTCCTATCGAGGCCGAAGCCTCGGTTCAATATATGAGTTCATGGCCCTATCCATGGGCACAGCATCTGATGGTGAACGGGGAGCTGAGCGGATTTGCGCAGCTGCTGGCAGCAGGGTTGGTTGTCGTTTATTTTCTGCTGAATTACTGGGGCGTGAAGTTGTTCGCGCGTAGCAATTCAGTCATTACCGTGTTCAAGATCATCATTCCGGCTGTAACGGCGGGGGCGTTGATGGCATCCTCGTTTCATCCCGGCAATGTGAGCGGTGCCACTTCAGCGGACGGTATGCTGCCTTATGGGCTGGCGGGCGTGCTGACCGCCATTGCCACATCAGGCATCATCTTCGCCTTCAACGGATTTCAAAGCCCTTTGAATCTGGTAGGAGAAGCCCGTAATCCGGCGCGCAGTGTCCCCTTTGCAGTGGTCGGTTCCGTGCTGCTGGCGGGGGCAATTTATGTACTGCTTCAGGTTGCCTATCTGGGTGTTGTCGATCCGGCCAGAATCGTAGACGGATGGGCGCATGTAACGTTCAACTCACCGTTTGCGCAGCTGGCGCTGGCCCTTAATCTGAACTGGCTGGCGCTTCTTTTATATCTGGATGCATTTGTCAGCCCGAGCGGTACCGGCATCACCTATATGGCCAGTACCACGCGTATGGTTCATGGCATGCAGCGCAATGGTACGGCACCGGATGTGCTGGGTGCCGTGCATCCCATCTACGGGATTCCTCGGGGAGCATTGTGGTTTAACCTCGGTGTTTCCTTTATCTTCCTGTATTTCTTTCGTGGTTGGGGAGAGTTGGCAGCAGCGATCTCTGTGGCAACAGTCATCAGCTATGTCATGATTCCGATCTGTGCGATGAGTTTGCGCCGTACAGCGTCCGACATGAAACGGCCAGTGCGTGTGCCGGGAATTAATGTGATCGGCCACTTCGCTTTTATGTGTGCTTCCCTGCTACTGTACTGGGCGCGCTGGCCGCTGACCGGCTATATTATCGTGTTGCTGGTCGCAGCCCTGCCGATTTATTTCTATTACCAGACCAAAAACGGTTGGACCGGGGCCAGAGATGATGTGAGGGCCGCACGATGGTTCATTCTGTATCTGCCGGTTATGGCGGCTTTGTCATGGGCAGGGAGTGACAAGTTCGGAGGGCATGATTATCTGCCCTATGGGTGGGATATGGCGATCGTGGCGGCGATTTCGCTGGTCTTCAGCCATTGGGGGGTGCGCAGCGGCTGGCGCACCGATGCTCTTGAGGTCGCCGCGAAGGAACATGCCGCCCAATAAGGAATAAGGGCGGCGCTGCGGGCTACCGGAACGTTTATGGTCGGCTTTGCTGTCTGGTTGCCGTTACATGCACGCTTATTGCAAGCACAGTGACGGTAGCCCCCAGCAGGCACAGCGGCGTCCAGCCCCCTTGATGCCATACGAGACTGGCCAGCATTGATCCGGCTGCCCCACCCAGAAACATCAGGCCCATATAGATCGTGTTGATACGCGCACGTGCATCCGGGCGGAGTGCATAAATACGATGCTGATTGGAGATCTGGGTTGCCTGCACGCCCAGATCCAGCAGCACGACGCCGGCGGCAAGTCCGGCGATGCCTGGCACGGCGCAGAATACGCCCCAGCTTGCCAGTACCAGAATCAGGCCCAGCCCGATCATCAGCTCCGGTCCTCGCCGATCGGCCAGGCGTCCGGTCACAGGGGCGATCAGAATACCGGCAATGCCGAGGATACCGAACAATCCGGCTGCGCCCGCTCCCAGTTCAAAAGGAGGTTGTTCCAGTCGCAATGCCAGAATGGACCAGAATATACTGAATGCAGCGAACTGTCCGATCTGGATAAAGGTTGCGTGTCGCAGTACCGGTTCCTGCCGCCATAACGTACCGAGCGACAGCAGCAGTGCGCCATAGCGGGTGCGCGTGACCGGTGGCAGAGAAGGCAGCATAATCGCCAGAGCGACAGCCGCCAGAAGATCCAGCACGGCTCCGGCCCCGAAAGCAGCGCGCCAGCCGACCATATCGGTGACCCAGCCGGACAGGGTACGGCTGAGCAGAATGCCGCAGAACAATCCGCTCATCACCATTCCTACGGCGGCGCCGCGGCGAGAGGGGGCAGCCAGCGCGGCCGCCAGCGGCACAATCTGTTGAGTAACCGAAGCACCCAATCCGACCAGTACGGAAACAGCCGCAAGCCCTGCGGCACTTTGTACCATTCCGGCCAGGATCAGGGCCAGCGCAGCTGCGAGTGTCTGGATCAGGATCAGACCGCGCCGGGGCAGCATATCGCCCAGCGGGACCAGCAACAGTAAACCCAGCGCATAGCCGAGCTGGGTTGCGGTCGGAATCATTCCGATGGCCACCGGATGACCGGGGAATTGCACGCTGATCGCCCCGAGCATCGGTTGATTGTAATAGATTGCCCCGACTGTGCACGCGACACAGACGGACAGAACCCATTGGATCCAGGGGGATACGCCATCAGGCGTTTCGGAAGGGGGATGCTGGCTGCTGCTTGTCGCAAACTGCGGAGAGTGCGAATCTTTGGACATGAGACCAGTCCAATATCGTATGGGCAGCGCTCTTCAAAGGATTAAGCACGGATGATGGATATGCTGGCACTGGCTTTATCCGCTCTGGCCTTGCTGGCGGTTGTGTGGATCCTTCTGTCCCTGCCGTCACGTCTGGCGGCGGCGATGGAGCAGTCCGATGCGCGGGGCCGTGATGAGACGGAAGCGATGCGTCGGCATCTGCTGGATATGGAACGCGCCTTGTCGGCGGCATTGCGTGAGGCGAACACGGAAGCCATGGGGCGTATTTTCTCGGAGGTTGGCACCGCGACCGGCGCGCTGCGCCAGGATGTCACCGGGTCTCTGGGGGCGTTGCGGGATGCGCAGGGCCGCGCCATCGGTGATCTGCACACGGCGCTGAGAGAGGGGCTGGACCGGCTGCGTGAAAGCAGCGAGGCCAGATTGGCGGAAATCCGCACGGCGGTGAACGAGCAGCTTCATGCGGCTGTTGAAAAGCAGATGACGGAGAGTTTCGCCCGCGTCATTGACCAGTTCACCGCAGTCCAAAAGGCGATGAGCGATGTGCAGGCAGTCACGGCGCAGATCGGCGACATCAAGCGCCTGTTCAGCAATGTGAAGACCCGTGGCGGCTGGGGGGAGGCGCAGGTGCGCGCCATGCTGGACGATGTCCTTCCGCCCGGCAGTTATGAAACCAATAAACGCCTGCGTGATGATAGTGATGAGGTGGTGGAATTCGCTGTCATCATGCCGATGAAAGGGGATCGACCGGTTTACCTGCCGATCGATGCCAAATTCCCGGTGGAGGATTACGAACGCCTGCTTGCCGCCTCGGAGGCAGGAGATGTAGAGGCAGAGCGAATGGCAGTGGCCGGTTTGACTCGTCGCATCAAGGATGAGGCGCGCAAGATCGCGACGAAATATGTGCTGCCGCCACGTACGGTGGAATTTGCCGTGCTGTATGTGCCGACGGATGCGCTGTATGCGGAAATCGCTCGTGTTCCCGGCCTGATCGACGAGGTGGGACGCCTGCATCGTGTGCTGGTGCTCGGGCCGAGTGTGTTTCCGGCTTTGCTGCGCACCATCCATCTCGGCCATGTCACGCTGGCGCTGGAACAGAAGGCCGATCAGATCAGAACGTTGCTGGGTGCAACCAAAACCGAGATGGAGCGCATGGATAAGGTGCTGGAGCGTCTGGCCAAACAGGCTGGTACCTTCAGCAACACGATTGAAAGTGCCCGTGTCCGCACGCGGGCCGTCGCCCGCACCTTGCGCGGTGTCGAGGGGAGGGAACCGGAGGAAGCTGAGCGTCTGCTTGCTACGGGAGAAGCCGGAACAGAAGAGGCTGAGGAGGGGCTGTTTTAACGGCTGACCCCATTGTGCGGCGCTGATTTATTGGAGTGGCAGGAACAAGTCGGTGACGGCCTGATGCTCCGCGACATCGGGGAACAGGGTGATACGCTGACAGTACAGCGGAAAATCTCCCGGTGTTTCATTGCTGATCGGTAACCATACACGATAAAGATAAGCGGCAGCCTGTTCCAGATTGTCGCTCTGCCCCGTGATGCGCAGGACGGCGCACCGTCCACCGGGGATGATGCCTTGCTCAATGTTTTCGCCGTTTGCTTCCCTTCTTCTATTGGTGCCGACGCACAGATCAAGCCAGTATTCCTCTGGTGATGTTGTGTGTGGGTCGGAGTGAAAGATGTTGAAAGTCGGGCTGATTCGTGGTGTCAGCCCGGTTGCCTTGCGCCATGCGATGAAACGTTGAATCGTTGCTCCAATCGTCGCCGGATTGCCGCGATGCGTCATGATGGCAACCGGTATCGGGTCCGTTTCACGGATGGTGATATCTTCTATTGTGAAACGTAGCTGTATGCATCTGCTTCTGGCCTGGTCGAGTGGTTCAAATGTTTCCAGCAATTGTTGCCAGTCCGGATCTGTCCTGAAGGTGGAAGGGGATTGTCCGAACTGTTTCCGGAAGGCTCTGACGAAGGCATCCGGTGCATCGTAACCGGCATCCAGCGCAATATTGGTAATCCGCTCGGCATTGCGATAGGCCAGTCGGAAAGAAGCCCGCTTCAAGCGACTGAGCTGAATATAATTGTGAACGGACAGGCCAAACAGCGCTGTGAATTGCCGGTGAAAATGATATTTTGAAAAAGCCGCTATATTGCTCAGTATTTCGACGCTCAGCTCATCGTCGAGATGGTGGTCAATGTAATCGAGCACTCTCTGCATACGGCTATGATAGTGTTGAAGTGGTACCTTCATGGCTGCTCCCCCGTGAAGGCACCATTCTGGACGCGCACAGTCATGGCGCGCGCGACCGATCTTGCGGTTTTGGAGAAGATCACCTCGAATCAGATGGTATCCGGAGTAACAAACCCACCACTTTGCAGGATGAAATCAGCGATTTCCTGCACACCCTGCTGATCTTTCAGATTGGTGAACAGGAACGGGCGCGTTCCACGCATCTTGCGAGCATCGCGGTCCATGACACCCAGATCGGCCCCCACCAGAGGGGCGAGATCGATCTTGTTGATGACCAGCAGATCGGATCGCGTGATGCCGGGGCCACCTTTGCGGGGGATTTTATCGCCGGCCGAGACGTCGATGACATACAGCGTGAGATCAGCCAGTTCGGGTGAGAAAGTGGCCGCAAGATTATCGCCGCCGCTCTCGATGAACAGGATATCGAGGCCGGGGAAACGCTGGCTCAGATCACGCACCGCGGCGAGGTTGATGGAGGCATCTTCACGAATGGCGGTGTGCGGGCAGCCGCCTGTCTCCACACCTACGATCCGTTCAGGCGCGAGGGCACCGGACCGTGTCAGAAATTCCGCGTCTTCCCGTGTGTAGATATCATTGGTGATGACAGCAATATTGTAGGAATCACGCAAGGTTTTGCAAAGACGGTCTGTGAGTGCAGTCTTACCGGAGCCAACCGGGCCGCCGATCCCCACCCGGAACGGGCCATGCGCGAAGCGGTCGGAAGGAGAATGGGCGGTCATGATCGGAACAGCCTCGTATATTGTGTTTCGTGACGGATGGAGAACAGATCGAGCATCGGTACGGCCGAGCCTGCGTCTTCCAGTGCTGTGTTCAGCCCGTGATCGGTGGCGCGCTGAAGATCATCCAGCAACGCGGCCTGTGCCCGCTGCCCGTCCGTTTGGCCCAGCGGAATCAGCCTGACACCGGCAGAGACCAGATTGGCGGCAAAGGCGGACAGATACCCGAACAAAGCGGCCCGCAGCGGAATCCCCTGCCAGCAACTGGCAACTCCGAAGGCGACGGGATGGACGATGCTTTCATCATGACGGGCGCAGAAAGCGGCAAAGCGTGAATCGGGCCATGCCGCCTGCGTTACATCGCAAAAGGCCCGCCCCTGTGCGGATGTTTCCAGTGCGGTTTCCGCGCTGCTGCGCCATGCAGCCCCCAGAACAGCAAGTTCATCGAGCCGTGCATGATCTTCTGCCTGCGCTGCCCGCCATGAAGCGGCGAGTAACGGACCATCAATCGCTGCCGCCCCGTCATGCAGCACGGTGGCGACATAATCGGCGAGGCTCTGCCGATGATGCACCAGACCATCCTCCACGGCGGTTTCAAGTCCATGGCTGTAAGTATAGGCCCCGACCGGATAGGCTGGAGACAGCCAGCTCAGCAGCCGGTACAGCGCGGCATCGCCAGTGGAGGAGGTGGGGGCAAAGTCGTCAATCATGCGTGTGAGTATGACCGTGATCGTGATCGTGTTCATGATCATGTGGGTGACCATGGGCATGCGCGTGATGCCGGTTATGCTCGCCATAGGCCCCGCCTTCGGGATCGAATGGCATGGTCACGGAACGCACATGTGCACCCAGTCCACGCAGCATGGCGACAATCACATGATCATCACGGATCAGAATCCGGTTCTCGCTGATCTGGGCTGGAAGATGACGGTTACCGAGATGCCAGGCCAGCCGTGACAATTCGTCCGGACCATGCGCGGTGATCTCGATCAGAGGTTCCGGTGCGGCCCTCACCGCGATCAATGTGCCATCCTCGACCTGGATAGCGTCACCATCCCGCAGGACGGTTGCTTCGATCAGATCGAGCAGAATCCGGCGGCCTTGTTCGGTGGTGTAGAGCCTGCGGCGGCGATGCCGGTCATCATAATCCAGTCTTACGCTGTCATCGGCGTGGGAGGCATTCCATTCGCCGCTGCGGCGGAGGTGACGGGCGACAGGCACGATTTCGGTCATTATGGATCAATTCCTGCAACAGCATGGGTAGTCAGAACAGAAAATACCGTTGCGCCATCGGTAATATCTCCGCCGGCTCACAGATCAGCAATTCACCATCGGCCCTGACTTCATAGGTTTCCGGGTCGACTTCGATATGCGGACAGTAATCATTCAGCACCATATCCCGTTTCGACAGGCCGGACCGGGTGTTCTTCACCGGCAGCAGGGCGCGACGGCTTTGCAGCTTCTCCGCCAGACCGTGTGTCAGAGAAGCCCCGGAGACAAAAATCAGGCCGCATTCCGGCAGCGCTGCTCCGTAAGCGCCGAACATAGGCCGGTAATGTACCGGTTGTGGGGTGGGGATCGAGGCATTGGGATCGCCCATCGGGGCCATCACGATGGTACCGTTCTTCAGCACCATATCGGGTTTGACGCCGAAAAACGCTGGCGACCACAGCACAAGATCGGCAAACAGGCCAACTGCCACGCTGCCGACATGATCGGCGATCCCCTGCGCAAGCGCGGGATTGATGGTGTATTTCGCGATGTAGCGCCGCACCCGCAGATTGTCGTTATCGCCCGTCTCACCGGGCAGGCGGCCGCGTTGCTGCTTCATCTTATGCGCGGTCTGCCAGGTGCGGATGATGACTTCTCCTACCCGTCCCATCGCCTGACTGTCGGAGCTGAGGATCGAAATGGCACCCAGATCGTGCAGAATATCCTCGGCGGCGATGGTTTCACGCCGGATGCGGCTTTCTGCGAAGGCGACGTCCTCGGGAATGCGGGCATCAAGGTGGTGGCAGACCATCAGCATATCCAGATGCTCGTCAGCCGTGTTCACTGTATAGGGCATGGTGGGGTTGGTGGAGCTGGGCAGCACGTTGGCTTCCCCCACCAGTTGCAGAATATCCGGCGCGTGACCCCCGCCTGCGCCTTC
The DNA here is from genome assembly GCF_000014285.2 of Granulibacter bethesdensis CGDNIH1. Taxonomy (NCBI): domain Bacteria; kingdom Pseudomonadati; phylum Pseudomonadota; class Alphaproteobacteria; order Acetobacterales; family Acetobacteraceae; genus Granulibacter; species Granulibacter bethesdensis. The sequence continues at coordinate 2,412,485 of NC_008343.2, read as the reverse complement.
GGTGTGGAAAGCCTGAATGGTGCGTCCACGTAGCGCGGCGATGGTGCTTTCCACGAAGCCCGCCTCGTTCAGCGTATCCGAGTGCAAGGCAACCTGAACATCCAGCGCATCGGCGACAGACAGGCAGTTGTCAATTGCGGCAGGGGTGGAGCCCCAATCTTCATGCAGTTTCAGCCCTGCGGCCCCCGCCAAGATCTGCTCTTCCAGGGCGGCGGGGAGGGTGGCATTGCCTTTGCCGAGAAAACCGAGATTGATCGGAAATCCTTCGGCCGCTTTCAGCATCCGGTGCAGATGAAAGGGGCCGGGTGTTACGGTGGTGGCCAGTGTGCCGTGTGCTGGACCGGTGCCGCCGCCGAACAGGGTGGTCATGCCTGCGGACAGCGCTTCCTCGATCTGCTGCGGGCAGATGAAATGGATGTGCACGTCGATCCCGCCCGCGGTGAGGATGCGCCCCTCTCCGGCGATGATCTCCGTGCCGGGGCCGATCACGATATCCACACCGGGCTGGGTGTCGGGATTGCCGGCTTTGCCGATCGCGGCGATACGACCCGCTTTCAGCCCGACATCCGCCTTCACGATGCCCCAATGATCGACGATCAGGGCATTGGTAATGACCGTATCCATCGCACCGGCAGCGTTGATCATCTGCGACTGGCCCATGCCGTCACGGATAACCTTGCCACCGCCGAATTTGACCTCCTCGCCATAGGTGGTCAGGTCGCGCTCCACCTCGATGATCAGATCGGTATCAGCCAGACGCAGGCGGTCCCCGGTGGTAGGACCATACATGCCGGCATAGGCGGCGCGGGAAAGGCGGGCCATCAGAGGGCTTCTCCGGTTTCGTTCCGGAAACCATGCACAATTCGTGCCCCGCGATAGGGGATCAGAGGAACCTCCCGACTCTGCCCCGGCTCGAAGCGGATCGCGGTCCCGGCGGGAATATCCAGCCTCTGTCCACGCGCCGCTTCCCGGTCGAACTGAAGCAACGGATTGGCTTCGGCGAAATGATAATGGCTGCCGATCTGAACCGGACGGTCGCCGGTATTGGCGACCACCAGTGTCGTCACGGGCAGGCCATCATTCAGAATGATCTCGCCGGGGGCGGAAAAAACTTCACCTGGTATCATCGTGGCGTGTCCTTGCCGCTCAACGGATGGGATTGTGTACGGTGACCAGTTTTGTGCCGTCAGGGAAGGTTGCTTCCACCTGCACGTCGTGAATCATCTCCGGCACACCTTCCATCACCTGTTCGCGCGTCAGGACGGTGCCACCATCGCGCATCAGTTCCGCCACGCTGCGGCCATCGCGTGCGCCTTCCACGACGAAATCGGTGATCAGGGCGATGGCTTCGGGGTGGTTCAGCTTCACGCCGCGTTCCAGACGGCGTCTGGCAACCTGCGCTGCCATGGCGATCAGCAGCTTGTCTTTTTCGCGGGGAGTCAGATGCATCGGCGTGGCCTGTGTGCGGTCGTTGGGGATGAGGGATGAATTATGGGCGGTGCCGCTGGTTGTGGTCCAGCCGGATCAGCTCAGCCAGAGGCGAGGGAGCCGGGCCGGCCCATGCATCGCGTGGGTGCGCAGTATGATCATTGCCTCTTCCACCCCCTGTCTGACGGCTGTGGCAGAGCCGATCAGACGGCCCAGTAGAAGACCGGGACGCGGCACAGTGACGCCCTTGCCGGTCTCGTCCTGCCATTTTTCACGTAACAGATCCCGATAGGCGGCGGCATCCGTGGCTGCCAGCACGATTGTGGCCATGGCCGGATGACGGTTCAGTCCGAACGGATGGTCCAGCACGCGTGCAGGCGGGTCCGGAAGACGGAAATTGTCCGCCCAGAGCAGTTTGCCATCCCGCCATAGCCGCCAGTGATCGGAGAAATGGCCATTCAGAAATGTTTCCTGATGCGCGGTCCGCCCGAAAATGATCGTTTCGGTAGCCAATAATCGGGCATCGGTGGCCAGCGAAACATTCATCCGGCGGCGCAGTCTGGCCCCGTTGAACAGGATCGTTTCCTGCGGCAGCCACTCCAGCGCCGCTTCCGGTCCGGCAGTCAAGATGTTGCTGATGTCGGTATCCGGGCCGAGCGAGCGGTAGACTTTCTCTGCCGCTGCTGTGCAGAGCGTGGCGCGGGCCTGCGCATCCAGCGTCATTGTGAAAGAGAGCCGGTCGCCTCCGGCCAGCCCGCCAGCGATGTTGACCAGAGCTGCGACCGGAGCTTCATCCGGTTCCGGCATGGGCATCAGCACGCGAAGAGGGGCTGCCTGATGCAGATCAGCCAGCCGGGTACGGCTATCGTGATGGCGAAACCGGATTGCGGCATGACCATCGGCCCGCTGGTGGCGGGGGGAGGCTGCCTGATCAGGGTGCTCCCCGCCCGTCAGCGGAGCAGCCCGCTATCCCGCAGGTGGCTGACGACCTGCTCGGCCAGAAGCTCCGGGTCCTTGCCGAAAGCTTCCAGATGAACCTCCGGGTTTTCCGGCGTTTCATAAGGAGCGTCGATTCCGGTGAAGCCGGTGATTTCCCCTGCCTTGGCCCGTGCATACAGCCCTTTCGGATCGCGGCGGGCGCATTCGTCGATCGGTGCATCCACGAAGACCTCGACAAACGCGCCTTCCGGCACCAGTGCCCGTGCCGCCGCGCGATCGGCGGCATAGGGGGAGATAGCGGAAACCAGCACGATCAGCCCTGAATCATGGAACAGACGTGCTACCTCAGCGATACGGCGGATATTCTCGCGCCGATCGCTCTGGGAGAAGGAGAGATCCTTGTTCAGCCCGTGCCGCAGATTGTCGCCATCCAGCAGATAGGTGTGGCACCCCTGGGTCAGCAGCTTCTGTTCCACCAGATTGGCGACGGTGGATTTCCCGGCGCCGGACAGACCGGTGAACCACAGAACGGCAGCGCTGTGTCCCTTCAATGAGGACCGGGCCGCCGTATCCACGGTATGACGATGCCAGACCGCGCCTTCCGTGGCGGCGGCGGCCCGGACCATTCCGGCTCCCGCTGTTGCATTTGTGATGCGGTCGATCAGGATGAAGCCGCCCAGATGGCGGGTGACGTCATAGGATTCGAATGGTACGGGCCGATCAAGAACCAGTTCGATCTTTGCGACCTCGTTTTGCAACAGGCGCTCGCCGGGTTCTTCTTCCAGCGTGTCCACATCGATCTTTGCACGGATCGCAGCGACGCGCCCGCCCAAAGTCAGTGTGCCGATTTTCACCAGAAAAGCAGCGCCGGGCAGTAGCGGGGCTTCCTGCATCCAGACCAGATCGGCTTCCAGCCGATCGGCACTGGGGGGGATGGAATCAGCAGCGCTGAGTACATCGCCGCGTGAGGCGTCGATTTCGTCTTCCAGAAAAACGGCAACGGCATCACCGGTGCGGGCTTCGGAAAGATCGCCGCTCATGGTGGCGATCCGGGCCACCCGGCTGGAGGCTCCGCCGGTGACGTTGGTGATCTGATCACCGGGGCGCAGCACGCCGCTGGCAAGGGTGCCGCCGAAGCAACGTCCGCCACCCTGCGGGCGGAGAACGATCTGCACCGGCATGCGGAACGGATGGGTGGTTTCTTCCGGCTCGATCTCGACGGTTTCCAGATACTCGATCAGGGCCGGACCGGTGTACCAGGGCGTGTTTTCGCTCGGGCCGGTGATGTTGTCGCCAGCACGGGCAGAGAGAGGGATCGCCACGACATCCCTGAAATTCAGGCGGTCGGCGAAGGTGCGGAACTCGTTTTCAAGCTCGCGGAAACGCTCCTGATCATAGCCGACCAGATCGATCTTGTTGACCGCCAGCACGACGTGACGAATCCCGAGCAGGGAAGCGATGGTGGCATGGCGCCGTGTCTGTACACGCAGCCCGCGCCGTGCATCACACAGCATCACGGCAACCTGCGCGGTGGAGGCCCCGGTCGCCATGTTCCGGGTGTATTGCTCGTGGCCGGGAGTATCGGCGACGATGAAATGACGACGAGCGGTCGAGAAAAACCGGTAGGCTACGTCGATGGTGATGCCCTGCTCACGCTCGGCCAGCAGCCCGTCCAGCAACAGGGAGTAATCAGGATCATCCGCCGAGCGCCCGCGCCGGATGCTGTCGCGCACCATCGTCTCGATCTGATCCGGCGGAACGCTGCGTGTATCATGCAAAAGACGCCCGATCAGCGTCGATTTGCCATCATCCACACTGCCGCAGGTTAAAAACCGCAGCAGACCGCCGGAGCGGGCCGAAGAAGCGGGGGAGGTCGGGGGCTGGCTCAAGTCATCTCTCCGGGCGGATCGGCGTGTGGATGGCGGATTGATCCGGTCATCCCGTCAGGTGGCGCGTGTTATCGCTGGAATCACCAGCTTGTCTAGGGATACGAACAGGCTTTGCCTGTGGGGCAAGGCCTCCCATATTGCATGGCATCCTTTAGAGCACCCCGATAGGGGGTGTCTCATGAGAGTCTGAAGGGGAGGAGACAGGCAGAATGGCCGATCACAACACTGGCTGCGGCTGTGGCAATCATGCACCGTCATGTGGCGATGACCGCTGGCAGGACACGTTAACCCCGGAACAATATCGTATCCTGCGCCAGCATGGTACGGAACGGCCGGGTACCAGCCCGCTCAATGATGAAAAGCGGCCCGGCCTGTATGCCTGTGCCGGTTGCGGGCAGGTGCTGTTCGATGCCGCGGCGAAATATGACAGCGGCTCTGGCTGGCCCAGCTTTTTCCAGCCGCGGGAGGGCGCGGTGGCCACCACGACGGATACCAGCCACGGCATGGTTCGCACCGAAGTCCATTGCAGTCAGTGTAACGGGCATCTCGGCCATGTTTTCCCCGATGGGCCGCGTCCTACCGGCCTGCGTTACTGCATGAACGGGCTTGCTTTGCGTTTTGAGCCTGCACCAGACTGAAAAGCACGGGGACTGAAAAGCACGGGGACGGGCTGAATTCCTGCTCACAGGGTTGCGAAATATATCGTCTCGCGGTGTCCTGACCCTCCTGCGATGGTTGAGGACACTGCCTTCCCATGACCGATTCCCCCAATACCGACCCCGCTTTCCCGCCCCTGACCGACCTGCCGGAGACAGATCCGTGGCCGGCGCATCCTTCCCATGAAAGCGAAGAGGAAGGCGGCGGCGCAAAAGGGATCAGCCGTCAACTGGCGCTGAAACATGGCGACTGCTTTCTGGTGGCGGACCAGATGGGCGACATGCATGGCGACGATGACGGGTTTTTCGACAACGATACCCGTGTTCTGTCGCGCTTCCGTCTGATGATCGGGGATCGCTCTCCTTCCTTGCTCGGGGCTGCGGTCAGCTATGACAATGTCTATGCCACCACCAATATGACCAACCGGCCTCTGCCGCCACTGGGTGGGCAGTCCCTGCCGGAAGGGGTCATTCTGGTGGAGCGCCGCCGGTTTCTGTGGAATCATTGTCTGTACGAGCGAATCACGCTGGTCAATTTCGGGCAAACGCCCGCCACGGTTCCAATCGAACTGCGTTTTGCCGCCGATTTCCGCGATATGTTCGAGGTGCGTGGATTACAGCGCGTCTCCCGCGGGCGTGTGATGCCGCCGGAAATCAATCATGGTATGATGCGTTTCGCCTATCAGGGCCTGGATAAGATCAACCGGGTGACGCTGATCAGTTTCTCGATTCCTCCCGCCAGGCTGGAACCGGGGCTGGCGGCGTTTCTCTTTCATCTGGAGCGGGAAGGGCGGATTGAGCTTTTTATGGAAATCGGTCCGCAGGCCGATGCTTCCCCCTCGCGGGAAAGGTTTCGCAAAGCGGCTGCACGTGCGCGTTGGGCCATGCGGGCGAAGCGCCGTCGCGCCGCCGAAATCGATACGCCCAGTCGCATGTACCGCCAATGGATTGATCGGTCTGCCGCCGATCTGGCGTTGCTGACGACCGATTTGCCGACCGGCCCCTATCCTTATGCCGGAATTCCATGGTTCTCGACGCCATTCGGACGTGATGCAGTCATTACTTCCCTGCAAAGACTTTGGCTTGATCCGGGCATGGCGCGGGGTGTGCTGACTTTTCTGGCCAGCCATCAGGCAACAGAGACATCCAGTTTTCAGGATTCCGCGCCGGGCAAGATCGTGCACGAGATGCGGCATGGAGAGATGACCGCGCTCAAGGAAATACCGTTTGGTCAGTATTATGGCGGTGTCGATACCACGCCCCTGTTCGTGGTGCTGGCAGGTTCCTATGCCGATCGGACCGGAGATATGGCGCTGATCGACACTTTGTGGCCCGCGCTGATGGCGGCCATTGCCTGGGTTGAAGGGCCGGGAGATTCCAATGGCGACGGGTTCCTGGACTATGCCCGCGGTGAGGAAAGCGGACTGGCCAATCAGGGCTGGAAAGACAGTTTCGACAGCGTGTTCGGGGCTGATGCCAAATTCCCCCAGGGGCCGGTGGCATTGGTGGAGGTGCAGGGCTATGTGCATGCCGCCTATCTCGCCCTTGCCAGCCTGAGCGAACGGCGTGGTCTGACCGAGGACGCCGTGCGCTGGCGCACCAAGGCGACCCGTCTGCGGGCAGCCATTGAAGACAAATTCTGGATGGAGGATCTCGGCTGCTACGGCATCGCTTTGGATGGGAATGGGGAGTTGTGCCGGGTTCCGGCCTCCAATGCCGGGCATCTGCTGTACACGGGGGTTCCATCGCCCGAGCGGGCGGCCCGGCTGACCCGCTTGCTGTCCTCGCCTTCTTTTAACAGCGGCTGGGGTATCCGCACCCTCGGCACGACGGCGCCGCGATATAATCCCATGTCCTATCACAATGGTTCGGTCTGGCCGCATGATACGGCGTTGTGTGTGGCCGGGATGGCCTCTTATGGCGAACGTGACGTTGTTTCCCACATCACGCGCGATATGTTCGAATCTGCCGTTCATCTGGGAATGCGGCTGCCGGAATTGTACTGTGGTTTCCCCCGCAGCCCCGGAGAAGCGCCCATCAGCTATCCGGTGGCCTGCCTGCCCCAGGCCTGGGCGGCGGGATCGGTGTTCATGATGTTGCAGGCTTGTCTCGGGCTGCGGATCAATGGCTGGAAGAGGGAAATTACGGTGGACCGGCCCACTCTGCCCTATGGTCTTGATGTCCTGCACCTGAAGCGTTTGCAACTGGGGGACAGCTTCGTCGATCTGACCTTCCAGCGGGTAGGTGATCGCGTGGTTTGTCTGCCGGGTGCAAACAGCCGCGCTGTCGTCAGCATCGTGACCCGATAACAGGGTGGCAGGAGCATGCGGAATGGATGAGGAATCCTCAGCCCGGCGCGCGCTGGTGGAGGCGTGCCGAACCATGACGTCTCTGGGAATCAATCAGGGAACGGCCGGGAATATCAGCCTGCGTTGGGGAAACCGGATGCTGATTTCTCCCTCCGCGATTCCTTATGACGAAATGACGCCCGATATGGTCGCTTCCATGCCGCTGGATGATGACAGTGGCGGGTGGGAGGGCCCCTGCAAGCCATCGACAGAATGGCGTTTCCATCATGGCATCCTGTGCTCACGGCCGGAAGTCGGGGCCGTCCTGCATGCGCATCCGGTGTTCTGCACCGCGCTGGCTATGGCGCGACGGTCTATTCCACCCTGTCATTATATGATCACATGCTTCGGCGGCGACGATATACGGTGTGCTCCCTATGCCACGTTCGGCACGGCAGAATTGGCTGATCTGGCCCTATCCGCACTGGAGGGGCGCAAGGCCTGCCTGCTGGCCAATCATGGCATGGTGGTCTGTGGCACTGATCTGCGTCAGGCATTGTGGCTGGGGGTGGAACTGGAAACGCTGGCCAGGCAATACTGGCACAGCCTTCAGATTGGGGGACCGGTTCTGCTTTCTCCGCGAGAACTGGCAGAAACCCGCGCTCGTTTCCAAGGGTACGGGCTTCAGGAAAAACAGAAGCCCTAAACTCTAAGAACAGTTTCCGCCAAGCGTGAACCCTGTATGATTCTGACTTCAACCGATCCCTCACCAGGAGTGCAAAATCATGGCGTCATCCCCCGAACTGACCCTTGAACCCTTACCCCCCCATCTTCAGGACGATTATCTCCGTCTGGCCGTCCGTGAGATCGGGGAATGCCTCGCTGATCTGGGACGTGTGCTGGCGCAGGGTGCCCGGGAAGATAATGTCGGCACCCGTGGATCAATTGCGGCCGGGCTTGAGCGGGCTGCGCGGCATATTCGAGGGGAGCGGGAAGTCGTTCGTTAAAAGCCTTTGATGGCCCTGTGTCGATCCCGAAGGAATATAAAATTATTCAGCAGGGCCAATTTTTTTAGATTTTGTTGGTTATCGATTTTAAAACTATTTTCCTACAAATATAAAAATTTTATCTATTTAAATAATATTTTGTCAGGCTTTTTTCAGATAAAGTTATTGTTGATGGAATAAAAACCTAATTTTAAAAAATGTGATTAAAGTAACAAATATAATTAATTATGATAAAAATCAATTTACCTAACAAAATTCAATTTAAGGTTGCAAAAGCTATTATGTTTCCTTTAATCGGAATATCAAATGCGGTTACAGGTTAACCCTAAAACCATCGTACTGTGGTCATTTTCCTGCCAGGATATTATATGTCAAAGTAAATAATTTTTCCTCGTTTTAAATAATTACTATAATTATAAAAATAAATAAATTTATAGTTTTAAAACGGTTGGGTGTATTCGCAAAAAATTCTACATAAACAAACACGATGAAGATTTTATTTTTTTGAGGTATTGCTATGTCGATTGATCCTTCTGTTATGTGCCATTGTGGTAGTGGGTTGCGCGCAGTCCGCTGTTGTTTGGTTGAGCCGGTTTCAATGGTGGCAGCCAATAGCGCGGTTTATCTGGCCCCCACGACCGAGCGGGCACGTCAGGCATTTAAAATAGGCAATGCCGCCGTTGCTGAAGAGCTCAGCCTGGCCGTTCTGGATTTGTCCCCTTATGACCCGGATGCGCTGTTAATGTTAAGCCAGATCCGTCTGGCGCAGAATAATCATAGCGCTGCCAAGGCGCTGCTTTCACGTCTGGTGAAGGCCAATCCTAATCTGGCCGTTCAGCTGACACAGCTGGCCAGGCTGCATATGGAAGTCCGTGAACTGAAAGATGCGGAGCGGGTTGCACGCATGGCGATCCGTGCGGATCCCACTCTTGCTGACGCTCATAATGTGCTGGGGATGATCCTGAGTGAAGCAGGTGAATTGATCGGGGGGGAGGCATGCTATCGGCATACGATCGCCATGATCGACCAGCCTGATGCGATCATTCTGGCCAACCTCGCATGGAATCTGACGTTGCAGGGGCGTTTTGAGGAAGCTGCCAGTTCCTATGAGCAATCTCTCAGCCTTGCTCCTGATGTTCCGCAGACTGTCATCGGTCATGCCCTGCTGGAAAGAAAAGCTGGACGACTGGAAAAAGCTCGGGACATCCTGTCCCAGGCGTATGAAAAAGCAGGCGAAAACCGCTTTCTGGCCGTTCAATATGCGGCTGTTCTCAATGAACTCGGTCTTGCGGCCCAGGCTCTGGATATTGTGAATGCCCTTCCCGGGGAAGATATCACCCGCAGCTTCTTTGAGTGGAAGGAGCGCGGTAACATTCTTTACGGGTTGGGTCGTTATGAAGACGCTTTTGCAGCATGGCAGGAAGGTGGGCGTGCTCCGGATGCGCCGCTGGGGGTCGGGCCTGTCGGGTTGGGTGGTTATGTCGAGCGTCTTAAAAGCTTCTTTACCGCAACCAAACTTGGATTGATCAGTGCTGCTGCGAAAGAATTCGACGGCGGTATACAGCCGATCTTTGTTGTCGGAGCTTCTTCTCAAATAACAGCTCCGTTCGGAAAATGGATTGCCTCAACTATTTCTGCGCCCACCATTGCATTGGGGCCGCTGCTCTCCAGCCTGATAGAGCGTCTGCCGGAAATGGTGGCATCGCCGTATGCCTATCCGGAGGCCTTGGCTGATCTCTGGATGGCTGATCGTGTTTCAAGCCTGAGAACGCTCAGGGAAAAGCTGCAGGACCATTTCCGCTCAGTCCAGGCACAGGGACAGGACAAGAGCAATTGGATCGTGAATATTGATCCCCTTGATGAAACACAAATCGGCCTGATCGCTCTTCTTTTCCCATATGCGCCGATCATTCATCTTATTGATCACCCTCTGTCTTCTGCGGTGCGGAAATTTGCTTCCAGCACGCCGGTGTTGCTGGAATATGATGGGACGATTGAAGGTGCGGCTGAATATGTAAAAGCAATGTCAGACATTGCTGAACATATGCGCAGCAATTTCGTCCTGAAATATCTGCCGGTCAAAATTTCGGATCTGCTGCAGAACCAATCCATGGCTTGTGAGCGGATCACTAATTTCGTCAGCTTCGAACCTGTCTACGGCCGACAGCATCCCCTTACTCTGCCTCCGATCATGGGATATGAGCCATTTTCTGCTCATCTTGCGGAAGCCTCTAAAATCCTTTCCACCCTGATCCAGGCAAGAGGGTTTGAGGCCGTCGTGAGCGAACCCAGCACTGCAAATGCCAATGTCTGATTTATCCATAGCGCCAGATCAGGTTTCGCTGGGCGTTGCCGAGATTTTCGAGGCTGCAATCCGGCATGATGAAGCCGGGCGGATTGACAGGGCCGAAAGCCTTTTGCAGACAATTCTGAAGCAGCATCCGCACCATGCGGATGCCCTGCATCTGATGGCTGTTATTTCCTATAAAAAAGGAGATATGCAGCAAGCATTGGCTTATGCGGAGCAGTCCATTCTCTGCGGGGTTAATACCCCTCTTTATATTCGCAATATATGCGAATTCTACCGGCTCTGCGGAAAGCTGGATGAGGCGCTGGTAACCGCCCGGCGGGCAGTCGAACTGAATCCGGGAGATGGCGAAGCACTTCATAATCTGGCGATTGTGGAAATGGATGCCGGGCTAAATGCAGAGGCGCAGAGGAGCTTTCGAGCGGCATTGTCAATTGTGCCTGATATGGCAGGTGCCCATTTCGGCCTTTCTGAAGCCCTGCTTCAGAATGGAGAGTTCAGGGAAGGATGGGAAGAATACGAATGGAGATTCCGTATTCCTGATGCGGCACCCCCTATTCCTTATACAGATAAACCTCAATGGGATGGATCGAAGCTCGAAGCGGATGAGACACTTTTACTGGTCGCAGATCAGGGATTCGGTGATGCCATCCAGTTTGGTCGGCTCATTCCCCGTGTTCTGGAAAGGTGCTCGAAAGTATCTGTAGGGTGCAGTCCGGAGCTCAAGCCTCTGTTGCAAATGATATGCCCGGAAGCACGTTGTTTCGTTAACTGGAATGACACCGGTGACTATAAGGCGTGGCTACCTATTACAGGACTGCCACGTATTTTTGATATCACGCTTGATAATATTCCAGATCGTGTTCCCTATCTGTATGTCGATGAGGAAAAAAAAGCAGCCTGGTCGGCAAAGCTGGATAAAATACTGCCCCGTCGTTTCAAAAGAATTGGCATTGTATGGGCTGGCCGACCAACACATAAAAATGACTGGAAGCGTTCTGTACAGCTGAAGGAATTCGAGGCTCTTGCTAACTGCCCTGATGTTGCCTTTGTAATTTTGCAGAAGGGGCCATCGCAGTCGCAGGTGGGTGAATTTTATGGGGTTGCGCCTGTGGTGCATCTCAGTCTCGAAGTCAAAAGCTTTGAAGATACCATGGCGATTATGGCCGGGTTGGATCTGGTCATTAGTATCGACACCTCGGTGGCGCATCTGGCTGGTGCGATCGGTGTACCTTTATGGTTGATATTACCTCATATCGCTGAGTGGAGATGGTTGATTGGTCGGGATACATCCCCTTGGTATCCGACTGCGCGTCTGTTTCGTCAGTCAGATTGTGGCGACTGGAAAAGTGTTTTTGAACAAATGCGCCTTGAACTTGGTTCGCTGCAAAGAAAATCGTAATACAACCATATCAAAAAGCAAGATTTTATGATCAAGAATAATCTGTGCTGTATTATAGATTCTATTGAAGGGGGCCTTGTAAAGGGGTGGGCTCATGATCCGGCCGCCCCGAATTCTTCATTGAAGGCTATTATTGTTTTGGATGGGCAGGAAATACAGCGTATTACCTGTGATGAATCGCGTCCCGACGTTTCTGCTGCGGGTTTCCCTCACGCACTGGTCGGCTTCACGATTAGTGTCCCTGGCCGTTTTAGAGACGGAGAAACTCATTATTTTGAAATGATGACAGAAGGAGGGATCTCCGTCCCGCTTTTGTCGAATAATGTACTGAACGCTTCTGTTTCTTTTCAGATGAGTTGGGTTCCCGAATTTAGAAGTTCCATTGATGGTTATCAGCGTGGTGCTTTCCGGGGCTGGATTTTGGAAAATACAGCGGAAGATCCGAAACAATTCGTTGGTAATTCCCAGCTGCGCGTGGAATGTGAGGGACAGACAGTCGCTCTGCTGCGTGCCAATCGTTATCGCAGTGATGTCGGACGTGCGCTCAGTGCGGATCCACGCTGTGGTTTCGAATACAGGCCTGTCTTTCCAGTTGCCAAACCATTCAGTCAGACATTCCGTTTTTTTAAAATGCCGGAAAATATCGAGCTGGATGGCAGTCCATATGTGACGTCTATTCTGACCGATAAGCAGGAAGCAAGTATTGTCGAAATATCTGATATGGTTGCAACTTTGCACCGTCAGCTGACGGCATTACGAACCCAGATTGAAGATCTGCTGCCAACGTATCGATATAATATTGATGATTATGATACCTGGGCAAGAAAATATACGAAGGCTCTTAATGATTCTTCGATGATCCGTCTGGATTCACGGCGTAAAACTGCTCAACTGGTCAGTATAATTTGTCCTGTCTACAAACCGCGCCTGTCTGATTTTGCTCTGGCTGTCGAGTCTGTCATCGCGCAGACATATCAGAACTGGGAACTGATACTGATTGATGATTGCAGCGAAGAAGCAAATTTAAAGAATCTGCTGCAACAGTTTGCGCAGGCTGATTCCCGTATCAAGCATCTGACCACTCGAAAGAACAGTGGTATCAGCGAAGCCAGTAATCTGGGCCTCAAAGCTGCGAATGGCAGCTGGATCGCATTTCTTGACCATGATGATCTTCTTGAGGCCAGCGCACTGGATATCATGATTGCCGCCGCAGAGGCCACTGGTGCGAAACTGCTTTACAGCGACGAAGATAAAATTGACGATAGCGGGTTTTTCAGAGATCCGGCCTTCAAGCCGGACTGGAACTATCGTCTTTTACTTGAGGTAAACTATATCTGTCATTTCGTTCTTGTGCAGCGGGATGTCATCAATAGTGCAGGTCCTTTCAACAAGCAGTTCGATGGTGCGCAGGACCATGACATGCTGTTGCGGATTGCGGAACGTCTGGAACCATCGGAAGTATTCCATGTTCCTGAAATTCTGTACCATTGGCGTATTACACCCGGTTCAACTGCGGGCGATATCGGTGCAAAGCCATATGCGATTGAAGCCGGGCTTCAATGTGTGTCGCGGCATCTGGAGCGCCGCGGTCTTAAGGCAGATGTGTCAACCAGATATGGAATGACACTTTACAAAATTGATTGGGAAACGAATAACAGCCCGAGTGTCAGTATTGTCATTCCTTTCAAGGATCAGATTGACGTTACACTGAATTGTATCAAAAATATTATCGAAAAAACTCATTATACCAATTATCAGATTGTGTTGGTTGATAATTGGTCTACCGATCCGAATATGTCGCTTTTGCAGGATTATGTCGCAGCACATTCCAATATTAAAATAATCCGACAAGAAATACCGTTTAATTATTCTCTTCTCAATAATATTGCCTGTGCTTCTTATCCTGCAGACTATTATGTATTTTTAAACAACGATTTATTTGTCCTTACTTCTGATTGGCTATATCGTCTTGTTGCAGAGGCAGAGGTTGATCCTCGGGTCGGGGCAGTTGGTGGAAAATTTGTTTATCCGAATGGCACCATTCAACACGGCGGCGTTATATTGGGTATAGGTGGGGTGGCTGGGCATGTGCATACCGGCTTACCTGGCGATGAAGGTGGATATGGAGGAAGGGCCAATTTTACACAGGAAATGTCGGCCGTGACAGCAGCCGGTATGCTGGTAAGGGCCAAGGCATTTCATGAAATTGGCTGTTTTGATGAATCAAAGTTGGCTGTTGCGTTTAATGATATTGATCTCTGCCTGAGATTAAGGGCGGCCGGATATACAATTATCTACACCCCTGAATTTTTTGCAGAGCACCATGAGTCCCTGAGCCGAGGGGATGATGTGCGCCCAGCTCAGGAGCGCAGATTTTTCAAGGAAACCCAAATCATGCTGGAAAGGTGGGGGGAGGTGTTAAGTCATGATCCGTTCTTTAATCCGCACTTTTCGACCAGCATGCAGCCCTTTCATGCACTTAATGATCCGGAACCTGTGATCTGGCACTGGCTGGAGAGTATTTCAGCCAGAGATATTCTGAAAAAACGCTCTGTTCTCTCTGATGACTCTAAAATTGTGATTAATATTTAGTTTGGGTCCGGACAATGACTTCTTACTCTGGCGAGATTGTTGCAATGAAAGCGCTTGTCCTTGGACATGTAAGCAATTTGGTCAATGAATTGCTTAACAGCATGCCTGGGGGCAGGTGGGATATTTCTTCAACACAGGATTCTCCAGAGCTGGTCAAGAACCTTCAGGATAATGATTGTAATCTGGTTATCATTGAGGGGGCTGGTTTATCTTTGCCTCCGGATGTTGCAGTAGGTCAGGTACGACTCATAGACGAGACAATTCCCATTATTGTGCTGGGTGTGGGAGATGTTGAGGTAAGAGTAAGGTGTCTGACGGAAGGGGCTGATGAGGTCTTTCCGAAGGATGTAATCGCGAAGGAGCTTCAAGCACGCATCATGGTGCGTATGAAAGTTCCCAGCCGGTGGACTTTGCACCGGGAATTACAGGTCGGGCAGGTTCTGCTGGATGTGCAGCGTCGTACAGCCAGGGTTGGACAGGAATACCTTACTCTGACGCCGCAGGAATTCTCATTGCTGCATATACTTGCGCAGAACGCAGGTGATGCCTGCTCCATTGCATTGATCATGAGACATCTCAGCCCTAATACCACGGTACGTGATCCTACTTTGGTGCGGGTCAATGTTTGCCGTTTGCGACAGAAACTGTCAGCCGTTCATTCTGGTCTGGCAATTTTTTCTGTCAGAAAGCAGGGCTATCGTCTGGTTGCAGAGCAAAAAGAAGAAGCTGCAGCCTGACGGCACCTTAAAATTCAATATTAAAATGAGAAAATTCTATTTTATTTTATAAAATCTAAAAGAAATTTTTGTATTTTCTTTTATTTTATATTTTGTTTCACGAAAATTTCCAACCCATCTTGGTTATGATCAGCCACCACGACTGTTGCCTGGCAGGTGGGGGTGATGCCGTGTGATTTTTTGGGAGGAAGGATATACATAAAAGATCCAGAAATCTGCTATCCGGCAGCACTCTGGATCATGTGGTGGGAATGGAAGTGGCCAGGTGACAAGACCGCCTCGTGCTTTCTGGAGTGACTGGCGCACTGTTATGATTGGAACAGGGCGCAAAATGATTGGTGACCAGATGTCGCTGATCGCGGCTGGCTGCGCATTTTATGCCACGCTGGCATTGTTCCCGACCATGACCATGTTGATTTTTGTGTATGGTCTGTTGCTCGATCCCGCCACGATCAGGCCGCAACTTGATCATCTGCCAGAACTATTGCCCCCTGGTGCCTTTGAGCTGGTTGAAAACCGGATCGACTGGCTTGTTGCTCAACCTCGGAAGACACTTGGTTTTGGTGCTCTGTTCAGTGGGGGCTTTGCATTCTGGTCGTCCTCGACCGGCATCAAAGCCATGATGTCTGCCCTGAACATTGCGTATGAGGAAAAAGAAAGCCGCTCGTTCCTGCGTGTCCAGGTGATCGGATTGCTAATGACACTGGCAGCGCTGCTGGCGGGGGCTGTCTCATTGGCTTTTCTGGTGGCACTGCCTGCCATTCTCTCCTTTACCGGCATGTCAGGATATAGGGAGTATCTGACCAGAACAGGAGGCATAGGCCTGCTGCTGCTGTTTCTGCTGTTCTCGATATCTCTGCTTTATCGGTATGGCCCCTGTCGGAGGAAGGTGACATGGCGCTGGATGACGGCAGGGTCGGTGGTTGCATCCTTGCTGTTTGTCATCGTTTCTCTGCTGGTGAGCCTGTATATTGCCCGGCTGGCGCTTTATGATGCCACTTATGGGCCGTTAAGCGCGGTTGTCGGCACCATGATATGGTTCTGGTCCGTTATTTACGCGATTTTGCTGGGTGCGGAGTTGAATCGGGTGCTTGAATTGCGGGCAGACGCAAAAAAATCCGAACAATGAGTGTATCCAGATACTCAGTCAGACGTTTGCGCTTCCGGTATGAGTGGGGGAGTGAGGCGGTGGATTGGTTTTGGATATGGACGCAATGAGCGGGACGATAGCGGTTAGTCCAGTCTTGTCAGATGGTCAGCCCCCCTCTGACAGTCGACAAAAGCAGGGAGAATCTGCTCTTCTCGACAAGTTGAATTTTTTTCTTGCTGATGTGCGGGATGGTCTGGGGCCTTACCTTGCCGTGTACCTGTTGTCGGCTTCGGGCAGGGACGGGCGCTGGGACGAGTCCAGTGTCGGGCTGGTGCTGACCATCAGTGGTGTTGTCGGGCTGGTTGCGCAAACCCCTGCCGGAGCACTGGTTGATCGCAGTCGAAACAAACCCCGCCTGCTGGCTGTCGCGATCTTGCTGGTAACGCTCAGCACTTTGCTGCTGCCCTTTATGTCCGGTTTGCCGCTGGTGACGCTGACCCAATCTATGGCCGCCGTGGCGGGGGCGATTTTCGCCCCTGTTATTGCGGCGATGACGCTGGGTCTGGTGGGAACGGATGGGTTTGCCAGGCGGATCGGGCGTAACGAGTCTTTCAATCATCTCGGGAATGCAGTCTCGGCGGCAATTGCCGGGCTTCTGGCGTGGCATTACGGCCCGGTCGTGGTGTTCTGGCTGATGGGCCTACTGGCCATTGCCGGACTGGTAACGGTGCTGAGGATTGATAACCGGCATATAGACAATGATCTGGCCAACGGGGGGGAAGCCAATGGAATGGATGGGGCCGCTCTGAAGGATCAGGCATCGCCAGGCCTATGGCGGATTCTGGCGGATCATCCTGGCCTGATGACCTTTGCCGTGCTGGTGTTTTTGTTCCATCTGGCCAATGCGGCCATGCTTACCTCGGTCAGTCAGCTTCTGATGCGGGAGGTCGGAAAGGATATGGCGACCTCTCTGGCGGCAGCCTGTATTGTTGCCGCCCAGATGGTGATGGTGCCGGTGGCGATGCTGGTGGGGCGGTTTGTCGATCGTATCGGCACGCGCCCGATCTTTCTGTTGGCATTCGGTATTCTGGCGCTGCGTGGGATGCTGTATCCGCTTTCAGGTAATCCATGGTGGCTATTGGGGGTGCAATTGCTGGATGGGGTGGGCGCCGGGATATTCGGGGCCTTGTTCCCGGTGGTGGTAGCCGATCTGACGAAGGGAACCGGGCGGTTCAATATCAGCCAGGGCGCCGTGGCGACGGCACAGGGCATTGGTGCTGCCCTGAGTGCCGGTGTGGCGGGGCTGATTATCGTCAAAGCCGGTTATTCCGTGGCGTTTTTCTCGCTGGCTGGTGTGGCTGGACTGGGCTTTGTCCTGTACGCCCTGCTGATGCCTGAAACCCGGCACCTGTGATGAACGGTTCTGTTTGGGCTACGCTGGTCCTGTGCGTTGCAGTGACCGCAGGGATCGTTGTGCGACCGTTCCGCCTGCCGGAGGCAGTCTGGGCCTTGCTGGGGGCATGTATCCTCGCCGTTACGGGTCTGCTGCCACTGTCTGAGGTGGGGAAGGGCGTGATCAGGGGGGCGGATGTTTACGGGTTTCTGATCGGGATGATGCTGCTGTCGGAAGTGGCGCGGCGGGAAGGGGTGTTCGACTGGATCGCCGTCAACGCCGTCAATCATGCCCGTGGATCACCAGTCAGGTTGTTTGCTCTGGTGTATGGCGCCGGTGTGATCGTGACGACTTTTCTCTCCAACGATGCGACGGCGGTGGTGATGACGCCCGCCGTTTATGCGGTGGCAAAGCGGGCGGGCGCCAGGCCGTTGCCTCTGTTGTTCTGCTGTGTCACGGTGGCCAACGCGGCGAGCTTCGTGCTGCCGATTTCCAATCCCGCCAATCTGGTGTTTTTCAATGGCGCAATGCCGTTATTGTCGGTCTGGCTGGCTTCTTTCGGTCTGCCGGCTCTGGGGGCCGTGCTGGCAGGATATGGCGGGTTATATATTATTTTCCGCCGCACGCTGGCCGAGGCTGAAAGTGAAAGCAATGTCCCGCAGGAGCCTTTATCGACCGGCGGGCGGACGGCTTTATGCGCCCTGATCCTGACGGCTTTCGGGCTGGTGACGGTCTCGGCGCTTGATCTGCCGCTGGGGCTGCCGACCCTGATCGCGGGATTGGCAAGCATGGGTCTGGTTTCCGCCATCACCGGCACATCGCCCCTGTCTTTTCTGAAGCATGTCTCATGGAGTGCCATTCTGCTGGTCGCCGGGCTGTTTGTACTGGTGCAGGCCTTGGGTCATATCGGAGCCGTCGCAGCGATCGCTGATCTGTTATGCCGTGGAGCACAGGCGAATACATCGGCGACGGCCATGATCTCATCTGTGTTGCTGGCCCTGATCAGCAACGTCACCAACAATCTGCCCGCCGGACTGATCGCTGGTACGGCGGCATTGCAGGCTCAGCCGCCACAGCTGATCTCCGATGCATTGCTGATCGGGGGCGATCTTGGGCCGAGTCTGGCGATCACCGGTTCCCTGGCCAGTCTGCTTTGGCTCAACGCAATCCGGCGCGAGGGGGAGGAAGTCACATTCGGCGCCTTTCTGCGGGTGGGGCTGGTGGTGATGCCTGCGATGCTGTCGGTGGCGCTCGGGTTGCGTCTGGCACTTGGATAGCGTTGTCGGAGGCAACAAACCCGTGCTGATGGCAGCGGGTTATGGCAGCGGGCTGGATTTGCGATCCGGGCCAGACCCTGCTTCAACAGATAAAAGCGATCGGCAAGGCGCACAGGCCGGTATCGTCAATTGAGGTCGTCCGAGGGTGGGATGAAGGGTTTGAAAGCTGCGATCATGGGGGTGATGGTGCTGCTGTGGCAGGCCGGCCCCGTCCGGGCGGAGACGACGCCGGATGCGACACCCGCACCCGCTGCCACAGCTCAGCCGGGTTCCGGTCAGGTTGATTCGCCCTCTGCTCCGTGGCCGCGTCCCGATTCCCAGCCCGAGCAGCCGAAGGCGCTGGTGTTATCTCCTGTAGAGCCGGTGCCCCCTGCGCCGGAGGCCCTTGTGATGCCGAAAGCGCCGACCCGGCATGTGCCCGCGAAAGTGGCGCAGGGCGTATTGGGGCAGGAGGTGCACGACACGGATGGCAAAAGTATTGGCCGTATGGCGGATGTGATTGTCGACGCGAAAGGCGTGCCTGTCGCAGCTCTGATTGATGTCGGCGGATTTCTGGGGGTGGGAGACCGGCGGATTGCCATTGAATGGAAGCAGCTTGCCTTTTCGCCGGATAATCCGCAGCGCAGCATCGTGTTGAAGATGACGACGGATGAGCTGAAGTCCGCCCCGGAATACAAGGATGGTGAAGGTGGGGCGGTGCTGACGCCCAGTGAAACCGTCCCGCCTGCTGCACAGAAAGATCATTCATCCGGCCAAAATGACGTGTCTCCCCCTCAGGATGGGCATCCTTCCGATGGTTCCGGCCAGACATCGCCTGCGGCCCCACCGCCTGCTACGGGCGATGCAGCTGATCATCCCTGAACGATCAAGAGCAGCATCTTTTGACGGTTTTTCAGCATATCTCCGAGAACAGGGAGGTTGCCGGAGCATCCTCTCCGGCAGATCGGCGCAGCCGGATCGGCCTGGATCTGTTTGTTTTTTTCGTGGCCAATCTCCAGACCGGGTTCGGACCGTTCGTCGCCGTGTATCTAGCATCCCATCGCTGGACCCAGACTGATATCGGGCTGGCATTGAGTGTCGGTACCTTTGCCTCGATGCTCAGCCAGTTGCCGGGGGGATGGGCGGTGGATGCCATGCCGCAGAAACGGCTGGCTGCCTTCCTGCCGACCATCGCAATGACCTTTTGCGCCTTGTTGTTCGCGTTTTTTCCCGGACGCTTGCCGATTATGCTGGCCGAGGTGCTGCATGGTTTTGCCACCTGTATGCTGGTGCCTGCGATTGCGGCAATGTCGCTGGCGCTGGTGCCTGCATCGCGGATCGGCGAGCGGTTCGGGCGCAATGCCCGCTGGGGGTCGATCGGTAACGGGCTGGCAGCGGGGGCGATGGGGCTGATTGGCACCTATATCTCTAATCGCGCCGTGTTCATCCTGACGGCATTGCTGACCCTGCCTGCCTTGTTCTCCCTTTTGATGATCCGTCCCGCCCGGGACCATGAGAATGGAGCACAGGCTGCCCAAAAGAAAACCGGTGTGCCGTTGAGGGTGCTGTTCACGGACAGGCGGTTGCTGATTTTCGCCGCTTGCTCGGCTTTGTTTCAGCTTTCCAATGCTGCCTTGTTACCGCTGGTCGGCGGTGCGGCGACGGAGCGCAGTGGCCCTGATGCCAGTCTGATCATTGCGGCCTGTATCGTGGTACCGCAGATCGTAGTGGCGCTGTTTTCCCCTTGGGTTGGACGGGCGGCGGACCGGATCGGTCGTCGGACTGTCCTGCTGATCGGATTTCTGGCACTGCCCATCCGCGCCCTGTTATTCGCCGGGATCAGCCATGACTGGTTTATCGTGCCACTTCAGATGCTGGACGGGGTGAGTGCCGCCGTGTTCGGTGTGCTGATGCCGTTGATCGTGGCGGATATCACCTATGGATCGGGGCGGTTTAATCTCAGCGTTGGAATGGTGGGGCTGGCCGGAGGGGTCGGTGCTACGATCAGCACCACAATGGCGGGAGCGGTTTCTGACCGGTTTGGCCTGTCGGCAGCCTTTCTTGTGCTATCACTGGCTGGTGCCGCCGGTGCGGCGCTGGTACGTTTCGGCATGCCGGAAACCGGAAAGCTGGTACGGAACAATGCGCAGACCTCTGCAAAACCTGTTGCTTGAAAGCGGTCGGCAGGCATGGTTTCTGACGGAATGACATCCTCGATTGTTTCAGCCCCTCTCTGCTCCGGCCTGAGCGGAGCTGCCCGTCTGGCCGGTGTGATCGGCTGGCCGGTCCAGCACAGCCGGTCGCCGAAACTGCATGGTCACTGGCTGGCGCGCTATCGCATTGACGGAGCCTATGTACCGCTGGCCGTGCCGCCGGAGCGGTTTGAAACCGCGGTGCGGGGGTTGGTTGCCTGTGGTTTTCGCGGGGCCAATGTCACTATTCCTCACAAGCAGGCGGCGCTTGCACTGTGTGATGAGGTGGAAGATCAGGCGCTTCTGGCCGGTGCGGTCAATACGCTGGTGTTCGAGAATGAGCGTATTATCGGCCGTAATACGGACGGGGACGGGTTCATCGCCAATGTGCGGGATCACGGTATCGATCCGTCCGCCGGGCCGGTGCTGCTGTTCGGTGCCGGGGGTGCGGCACGCGGGATTGCCGCGGCCCTGAGTGCATGGGTGCCAGTGACGCTCTGCGCCCGCCGTGATGAGGCGGCGGCAGAACTTGCGGCGTTGCTGCCCAATGTTTCTGCCGTGCCGTGGTCCCGACGGGAAGACGTGCTGAAAGAGCATGCGCTGGTGGTGAATACCACCGCGGCGGGTATGGAGGGACATCCGGCGCTGGAGATTGATCTGTCACGCGCGCCGGACGGGCTGGCCGTTGCGGATATCGTTTATACGCCGCTGGAAACGCCCTTGCTGCATGCGGCCCGTTTGCGTGGATTGCCTGTCGCTGAGGGGCTGGGCATGCTGCTGCATCAGGCGAGGCCGGGTTTCCGGTCCTGGTTCGGCGTGGAACCGGAGGTCGATGATGCGCTCCGCACGGCGGTGCTGGCCGGCTAGGCTGATGAGGAAGCCTGCTGATATGCCAATGGGCATGCCAACGGGCATGACGGTGATAGGACTGACCGGCGGTATGGGGGCCGGGAAATCGACTGCTGCCTGTATGATGCGCCGCATGGGAATACCGGTTTTCGATGCGGATGCTGCCGTGCATCGGCTTCAGGCAGCGGGAGGCGCCGCCCTGCCGGCGATTGCCGCCCGGTTTCCTCAGGCAGTACGGCAGGATAGTGCCGCCGGTCATGCCCGATGGGTGCTGGACCGGCCTGTATTGCGGCGGATCGTTTCGACCTCTCCGGATGCGCTTTCAGTACTGGAAGCGATCATGCATCCGCTGCTGATGAGGCAGGCACGCAACTTTCTGCATCAGGCGCGGCGGCGGCAGAAACGGCACGTGGTGCTGGATGTGCCCCTGCTGTTCGAAGCCGGATGGGATCGGCTATGTGATGCGGTGATCGTGGTCACAGCGCCCCCCCCTGTGCAAATTGCCCGCATCCGGGCGCGGTGTGCCATGAGTGCGGAGGAAGTGCGGGCCTTGCTGCGGCGTCAGATGCCGGATCAGGAGCGTCGCCGACGCGCTGATCATGTCATTCGTACCGGGCTGAATCGCCATGAAACCCGTCGCCAGTTGCTATCTGTCCTGAGAAAGATGAAAGCGCATGATTGAAGGAAACAGGACATGAGCCGTTCCGTTCTGTTCGATACGGAGACGACCGGGTTCGACCCTCTCACCGGGGATCGCATCCTGGAAATCGCCGCGCTGGAACTGTTCAATGATCTGCCGACCGGTAACACTTTCCATACCCTGGTCGATCCGTGCCGTGACGTGCCGGAGGAAGCGACGCGGGTGCATGGCTTTACGGCGGAGATGCTGCGGGGAAAGCCTCTGTTCGCTGATATCGTGGAGGATCTGCTGGCTTTTTTCGGTCGTGATCCTTTGATTGCGCATAATGCACCGTTCGACTTCAACTTTCTGAACGCGGAATTTGCGCGGTTGGGGAAACCGAAGCTCGATCCTGCCCGGATGATTGATACGCTGGTCATGGCAAAAGCCCGTTTTCCGGGCATGCCGAACAGTCTGGATGCGCTCTGCCGTCGCTTCAGCATCGACCTGTCCCAGCGCACCACCCATAACGCGTTGCTCGACTGCAAGCTGCTGGCGGAGGTCTACATAGAACTGACCGGAGGCCGTCAGCGCGGGCTGGGGCTGACGGAGGCCGAGCGTGCGGCCGCTGTGGCGGAATATGAACATTCGGCCAGTCGTGTGCCGCGTCCGATTATGCCGGATGAGGCAACGCTGGCGGCCCATGAAGCCTTTATCGACCGGCTGAAAGACCCGGTCTGGCGGATGGAGTAACGCTGCGCGGATCAGCCCCGTGCGTTGGTCCGCAAGGCGGTGATGGCGTTTTCATACGCATCGCGGTTGCCCTTGAATACCGCCGATCCGGCCACGAAGGTGTCGGCACCGGCCTCAACACAGGCGCGGATCGTATCGGGGGTGATGCCACCATCAACCTCCAGCCGGATCGGGCGGTTGCCGATCATGGCGCGGACGCGGCGGATTTTCTCGACCATGGCCGGGATGAAGCTCTGTCCCCCGAAGCCGGGTTCGACTGTCATCACCAGAATCAGGTCTAGCCGGTCCAGCACGTATTCAATGGCGCTTTCCGGTGTGCCGGGGCAGATCGCAACCCCGGCCTGCTTGCCGAGCTGGCGGATATGGGCCAGCGAACGATCCACATGCGGACCGGCTTCGGCATGGATGGTGATGATGTCGGAGCCTGCCTTGGCAAAGGCTTCCAGATACGGATCCGCGGGGGTGATCATCAGATGTGTATCCAGCACGCGATCGGTCAATGGCCGCAATGCCTGCACCACCGCGGGGCCGATCGTGATGTTCGGCACGAAATGCCCGTCCATCACATCCACATGAATCCAGTCGGCACCTGCATCGATGACATCGCTCACCTCGGCCCCGAGCCGGGCGAAATCGGCGGACAGGATCGAGGGAGCGATGATGATCTCGGAAGAAGTGGTCGTCATGGTTATGGGTCCGGCGGCTGGAAGGAAGGGAAGCGTTCTCAGGCCCTGTTATCGGATCCGGAGAGGGAAGGCGCAGGATGGGCAAACAGCCGTTCCCCCAGCACGTCCGGGGCTTCAAGGGTCTGAAGCTGGGCTGGAGTGACCTGCCCGCCAATGGCAACCAGACGGTTGGCTTGCCGCAGACGGGCGATATCCAGCGCGTTACGGATGGTGCGGCCGTTGCCGAAGAACGGTTCTGTCCGTCGTTGAGCGATGAAGCGGATCATGGCCTCCCGTCCGCTGTCGCTGAAACGGTAATTCTGGCGCATCAGCATTGCTTCGGCGATGTCCAGTAATTCTTCCTCATTATAATCGGGGAATTCGATATGATGGGCGATACGGCTGCGGATGCCCGCCATGCTGGAATACAGATGCTGCATTTCTCTGGTGTATCCGGTCAGGATGAACACCACATCGGCTTCCGGGCGCTCCATGACCTGTAACAGGATTTCCAGCGCTTCCTGTCCGAACCCGTTATCACCCCGCAGCAAGAAATGCGCCTGGTCGATCAGCAGGACCCCACCCGATGCACGGGCGATGGCATCCTTGGTTCTCTGGGCGGTCTGACCAATCGTGTCTGACAGCAGATCATCCGGTGTCACGCTGACCAGACGGTCGCGGCTGGTGAAACCCAGACGATAAAGCACGCCCGCCATGCGGGCGGCGACGGTGGTTTTGCCGGTGCCGGGGTTGCCGGTAAACGCCATGTTCAGGCTCGGTGCTTCGCTCATCAATCCGTGGCGGCGACGAACGTTATCGACCAGCAGCAGAGCACAGATTTCCCGCAGGCGACTTTTCACCGGCGCCAGCCCGATCATTTCATGATCGAGCGCCTCCAGCACCTCCCTCACCCCGGCGCTTTCCAGTTCCTTTTGTAGATCGATGATCGGTTCGATATCGGACACGGATGAAATGGCGGTTGCTCCGGCTTTGAAACAGGCAGCCCTTTTCAACAGCTTTGCGGCATTGAGTGCAATCCCCTGTTGCAGGAATCGGCCTTAACGCGCCTGTCGACCCCGATCCACCAGTTGCAGGATGATCGGTGTCAGAATCAACTGCATCGCCAGTTCCAGCTTGGTGCCGGGAATGGTGATGGAATTGGCCCGCGACATGGAGCTGCCTGCGATCATCGACAATAAATAGGGAAAGTCGATTCCGCGCGGGTCGCGGAACCGAATGACCACGATGGATTCATCGGCGCTTGGAATGGCGCGGGCGATGAACGGGTTGGAGGTATCGACTGTTGGTACCCGCTGAAAGTTGATGTCCGTGTGCGTGAATTGCGGGCAGATATAATGCACGTAATCCGGCATGCGTCGCAGGATCGTCTCCATGACCTGGTCGGTGGAATATTTCCGGGCCGAGCGGTCGCGGTGAATTTTCTGGATCCATTCCAGATTGATAACCGGTACAACGCCGATCTTGAGGTCGGCGGGGGCAGCTGTATTGACGCCATCCGACACCAGCGCGCCATGCAGCCCTTCATAGAACAGCAGATCGGTGTCTTCCGGCAGTGGCTCCCATTCCGTAAATGTGCCGGGGGGCTGGCCGAACTGGGCGGCCTCATCGAAATCATGAATATAGTGCCGGGTCTGCCCTGTCCCGGTCGTACCATATTGGTGAAACAGGTTTTCAAGCTGTTTCAGCAGGTTAGCGTCCGGGCCGAAATGGCTGAAATGCGGGTTGCCCTGGCGCATGGCGCGGTCTGCCTGCCGCTTCATTTCATCCCTGTCGTAACGGTGGAACGCATCCCCCTCGACATAGGCCGCGTGAATGCCTTCCCGACGGAAAATATGGTCGAAAATATTGCGCACGGAGGTCGTGCCAGCACCGGAGGAGCCGGTGACGGAAATGATGGGATGACGTTCAGACATATGCGATGGCAGACATGGATAACGGGTTTTAAACCTCTCCGGACAGGGACAGTCTCGGTCGCCGCAACCTTCCTGTAAATGCGGCTTCGTCACAAGCTGTTGAAAAAACATGGCCTGTGACCGTTTTTGGCCGCAGAACGGCGCAAAAGTAGCCTCCCCATAAGAGGTATTTATTTCCTGTTATGGTTCCATAAAGAAATTTTCAGAAAGATTTTATGGGTGAGGATGAAAAAATCTCTTCCCAAACGCGCCACAAGCGAAAATAATTCGATCCGTCTCCAATGCAGACGGGAAGGGAGGATAAGCGATGACGACTGTGCCATCTGGTCGCCCGGGCCGTTCAAGACATGTGACGGACCGCACAGCCGAGCGTGCCCGCGCCGCTTCGGCGGTTCCTGCGCCCACGACCAGCTCGGAGGCCTTGTCCCCCCGCGTCTGTGGGGAGGCGGCCATGAGTGGGGGCCGCTCCTGGTTCACGGTTCAGGGACCACGCAGCCAGCTCCGTACACGAATGGAGCAGCGGATTGAGGAGTTGGAACGCTGTGTCGCTGAACTGCGGCAGGAGCTGGAGGCTCTGCGTTCCTCCTGAAGGCTTGCCGGCTGTTCGGCTGGGTGCTTATCCCATCGCCTGACGCATGAAAAATTGCTTCAGCGGGCGCAGGCGATGTACCGCCGCAATCCCGAGATCACGTGCCAGTCTGACAGAACGGCGATCGGTGCTGAACAGCCGGTCCAGCGCGTCGGTCGCCAGCAGCATGGCGAGATTGGCGGGGCGCCGTGCCGCCTGATAGGTGGTGAGCAGTCGCGTATTCCCCATATCCTGCCCGGTGTGATGCGCCTCGATCAACAGATCGGCCAGTGTCATCGCATCCCGGAAACCGAGATTCAGGCCCTGCCCGGCAATCGGATGAATACCGTGAGCGGCGTCGCCCACCAGCAGCAGGCGTGTATCATAATAGCGATGTGCATGCAGCGCGCTGAGCGGATAGCTCCAGCGGCGGCCCAGCAACCTGATCTCCCCCAGATGATCACCCAGCCGGCGCTGTAATTCTTTCGTGTAACGCGCATCGTCCAATGTGGCGAGACGCTGTGCAACGGCGCCCCGTTCGGTCCAGACGATGGCCGAAATATGGGGAGAACCGGGAATACCGGTCATCGGCAGTTGGGCGAAGGGGCCACCGGGCAGAAAATGCTCCAGAGCAATGTTGTTGTGCGGATGCTCATGTGCCACGGCGCAGACCATGCCGATCTGGTCATATCCCAGCTTCGTGACCCGGATACCGGCTTCCTTCCGCAGCGGACTTTGTCGTCCTTCCGCGGCGATGACCAGGGCACAGCGAAGCTGCACGGGCGTTTGGCCGTGCTGGTGGATATGGATGATCACACCTTCTTCCATGCGCTGTATGTCATAGTCGGCAGGGGCAAACAAATGAATCGACGGGTCATCATGCAGCCGCTGATTCAGCGCACGGCGCAGGGCGCGGGCTTCCACCATCCAGCCGAAAGCCTGATCGCTGGTACTGTCCTGTCCCGTCTCCGCATGGTCGAAATGCAGATGCAGCGGTGAGGCCGGGCGTCCAACCTTGCCATCCGATACACGAATGCCGTGAATGGGGCAGGGCATATCCGGCAGAAGATCCCAAAGGCCTGCCTCAGCCAGAAAATTCCTGACCCCGGCAGCAATCGCATAGGCCCTGCCATCGAAGGCCGGATGCTCCATGGGCGGCAAGGATGCCTTATCGATGATCGCAACACGCAGCCCCGCAGCCGCCAGCCGACAGGCGAGAGTCCCACCCACCGGACCCGCCCCTACGATGCAGAGATCGGCTTCCAGCAAAGTGTTTTCAGAAGAAGGCGGGATGTCAGGCAGTGCGTGGACCATCAGATATATCGTTTCCCGTTCAAACCGGATCGTTCGTAAAACGAGCGATCAGGGTCTTGAATTGCGTACAAAATGGGCAGTCTGTTGCAGTTCTCTGATTATTATAGGTTCATCCGTCGGTAAATGCAGGGATGAAACGTCCCGGCACGGTTTTTGATTATACAGATTTCGCATGCGGTGCGTTGTGCATCACGGGGCCTGCCCGTGTGGGACACGCCCCGCAAATTGCAATGGCGTTCCGCCAAAGGGAAGGAGAGCACCGGGATGAAGCTGATTGTGGCTGTTATCAAGCCCTTCAAGCTTGACGATGTGCGGGAAGCACTGACGCCGCTGGGTGTGCAGGGGCTGACCGTGACGGAGGTCAAGGGATTTGGCCGTCAGAAAGGCCAGACTGAAATCTATCGTGGGGCAGAATATCACGTCAGTTTTCTGCCGAAGGTAAAGATTGAGGTTGCTGTTCCGGCCAGCCTTGCCGAGCAGGTGGTCGAAGCCATCATGAAAGCGGCGAATACCGGTAAGATCGGTGACGGCAAGATTTTTGTTCTCGATATCGAACGCGCCGTTCGCATCCGCACCGGGGAACTGGATGCGGACGCGCTGTAAAGCCGTTTCGTCACATCACTGAAGGCCGGGAACGGTCAAAAAGCGCCACGTGGCGGGGATGCAAAGAATGCTGAGCCCGTACATGCGCAGCGTATGTGTTTCATTGGGGGACACCAAAGAATGAAAGCTGATCTTCCTTGCCCGGAAAACTGCCGGGCACAGGCGCGGTTACCAAGCCGCAAGATGGGGAGCCGCAAGCTGGGGCTGGGTGCTGCCGCTGCGGCGCTGCCGCTTTTCGCGGCCATGCCCGCCTGGGCCGATACGCCGAAGATCGACAGCGGTGATACCGCGTGGATGCTGATCAGCAGTGTGATCGTGCTGATGATGACCGTTCCCGGCCTTGGCCTGTTCTATGCCGGCATGGTGCGCAAGAAGAACATTCTGGCGACGATGATGCAGGCCTTTTCCGCGGCCGCTGTACTGTCCATCGTATGGATGGTGGCTGGCTACAGCCTCGCTTTCGGGACGGGCAATGCCTATGTCGGCGACATGTCCCGCTTCCTGCTGAACGGCATTGCCGACCATATCGTCAAGGGCAGTGATGCGCCTATGGCGGGCATGACGATCCCGGAATCTCTTTTCATGTTCTTCCAGATGACCTTCGCGATCATCACGCCGGCGCTGATCGCCGGTGCGTTTGCTGATCGTATGAAGTTCAGCGCCTATCTGGTGTTCATCGTCCTGTGGTCGCTGATCGTCTACAGCCCCGTCGCACACTGGGTCTGGGCGTCGAATGGCTGGCTGGCCGGTATGGGGGCCGCTGACTTCGCCGGCGGCACAGTCGTGCATATCAATGCCGGGGTGGCCGGTCTGGTCTGTGCCCTCGTGCTCGGCAAGCGTTATGGCTATGGCCGGGATGATATGTCACCGCATGACCTGTCCTATGCTCTGATCGGTGCCTCCCTGCTGTGGGTGGGCTGGTTCGGCTTCAATGCCGGTTCTGCCGGCAGTGCCGGTGGTCGTGCGGCGATGGCGGCTGTCGCTACCCAGCTGGGTGCTGCCGGTGCGGCGATTGGCTGGATCGTGGTGGAATGGATGGTCCGTGGCAAACCGACCGTGCTGGGTGCACTTTCCGGTGCCGTGGCTGGTCTGGTCGCTATCACCCCGGCAGCCGGTTTCGTGCTGCCTGGACCGGCTGTGCTGATCGGTCTGATCGCCGGTGCCATCTGCTTCTGGGGTGCGACCAGCCTGAAGCACATGCTCGGCTATGATGACAGTCTTGATGCCTGGGGCGTCCATGGTATCGGCGGTATTACCGGCGCTCTGCTGACCGGTATTTTCGCTTACGGTCCGCTTTCTGCGACCGATGCCTCTCCCGCCGGTGTAGTCGGGGGGATTCCGCAGCTGATCATTCAGGCCAAGGCGGTTGGCATCACTCTGGTCTGGAGCGGCGTGATGACTTTCATCCTGCTCAAGATCATTGATGTCGTCATCGGCCTGCGCGTAACGCAGGAAGAGGAAGTCGAAGGTCTCGATGTCACGCTGCATGGCGAACGTCTGGGCTGACCGTCTTTAAACCTCGTTCATCATGTCGACTTTCCGGGGGAAGCTTCAGCTTCCCCCTTTTTTTGTGGTCAGTAGATTATAATATTCATAGCCTTCTAAAAAATAGTATTCTAATGAACTGCCATGGATATTCCACCCGGAGAATTCTGCCGCCTGATGCATCGTGTCACCACTGCGTGGCGGCGTGAGATCACGCGGAATGTAAGCCATTTCGGACTGACCGAAGCAAGCTGGCGCCCGCTCTTTTATCTGGGCCGGGCCGGGGATGGGGTACGTCAGGTCGAACTCGCACGCATGCTGGATATAGAAAGCCCCTCTCTGGTGCGCTTGCTCGATCTGTTGGAAGGGCAATCCCTGATCGAACGCTATGAAGATCCGGCAGATCGCCGATCCAAACTCCTGCGCATGACGGCGGAGGGAAGGCGCGTCCTGGATCAGGTCCTGATCATCTGTTGCAGGACCGACCAGGCCCTGATGGCGCTGATAGAGCCAGAGCAGTTGACTGCCTGCATAAAGACCCTTTCTGATCTGGAACAGGTTTTGACAGAAGACAGGATGTGGGATGTGGCGGCCGGTCTCCCGCAAGTGACAGAGGGCTGAGACGGTCATGCCGGTAGCATCGCATACAGCCGGTCAGGATGGGTTTGACATGGGAGCCTGGCTGCCGGGGTTTCTGAGATCAGCGGCCTTTTTTTATGCGCTGAGGCTGGCCCTGAGTGGATCGCTTGCCCTGTATTGCGCCTATTTTCTACAGCTTCAGAATCCTTCTTCTGCCCTTGTCACGACGATCATTGTCGCAAGCCCGATGCGGGGGGCCATTCTTTCCAAAAGCCTGTGGCGTTTTCTGGGGACGATCCTTGGCTGTGTAGCGAGTATCATGGCGGTTGCGCTGTTTGTGCAGTCGCCTTTGCTGTATCTGTCGGCTTTTGCTGTCTGGACGGGATGTTGCAGCTATATCTCCAACCTTCTGCGCTATTTTCGTGCTTATAGTGCGGCGCTGGCAGGATATACCATCGCCTTGATAGGCTTCGGCGACGTGCTGGCCCATCCGGATACGATTTTCAGTGTCGCGTTGGACCGGCTGTCCGTGGTGTCACTGGGGATTGTATGCAGTGCATTGGTGACGATGCTGCTTCAGCCGGCTACTTCTGAGAATAAGCTTCAAGCAGATTCCATGCAGTCCCTGCGGGATCTGTCGGAATTACTGACGATGGTCAGGGATGGGGCCTCTGAAGAAAAGATTTTAGATACGCGTCGTCGCCTGCTGTTCCGCATTGCCTCCTACGATCAGGCGGTCGAGTTCGGGGCGGCGGAGAGCAGTGAGGTTGCCCGTCGCGCCAATGCGTTCCGGCAGCTATTCGGTCTCATGACATCCGTGACGGCAAGCAGCATGCGGATCGGGGAGAGGTTGCAGGCATTGTCGGCTGATCCGCAGACCGCAGAGGCTGCAGCCCGTTTGCGCCGGATATTGTCAAATCTGATTCAGCACATACCAGACAATGTTCAGGAGCTGCGACACCTGGTTGCCGCATCCTCCCACATGCATGTGGAGCTGCGGCACTTTGCCAATCATACGCAGTGTCTGAAATCGCTCGGGCTGGTCAATCTTCTTGATGACGCTGCACGGCAGTTGCGGATGATGGCACGGCTTGCCGATCCGCGGGTGCAGAAAATTCGCCGGGTCAGGCTACCGCTGTGGCGTGATCATGTGACTGCTCTGCGCAGTGGATTGCGGGCGTTTCTGGCTGCTGAATTGTTGGGATTATTCTGGATCTATACCGAATGGCCCAGCGGGGGCAGCGCAATCGTGATGACCGCGATTATCGTTGCTCTGGCGGCAACGGGTGATAATCCCTCGGGGATGATGAAAGCGTTCCTGCAAGGTACGTTGATCGCCAGTGTCCTGTCATTCGTGCTGGTCTATGGCATTCTGGTGCATATGGACGGATTTCCACTGCTGCTGATGGCCTATATGCCCATAGTGATATTATGTGGCTATATGCAGGCAAGCGGACGAAATCCCGCGCTCGCAATGTCGATCATGCTGTTTTATGCCGTGCTGAGCCCGATTGCCAATCCCATTCATTATAACCTGACAGGATTTCTGAATTCTGTCTTCAGCAGCATTATTGGTGCTCTGGCGGCCAATATAGCCTTTATGATTTTGGTGCCGCCCAGTTTCGAGATGTCCATTCGGCTGGCTACCCTGTCCCTATGGAGAGGAGTATCGGATGCTGCCCGTAAAAAAATGCCGGCCTCCAACCTGACATGGGAATATCCGCAATACCAGAAACTGATGCGCATTTCCGCCCGGTTACCTCCCGCAGGACCGGAGCGGCGGCGGATAGGCCGGGGATCGGCTGCACTGGTGCTGACAGGGAGGGAGATATTCAAGATCAGGCATGCTATCGAGCATGGCATTGTTCCGGTTTCCGCCCGTCCTGCCGTGCAAAGGCTGCTGGCCGTCCTGCGTCGTCAGCCGCAGCGTGCTGCCGAGTTTGCTGACCATGCATGCAGGGAGGTGGTAGCAGCCGGTGTGCATGATCCGCAGTTGCTCCGGACTGCGGCCTCTCTGGCCGAGCTTCATTTGCTTTTGCTGGAAGGGGGCAGGCAAGTTTCACAGTCATGATTCATGAAGTCAATATCTGGGGTGTTCTGGTGGCCCCCATTAGTGTTTACGGCGTGATGGCACTGGTGCTGTTTGCGATCCTGCGCAGTTTCTGGCGATTGACGGGGCTGTTGCAATTCATCTGGCACCCACCGCTTTTTGAGCTGGCGGTGTATGTGTCGATCCTGTCCCTGCTTGTTCTTTACGCATAGGATTAAGTCCTGATCATGCGATTTCTGAAATACGCCGTTCGCATTATGATCACGCTTGTAATGGTCGGTGTGGCACTATGGCTGGGCGCGATGCTGTGGCATGTCTACATGCTGGCACCCTGGACACGCGATGGGCGTGTTCGCGCTTATGTCGTTTCCGTAGGTCCCGAAGTGCCGGGATATGTGACCAGGGTCGCCGTCAGAGACAATCAGTTTGTGCATAAGGGTGATGTGCTGTTCGAACTCGACCCGATCCGTTTCCGTCTGGCCATCGCGCAAGCTCAGGCTGCGCTGGACAGTGCTCAGGCGCGGTATCGGAACAATCAGGCGGATGTAAAAAGGCGGCAGGGCCTGACAGGGATTGTTTCCCCTGAAGAACAGGAACAGTTCCGTACCACGGCCGCCGTATCAGCAGCAGCAGTGGAAAAAGCAAAAGCCGATCTGGATGTTGCAAAGCTCAATCTTGAGCGGTCGGTTCTGTATGCGCCGGTCAATGGCTATGTGACGAATCTTCAGCTGCGGGTTGGGGATTATGCAACGGCGGGCCATGCTTTGCTCGCAATGATTGATGCCGACAGCTTCTATATTTATGGCTATTTTGAAGAAACAAAGCTCCATCATATCAAGGCTGGTGATCCTGCGCGTATCAAGCTGATGGGATATTCAGAGCTTCTTTCCGGTCACGTCGACAGTATTGGTCGTGGCATCAACGACAAGAATCAGTCCCTGGATAATCTTGGTTTGCCGGATGTGGACCCCGTGTTCACCTGGGTCCGTCTGGCGCAACGTATTCCGGTCAGGATTCACATTGATAAGGTTCCGAAATCAATTACGCTGGCAGCTGGTATGACCTGCTCTGTGGCACTCGGCAATGAGGCTGATCAGGACTACAGTGCTGCCGGACGTGCCGTTCAGTGGTTGGAAGATCGTCTGTGAGATCAGTCGTTTTTCCCCTGAGCCTTGCAGTATTTTTTTCTGCTTGCACAGTCGGTCCTGATTTCAGAAAACCAAAAACCGATATCCCGCCTGACTGGACGGAAAAGCACGAGCACGCGACATCGCGGGATCGTATCAGCCTGGCAGAATGGTGGCGCTCATTTGATGATCCGGTGCTGGATCGGCTGGTTGATGATGCTATTGGCAACAATCTGAGTCTGGCCATTGCCCAGCAACGCATCATCATGGCCCGTGCGGAGCGGGAAAATGCGGTGGCTGGTTGGTATCCCCAGATCAATCTCAGTGCTACCAAGCAAAGTCGTGGATATTCAGGTACGATGCAATGGCCTGGCCTGCCGCAGATTGCGTACCGTTACTGGGATACGACTTTCGATTCCAGTTGGGAGCTGGATATTTTCGGAGGTACAAGACGGATGGTGGAGGCTGCCAATGCCAGTGCCGATGCGCTGGTGGAGGGCAGACGTGCCATATTGGTCAGCCTGATTTCCGAGCTGGCAAGCCAGTATGCAGTGTTGCGGGCCAGTCAGCTCCGGCTGGAGATCGTGCGGAAAAACGAAGTTACCGCACAGCATATTGTTGATCTGGTATCCAAAGAGGTCGGTCAGGGGATACGCTCAACCCTCGATCTGTCACAGGCCCGGGCGGAGCTGGAGACGATCAAGGCAACCGAGCCACCTTTGCATGCGATGATTGCCATGGCTGCGCATGCGATCGGTGTGCTGATTGGCAAGCCTCCCGGCGGCACGCTGGAGGCCGAGCTGTTGCAACCTACCCCTGTTCTGCCGGTGCCGCCTGCCTTGCCGGTTCTGCTGCCGGCGCAGGTAATCGCTGATCGCCCTGATCTCAGGCGGGTGGAGCGGGACTACGCAATGGCCCTTGCCCAGGTGGGTGTTGCAAAGGCACAGCTTTATCCGCGTTTCATGATCCCGATTGTGGTGCAGCCGATGAGCTCGACACTGCACCAGTTGTTCAGTGCGGCGAGTATGACCTGGATGATGGGTGTCGGCATTGCACAGCCTTTGTTTGACGGCGGCCGTCGTCATGCCCGCCTGACGGCAGCCCAGGCCGAAGCTGAAGCGGCGCGGATCACGTATGAGGAGTCGGTGCTGATCGCGCTGCGTGAGGTCGAGGATGCGCTGGTCAATTTCTCCACAGCACAGGAGCGGGATAAAAATCTGCTGGAGGCGCAGGCCCAGAGCCAGAAGGCACTTGCTCAGTCCCGGACTCTCTATGAACACGGTTTGACCGGCTATATGAGGGTACTGGATGCGCAGCGTTCTGCACTGGCCGCAGAAGATGCTGTTGCCATCAGCAAACTCGACCGTATCCGTAATACGATCCAGCTTTACAAGGCGCTGGGTGGTGGTTGGCAGAACGTGACCTTCAACGATCCGAAGATTGAAACCCGTTTACTCCAAAGAACCGGATTGCCGCTGGGAATGGACAATCCGGTCAAGGAAGAAAAAGCCCGGAACTAAGACTCAAAAAGAGTATGAGGCTGCTCCGTCAGTCTCCGGTACCGGTCATGGCCGGGAAATCCGTGTATCCTTCTGCGCCGCCACCGTAGAAAACGTCCTGAGAGGCTGTGGCGAGCGGTGTATTGCGATGGAGCCGTTCCACCAGATCAGGATTGGCGATAAAGGGGCGCCCGAATGCCACCATGTCGGCCCGCCCGGATGCAACTGCATCCAGTGCCAGATCGCGATCATAACTGTTGTTGGCGATATAGGCCCCCCCGAACGCACGATGCAGAGACTGATAGTCGAAAGCATCTTTGGCATTTGTCTCACGCGTATTGCCTTCGATGCAGTGCAGGTAGGCCAGACCCAACGTGCCGAGCCGCTCTGCCAGAAATCCGTATGTTTCCGCCGGCGTGCTGTCGAGCGGAGTATCTCCTGCGGAATGTGTCATGGGAGACAGACGGATGCCGACGCGGTCTGCACCCCATATTTCGGCAACGGCCTGTGTGACTTCGAAAGACAGGCGGGTTCTGTTTTCGATCGAGCCACCATAGGCGTCGTCGCGATGATTGGTGCTGTCGCGGATGAATTGTTCCAGCAGATAGCAATTGGCGGAATGCACTTCCACGCCATCAAAGCCGGCGTCTTTGGCACGGCGTGCAGCATTGCGATAATCATCGATGATGCCGGGAATTTCATCGATATGCAGCGCACGGGGCATGGAGGGACGGGCTGGACCAGATTCGGTGAATGTCGTCTGCCCGGCCTGAATGGCGGAAGGCGCGACAGGGGGTTGTCCGTTTTCCTGCAGGCTGGTGTGGGAAATTCGTCCGACATGCCATAGCTGCAAAACGATACGCCCCCCTGCTTCATGCACGGCATCGACAACCGGACGCCAGGCGGCGACATGGGCATCGGTATATATCCCGGGCGTGAAGGCATAACCGCGTCCCTGCCGCGAAATATTGGTGGCTTCGCTGATGATCAAACCGGCGGAGGCGCGTTGGCGATAGTAAGCGATTGCGAGTGGCGTATGCACCCCGTCCATGCCTGCACGGGCGCGTGTCAGGGGAGCCATGGCAACGCGGTTTGCAACCGGTATGGCACCAATCTGGCCAGCAGAGAAAAGGGTTGTGGACGACATAGATAAAAATCCTTCCGGATCATGAAAAAAATGCCTGCGCCCCTGCTGGGGACCTGATGGGGCAATCATGTTGGTAGTTGGGATGCTGTCTGCCGCTCGCAACCCCGCGAAAGTCCGGAGCGAACGTTTCTGATGATGGACCGGTTCGATAACATGTGCGAAGCGGCTGCTTTCCACTCACACATGTCATCACGGTATGGATAGATGCGGTATGGGCCTTTGCTGATCAGGGACTTATCGGGTAAGGTTGAAACATTTGCTGAACAGTGGAGACCAGATGGCCGTCGTGACCTCGCCACGTCAGAGGCAGGCAAAACGTTTCCTGTCCCCCGCCCTGAAAGCACTTGCCCATCGCCGTATGGCGGAGATGGGGGGATTGGTGCTGGGCCTTGTTGCTTTGGCACTGCTGATCGCGCTGGTAACCTATAACCCGCACGATCCTTCCTTCGATACCGCAACCGGGCAGGAGCCAACCAATCTGGCAGGCCGTGCCGGGGCCATGCTGGCGGATGTGTTGTTGCAGGGATTTGGGGTGGCGGCGATCCTGCCGGTGCTGGCGATGCTGATCTGGGCATGGCGGATTTCGTCCCATCGCGGACTGGGCAGTGTGATCTTGCGGTTCGGCAGTCTGCTTGTCGCCATGCCGGTTGTGTCTGCCGTGGTGGCGGCTGTGGGACAACTGGTTCCTGCCTTGCATCGGAACTGGCCAAGTTCCGCCGGCCCGGGCGGATTGAGCGGCGATCTGCTGGCCGGTGCTTCGCTCCAGGCCGGACATGCAGTGCTGGGACCGCTGGGGGATGGATTGATCTGGGTGGCAGGGCTTGGCCTGGCCATCCTGCTGGTCTTTCTGGCGTTTGGCCTTTCTGCGGGGGAGTGGCGGGCTGCAGGGCGTGGAGCGGCGTCCCTGTCATCGGTTTATGGTGACCATATCGGTCCCGCCATGTCTCGTTCACGCGGTCTGTTCGGTCGGGGTGGCGGATTGCTGGGGCGGCTGAAACAGCGTGCGGTCCGGCTGGTGGATGATGAGGACGATGCGGAGGGGCATCTCCGCTATGATATGACGGTGATGGAACAGGGGGTGCGGGAGGAAAACCGTTCCTCCCGCACTGCCCGTGCCCGCCAGAAGGCGCAGGAACGCACGCCATCCGGGAGTGGGCCTGTCGATGGTGCCATGCGG
This sequence comes from Granulibacter bethesdensis CGDNIH1, assembly GCF_000014285.2. Lineage (NCBI taxonomy): Bacteria > Pseudomonadati > Pseudomonadota > Alphaproteobacteria > Acetobacterales > Acetobacteraceae > Granulibacter > Granulibacter bethesdensis. The sequence continues at coordinate 2,374,939 of NC_008343.2, read as the reverse complement.
GATGATGGGGACGATCCCTATTTCCCCGATGAAGACTTTGACGAGCGGCAGATTCAGGCAGCACCGCCCTCCGAAGCGGTCGGGGTGCCTGCACCGCCGCGGATCAGACCTGATCCGCGCATCACGGTGGCTGTGCCTGCGCGGGCATCGTCCCTGTCAGCGCAGAGTGCTGCCTCTTATGGTCGTTCAGCACGGCAGGTTGTGGAAGAAGAGCCGGGCTGGCAGTTGCCGCCGCTCGACCTGCTGACGCAGCCTCCCCCCCGTGGCGGTAGCCGGCCGAGTGACGAGGTGTTGCAGGAAAATGCCCGGTTGCTGGAAACGGTGCTGGGCGAATACGGGGTGCAGGGAGCGATCCGCGATATCCGCCCCGGTCCGGTGGTGACGTTGTATGAGCTGGAACCGGCCCCCGGCATCCGCAGTGCTCGCGTGATCGGCCTGGCGGAGGATGTCGCCCGCAGCCTGTCGGTGCTCGCGGTGCGTATCGCCACGGTGCCGGGGCGAAACGTCATCGGGATCGAGGTGCCTAACGATAAACGGGAGACGGTGTACCTCGCCGAATTGCTCGGCGCGGATGAGGCGATGCGCCATCCGGGCCGTCTGGCACTGGCGCTCGGCAAGGATATTGGCGGTGCGCCAGTGGTGGCCGATCTGGCCCGCATGCCGCATCTGCTGATTGCCGGCACGACGGGGTCCGGCAAGTCGGTCGGCGTCAATGCGATGATCCTGTCGCTGCTGTATCGCCTGTCCCCGGATCAATGCCGCCTGATCCTGATCGATCCGAAAATGCTGGAACTGTCGGTGTATGATGGCATCCCGCATCTGATGTCGCCCGTGGTGACCGAACCGGCCAAGGCGGTGACGGCGCTGAAATGGGTCGTGCGGGAAATGGAGCGCCGCTATCGCTCGATGAGCCAGCTCAGCGTGCGTAACGTCACCGGCTATAATGAACGTGTGGCTGAAGCCCGTGCGCGGGGGGAGGTCGTGACCCGCCGGGTACAGACCGGCTTCGACCCCGAAACAGGCCGCCCGACTTTCGAGGAGCAGCAGCTGGCGCTGGAGCCGCTGCCATTCATCGTCGTGGTGATCGATGAAATGGCCGATCTGATGATGGTCGCGGGCAAGGAGATCGAGGCCGCAGTGCAGCGTCTGGCGCAGATGGCCCGCGCTGCCGGTATTCATGTCATCATGGCGACACAGCGCCCGTCCGTGGATGTTATCACGGGCACCATCAAGGCCAATTTCCCGACCCGTATTTCCTTCCAGGTGATCAGCAAGTTCGACAGCCGCACCATTCTGGGAGAGCAGGGCGCGGAGCAGCTTCTGGGTCAGGGCGACATGCTCTACATGGCAGGTGGGGGACGCATTCTGCGCACGCATGGCCCGTTTGTTTCGGATGGTGAGGTAGAGAAGGTGGTCGATTTCCTGCGTGCGCAGGGCGAGCCTCATTATGTCGAGGAAGTCACCGAGGGTAGTGACGAGGATGGCGGCTCCATGATTCCCGGCATGGGCGGGGCGGGCGACGGGGAGAAAGGTCTGTTCGATCAGGCCGTTGCGCTGGTGGCGCGGGAAGGCAAGGCCAGCACCAGCTTCATCCAGCGTCATCTGTCCATCGGCTATAACCGTGCAGCGAAGCTGATCGAGCAGATGGAGAAAGAAGGCATCGTCGGCCCCGCCAATCATGTCGGCAAACGTGAGGTGCTGGTCCGCCGTACCCCGCGTGAGGATGACTGAAGACAGCGCCCGCAATGGGGCCCGCAATGGGGCCCGCAATGATGCGGGTAGCGGGGACCGGGTGGTGACGACGTCCAGCCGCGTGACGGCGATGATCGTTGCCTGTGCGCTGTTCATGCAGAATGTCGATGGCACCGTGATTGCTACCGCTCTGCCCGCCATGGCGCGGCAATTTGGTGTACCGGTGGTTCATATGAGCATGGCCCTGACGGCCTATCTGTTGAGCCTTGCGGTTTTTATCCCTGCTTCCGGTTGGGTGGCGGACCGGTTCGGGGCCCGCAATGTGTTTCGCGCGGCAATCGGAATTTTTACGCTTGGCTCAGTGCTGTGCGGGTATTCCACCACGCTCGGTATGCTGGTTGCTTCCCGTGTCCTGCAGGGGCTGGGGGGTGCGATGATGGTGCCGGTCGGGCGGTTGGTGTTGCTGCGTACCGTTCCCAAGCAACAATTGGTCAATGCCATGGCATGGGTGACGATCCCGGCTTTGGTCGGACCGGTGGTGGGGCCGCCGCTCGGCGGGCTGATCGTGCAATATGCCTCCTGGCCATGGGTGTTCGATATCAACATTCCGGTTGGCCTGCTCGGTATCCTCATGGTGACGCTGCATGTGCCGGATGTACGCGCCCCTGATCCCGGCCCGTTCGATGCGCGCGGTCTGATACTGTCCGGTGGTGCAGTGGCATTGCTGATGGCGAGTATGGAAACGGTGGGGCGGGGTGTGGTGCCGCCATGGGTGACGTTGTTGCTGGCCATGGCGGGCCTGCTTTGTGCCGTCGTTTATCTTTGCCATGCGCGCGGCAGACAGAGGCCGGTGTTGGATCCGGGCTTGCTGCGTCTGCCGACATTCCGGGTTTCAGTGATCTCCGGCACTTTATTCAGGATTTCAGCGGGTGCTTTTCCATTCCTGCTTCCGCTGATGCTTCAGGTGGGTTTCGAGATGACACCCCTGAAAAGCGGGGCCATTACGCTGGCCAGTGCCGTGGGGGCTCTGGCGATGAAAGCGGTGGCGGCGCGGGCGCTGCGGCAGTGGGGTTTTCGCGATACACTGTTCTGGAACGGGATTGGCTCGGCGGTGCTGGTGGCGTTGGTGGCGGCGTTGCGACCTTCCTGGCCGCTGGTGCTGGTCTATGGCTTGCTGGTTCCGGCAGGGTTTCTGCGGTCATTGCAATTCACCGCCTATAATGCACTTGCCTATGCCGAGGTCGGGCCGGGCCGGATGAGTGCCGCGACCAGCCTGTATTCAACGATCCAGCAGCTTTCCCTGACAATCGGCGTATCAGCCGGGGCGGGAGCACTGGAAATGGCTATGGCCATTCATGGCCGTACTCAACCGGGTCTTGCGGATTTTTCGGTCGCTTTTCTGCTGATCGGCGCGATTGCCTTGTTGGCTGCCCCGACAGCTTTGGGTATGGCGCGTACGGCAGGCGCGGAAATGTCCGGGGCTGGCAAGCGTTAAGGCAGGTATTCTTGTCGGCTGGCAGCAGCAATGACAAGGCGATATATTTGACACGGTCATAACGATGGGAAGCGTATGATGCTCATATCACGCCGTTGCCTGGGGACTGGTCTGCTCATGAGTGCCGCCCTCTGGCCGATGATCCTGAAATCATCGCGGGCGTCGGCAGAGAATGCACCCGTGACGGTTTTCGCAGCGGCAAGTCTGACCGACGCGCTGAAAGAGGCCGATGTGGTCCTCCGACGGGAGGCAGAGACCGGTCTGACCCTGTCTTTTGCATCCTCCTCCACTCTTGCAAGGCAGATCGAGAAAGGTGCGCCTGCCAATATTTTCATCTCCGCCGATGAGAAATGGATGGATGCGCTGGCGGCTAAAAACCTGCTTGCCCGCAATACGCGGGTTGATCTTCTGGCCAATACGCTGGTGCTGGTGGTTCCGGGCGCGAAGGCACAGGCGGTTGATCTCACCCGGAAAGAGGCCCTGAAGGCCCTGCTTGGAGATGGGCGGCTGGCGGTGGGGGATCCATCCCATGTGCCGGCCGGCATTTATGCCCGTCAGGCTCTGACCAGTCTGGGATTGTGGGATAGTGTGGCGGATCAACTGGCGGTGGCGGAGGATGTGCGGGGGGCGTTGCAACTGGTGGCGCGGGGTGAGGCTGCGGCCGGGATCGTCTATGCGACCGATGTGTCAGCGGCTCAGGGCGTAACGGTTGCGGCGACATTTCCGGCGAAAACCCATGATCCGATCATCTATCCAATGGCTGTTCTTGCCAACGGCAACACACCGGCCGTGCAAGCCGTATGGAACTGGTTGCGCGGAGAGCAGGCGCTGGCGATTTTTGCCCGTTATGGCTTTCGGGGGCTTTGAGACCGGTATCGCTGTTACGCAGATGCGGTGGGCATGATCTGGCCGTTCCCGCTCTCCGGTGATGAATGGGTGGCGCTGCGGCTGACCTTGTCGGTGGCGGCGCGGGCATTATGCATGGGGTTGCCGGTTGCGCTGCTGCTGGCGACGGCATTGGCGCGCTGGCGGTTTCCCGGCCGTACGATGCTGGATCTGCTGGTGCATGTGCCGCTGGTTTTGCCTCCGGTGGTCACCGGCTGGTTGCTGCTGGTGGTATTCGGCGTGCAGGGACCGGTCGGGAGCCTTTTGCATCACTGGTTCGGCATCCGGCTTGCTTTTACTCCGGCGGGTGCCAGCCTGGCCTGCGCGGTTATGACATTGCCCATTCTGGTCCGGGCTATCCGTCAGTCACTGGAAGCGGTTGATCCGGGTCTGGAACAGGCCGCCCGTTCCTTGGGGGCCGGAGCATGGGACCGGTTCGTGACGGTGATTTTGCCGCTGGCAGCCCCCGGATTATTGAGCGGGGCCATCACCGCCTATGCGGCCTGCCTTGGGGAGTTCGGAGCGGTGATCACCTTTGCGGCGAATATTCCCGGCCAGACCCAGACTTTACCGCTGGCGATCTACAGCGCCTTGCAGTCGCCAGAGGGGGACGCGACTGCGGCGCGCCTCTCGCTGTTGTCGCTGCTGCTGGCGCTGGGCGGACTGGGGCTGGCGGAATATGTAAACCGCCGGATGCGGCGGTGGTCGGGAAGCTGATGTCATCGGCCGCGCTGGAGGTCCGGCTGAATCACCGGTTTCCCGGAACAGAAATCGACGTCTGTTTTGCAGGCAGAGGATGCACTGTCCTGTTCGGGCCTTCCGGGGCGGGAAAGTCGACCATTGCCATGGCGGTGGCCGGTCTGATGCGGCCCGACCATCTGCATCTGCGTGTCGGTGGCCTTGATCTGCATGACTTGCCGCCGGAACGACGCCGGATCGGAGTCGTTTTTCAGGATGCTCGCCTGTTCCCGCATCTCTCGGTGCTGGGCAATCTCGAATACGGCGCGCGGCGTGCCCCGCCCGGAGATTTTCCCCTGTCGGGAGATTTTCCCCTGTCGCGGGAAGAAATCATGACCATGCTCGGGATCGGTGCTCTGCTGAAGCGTCGTCCCGCGACCTTGTCGGGCGGCGAGCGTCAGCGTGTGGCGATTGGTCGGGCGTTGTTGTCCCGTCCCCATATGCTGGTGATGGATGAGCCGCTGGCGAGTCTGGATCAGGCGCGCAAGCAGGACATTCTGCCGGTCCTGCGCCGTTTGAAAGCAGCAGGATTGCCGATGCTGTACGTGACGCATGCTCTGCAGGAGATGGCGTATCTGGCGGATGATGTGGTGCTGCTGGAAACGGGCCGGGTACGGGCGAGCGGATCGCTGGGCCATATTTCATCCGATCCGGCATTGTCCGGCGGTTTCGGCCATGAGGCCGGTGCGGTTCTGGAAGCGGTGGTATCCGGCCATATGCCCGATCGTGGCTTGACCATCCTGTCCTGTGCCGGGACCGAAGTGTTGGTGCCGTTACAGGCCCTGAAGCCGGGAACGGGCTTGCGGGTAAGGATACCGGCCGCCGATGTGATCGTGGCGACGGAGTCACCCGGTCATATCAGCCTGCACAATATTCTGCCCGTTGTGATGACCGACTGGCAGCCGGCCCATCTCCAGGGCAAGGCCGGAACGACACAGGAAGCATTGGTGAGGCTGGCTTTGCCCGGTGGCCATTTGCTGGCCCGGGTGACTCGGGATGCGATTCAACGGCTTGGTCTTGAACCCGGTCGACATGTACTGGCCCTGATCAAATCGGTGGCGGTGGATGTGTTGGGACCCTGATGGAGGCGGCCACGAAAAAGGCTCCCTGCCGGTTGGGGCAGAGAGCCGTTGTTTCGCCTGAATGTGGAAAGATCGCTATAGAATGGCTTTTCCGGCGGCCAATGCCATGACCAGCAGCACCACGAACACGATCAGGAAGATAACGAACAGGATTTTGGCAATCCCGGCGGAGGCCGCCGAGATCCCGGTAAATCCGAACAGGCCCGCAATCAGCGAAACCACAAGGAAAAACAGCGCCAGCTTGAGCATCGTCACCCCCTATTTATAAACCCATACATCATACGAAACGTTCAGAATCCGGACATGGTTGCGCTATAATCGTGTCGGCAAACTGAATACGTTTCTGGATTGTGACCTGGAGCGGCCCGCCAGAGGGGGCGCCGATGAAATGGGGAACGAGGCCATGCACGAACATATCCAAGATCGACTGTCTCATAACCGTTCCGCCGGTGCTGCGGCGCTGGTGGCCGCCATGCTGCTGCTGGGATCGGTTCAGCGCGCGCATGCGGATAGCAGCACGCCTGACGGCGCCCGTCCGGGGAACGTGATCGGCACCGGCAGTTCCCTGCCGCGCTCCGACAAGGCCAGCAATATTGATCCGGCCAATACCCGTTCGACCATTGCGCCCAGCCTGCCGGTGCCGGAGGATGCGAACGGGCCTGTTGCTCTCCTGCGGGTGGCGCTGAAGGCGCTGCAACAGAAGCAGAGTGGACTGGCACAGGAATCGATGGAGCGCGCCCAAACCCGTCTGCTCGATCGTTCCGTGCTGGCGACTGATACGCATCCGGTGGATCAATCGCCGGTGATCCAGACGATCAACTCAGCCCTGACGGCACTGGCCCAAAAGGATTTTGCCGGAGCAAGGGTCCAGGTCGACGCCGCATTACAGGTGCTTTCCACCCGGCATCCGTGATGGGCGGCAGTGACCTGAATGCGCCGGCGGGATGAAAAAAACGTCGGGAAGGGGAGCTATGCGGCTTTTTGTCTCGCAACCGGCGGGACAAGCCTTTATCTGTGCGCCGCAACGCAACAGGTCTGGTGGGTGGCCAGTTCTTTTCTTCTGCTGAAACGCGGAAGGGGATGGCCCTCTGCCTTGCCGCCGCGCGGCTCCATCGGCTGCGCTCAGCCTCGGATTATGCATGGACATCCGTAATATCGCCATTATCGCGCACGTCGACCATGGCAAGACCACCCTCGTCGATCAGCTGTTGAAGCAGTCCGGCGCCTTCCGTGAGAACCAGCAGGTCGCTGAACGCGCCATGGACAGCAATGATCTGGAGCGGGAGCGGGGGATCACCATCCTCGCGAAATGCACCAGCGTGATGTGGAACGATGTCCGCATCAACATCGTCGACACCCCGGGCCACGCCGATTTCGGCGGTGAGGTCGAGCGTATCCTGAACATGGTGGATGGCGCGCTGGTGCTGGTCGATGCCGCGGAAAGCGTGCTGCCCCAGACCAAGTTCGTGGTCGGCAAGGCGCTGGCCCGCGGCCTGCGTCCCATCGTCGTGGTGAACAAGGTTGATCGTGGCGACGCCCGCCCGGATGAAGTGCTGAACGAGGTGTTCGATCTGTTCGCCTCTCTCGACGCGGATGAAAAGCAGCTCGATTTCCCGGTTCTGTATGCGTCGGGCCGTCAGGGCTGGGCTGACGAGTCTCTGGAAGGCGCGCGGGAAAACCTGAACCCGATGTTCGACCTGATCCTGCGTCATGTGGCTGCGCCGCAGCTGGACAAGGAAGCGCCCTTCGCCATGGTCGCGTCGATTCTGGAATACGACAACTTCCTGGGCCGTATCCTGACCGGTCGTGTCGAGCAGGGCCGCGCGAAGCTGAACATGCCGGTCAAGGCGCTCCGCGCTGATGGCTCGGTGGTGGAAACCGGTCGCCTGACGAAGCTGATGAGCTTCCGCGGTCTGGATCGTGTGCCGGTGGAAGAAGCCGAGGCAGGCGACATCATCGCCATTGCCGGTCTGTCCGATACGACGGTGCCGGAAACCATCGGTGCGCCGGAACTGGAAGCGCCGCTGGTGGCGATCCCGGTTGATCCGCCGACACTGGCGATGACCTTCCGCGTCAATGATGGTCCTCTGGCGGGCCGCGAAGGCAAGAAGGTGACCTCCCGCCAGATTCGTGACCGTCTGATGCGTGAGGCCGAAGGTAATATCGCGATTCGCATTTCTGAAAGCTCGGAAAGCGATGCGTTCGAGGTCGCGGGCCGTGGTGAACTTCAGCTCGGTGTGTTGATCGAGACCATGCGCCGCGAAGGCTTCGAACTCGCGATCGGCCGTCCCCGCGTGTTGTTCCGGGAGACCGAGAATGGTCGCGAGGAGCCGATGGAAGAAGTGCTGGTCGATGTGGACGAGCCTTATTCCGGCGTCGTGGTCGAGAAGATGTCCCGTCGCAAGGGCGAACTGCGCGAGATGCGTCCCTCCGGTGGTGGAAAGGTTCGTCTGACCTTCCTGATCCCCAGCCGTGGCCTGATCGGTTATCATGGTGAATTCCTGACCGATACGCGTGGCACCGGAATCATGAACCGGCTGTTCTCCGGCTATGGCCCTTACAAGGGTACGCTGGAAGGCCGCCGCAATGGCTCGCTGATTTCCAATTCCGATGGCGAGGCCGTGCAGTATGCGCTGTTCGCGCTACAGGATCGTGGCGTGCTGTTCGTCGATCCCGGCGAGAAAGTCTATGTCGGCATGATCATAGGCGAGCATTCCCGTGAGAACGATCTGGATGTGAATCCGATCAAGGAAAAGAAGCTGACCAACATCCGTGCTGCCGGCAAGGACGAGGCTCTGCTGCTGGTTCCGCCGCGCAAGATGAGCCTGGAACAGGCCATTGCCTATATTGAGGATGATGAACTGGTCGAGGTGACGCCGAGTGCCGTGCGTCTGCGCAAGCGCCATCTTGATCCGAATGAGCGCAAAAAAGCCCAGCGCTCGGGTGATGCGGCCTGATCAGGTCACGCCACCTGTCCAATTTGTCATCATTTGGCCAAGAACACCCGCCCTAACCAGGGCGGGTGTTTTGTTGTGACCGTACTACGAAAATGTAACAGAAATTTGTTTTTCTGCTGGTTTTGCAGGCATTTCTAACCATAATTTCATCTTCCTGTTAAGCTTCCTCCCATAGCCGGAACAAAACTTGTGTGCTTAACCTACAGGCTGTGCGGTGCGGACGGTCAGTCTCGGTGAGGGACGCGTCGGCTTCATATGCTCCCACCGGGTGTACCGCATGTTTCGTTCTTTCCAGTTTTCTATGGAGACAGACATGACCATTCAGCGCCATGTGATCCTGACCGCCACTCTGCTGGCTGGTTTCGCTTTTGCCGCCCCTGCTTTCGCTCAGTCCGCCGAAACCGCTGCTCCGGCCGCCGCGGCACCTGCGGCTACTGCTCCTGCCACCACCACCGACGCCGCTCCGGCGAAGGGCCATGGCAAGAAGCACCACGCCAAGCACGCTGGTCATCACAGCAAGGCCGCGAAGTCTTCTGACGCCGCTGCTCCGGCTGCTGCGCAGTAATTCGCGCTTCTCCTGACAGGCGACGCCGGGTCCGGTCCTGTACCGGGGCCGGCGTTTTGCTGTACGGCGTCTGGATTGGTGGAGGATGGTCCCGCGTCTTGCCGTGTTCTTCCAGGCAGGGCATGACGCAGGGATGACCGGATTGCCCCCTCCTGATGATGCGGCAGGCGCGCCCGGCGCTGCCACGATTTCCCTGACGGATCGTCGCCTCTGGTTGATCGGTCTGTACGGTCTTGCAAGCGGTCTGCCATTCCCGCTGTGCCACTTCACGCTGGGCCAGTGGATGAGCGATAGCGGTCTGTCCTTGCAGGCGATCGGCCTGTCTTCGCTGATCACGCTGGCCTATTCGCTCAAATTTCTCTGGTCGCCGGTAGCGGATTATGTTCACCCGCCTGGACCATTGCGACGTCTGGGGCGTCGGCGTGGATGGCTGTTGTTCGTGCAGGCGGTGCTGACAACCAGCATCCTCGCCATGGCCATGACCGATCCCCATGCGACGCCTTTCCTCACCATCGGTCTGGCTGCCTCCATGGCGTTTTTTTCTGCCAGCCAGGATATCGTCATTGATGCATGGCGGATCGAGACTTTCGGTCGTCGCGGGCAGGGGCCGGCTCTGGCTGGCTATGTCTGGGGCTATCGCATGGCGCTGCTGATCGGCAATGCCGGGGTGATCGGGCTGGCCAGTCTCGCGGGCTGGCATGTGGCCCTGCTTGCCGTGGGTGCGCTGAGTGCGCTTGGCATGGTGGTGACGCTGCTGGCGACGGAACCGGCGATCCCGTCTATCCCCGAGACCGTCACGCTGGAAACCGGCTGGCAGCGGCGTCTGCATGCCATGAAAGCGCCGCTGGCGGACATGCTGCGCAAGCCTTACAGCATCGCGGCGCTATGCTTCGTGACGCTGTTCCATCTGGGGGAGGCGCTGGCAGGAAAGATGTTGCCTCCTTATTACCGGGCGATGGGGTATCAGAAGGCGGATGTGGCTTTTGCCAATACGCCTTCCCTGTTCGCCGGTCTGGCGGGCGTGGCGGCGGGAGGCTGGCTTCAGCAGCGTATGGGCACCATGCGGGCACTGGTCCTGACCGGATGTATCCAGACCCTGGCGATCCTGATCTATCTGGCGCTTGGCTATGCGCAGGGCAGCCGGATGGCTTTGGTCGGTACAGTGGCGGTGGAGGCCTTTGTCGGTGGTCTGGCCAGCGCGTCTTTCCTGTCCTATTTGTCCGGTCTGTGCACACCCCGGCATAGCGCAACGCAATATGCTCTGCTGTCTTCACTGTCCGCCCTGCCGTTGAATACGGTGGCGGGTGCGTCCGGATTTCTGGCGGTTTGGTTAGGCTGGCACGGTTTCTATGCCGCGTGTACGCTGTCAGCCTTGCCGGCAATGGCCATCATGATCTGGCTGGCAACCCGGCCGGATGGGGGGGATCAGGCAGAAGAAGCCGTCTGCCATTCGCGCCAGCCTTCCGCTCTCAGCGAGCAGGCCGGGCATTCCCCGCACCCATAACCCCATGGATGGCGCTGGCTGCGATCCCCCAGATAGCAGGTATGGGTTTCTTCCTCGATCAGGGCGACAAGGGCTGGTCCGCCCAGTGAGTCCGCCAAGGCCCATGTCTCGGCCTTGGTCAGCCACATCAGCGGTGTTTCCAGCACGAAATGCGCCTCCATGCCGGTATTCAGCGCCAGTTGCATGGCCTTGATCGTATCGTCGCGGCAATCAGGATAGCCGGAGTAATCCGTTTCGCACATACCCCCCACCATCCGTCGCAGTCCGCGCCGCCAGCCCAGAGCGGCGGCATAGGTCAGGAAAATCAGGTTGCGGCCCGGCACGAAGCTGGTCGGCAAACCGCCCTGACCAATCTCGATCGGTGAGCGCCCGGTCAAGGCACTCTGTCCGACATGGTGCAGAGCATTGCCCAGATCCAGCACATGATCATCACCCAGTCGGCTGCCCCAATCTGCACCGGAACGGCCGCTCATGTGCGCGAGCACTTGCCGCACCCTGCCCCGGCATTCCATTTCCACACTGTGGCGCTGGCCGTAGGTGAAGCCGATCGTCTCCACATGGGCGAAGCGCTCCAGCGCCCAGGCGAGGCAGGTGGTGGAATCCTGCCCGCCGGAAAACAGCACCAGCGCATGGTCGTGGCGGGGCAGGGCGAGGCCGGGAATCGGTTTTGTCTCGATCATGCTCTCCCTCTGCCCGATTGCAGTGCCTATGATAAGCATTATGACGATTGATCTGACTGAACCGGAAATCCATCGCTATTCGCGGCACATCCTGCTGCCTGAAATGGGGGCGACAGGGCAGGGGCGCTTGAAAGCGGCCCGCGTGCTGGTTGTCGGGGCTGGCGGGCTGGGATCGCCCCTGCTGCTGTATCTGGCGGCGGCGGGGGTCGGTACGATCGGTGTGATTGACGATGACCGGGTCGAACTCTCCAACCTGCAACGCCAGATCGCGCACAGTACCGATCGGATCGGCATGCTGAAAGTCGATTCGGCCCGTCAGGCGGCAGAGGCGATCAATCCGGAGATCCGGATTGAAACGCATGTCGGCCGTCTCGACGAATCGAATGCGGCTTCGTTGATCAGCGCCTATGATCTGGTCTGCGATGGCAGCGACAATTTCCAGACCCGTTTTATCGTGGCGGATGCGGCGTTGCATGTCCGGCGTACTCTTGTTTCTGCCGCGGTGCTGCGTTTCGAAGGTCAGCTTTCCACGTTTCGCCCGCATCTCGATCCGGAAGGCCCGTGCTATCGCTGCCTGACGCCGGAGATCCCTCCGCGTGGAGCAGTGCCGAGCTGTGCGGAGGCCGGGATTCTCGGTGCCGTCACCGGTGTTCTCGGCAGTTTGCAGGCGACAGAGGTCATCAAGGAACTTTGTGGCATGGGGGAGAGCCTGTCGGGCCGGTTGTTGATCTGGGAGGCTCTGGCCGGTCGTTTCCGCACAATACGCCTGCCGCGTGACCCTCATTGCCCGTCCTGCGGAGGGCTGCATGGCCGTGGATGAAGCGCGGCAGAAGCAGGGTCTCGGCTTGATCCTGCTCTCCGGCGATTACGCACGGGTGCATTTCGGGTTCAGCCTTGCCGCGGGTGCGGCGGCGCTGGGGCGGAAGGTGGTGATCTTTGCCAGCGCGGCCGCCTGCCCTGCACTCATGCGGGACTGGAGTGCTCTGGAAGGGGCGAGCCGCGATCAGGATGCTTGTGCGAAAGGCGTGGCGGGATTGGAGGAATTGCGGGACGCGCTGTCGTTATTCGACATCCCGATGATCCTGTGCGAAGCGGGACTGAAAATGGCTGATCTCATGCCGCAGGATGTATTGCCCGGGGTGCGGATTGGCGGAATTGCCGGATTTCTGGAGGCCAGCCAGGGCTGCCAGATCGTGTCGATATGAACGGAGACTGCATGCACAGCCGTTTGATGAATTTTGCTCTCCCCGTTCTGAAGCGGTCTGCGCGGGATGTATTGCTGGCGGCCTTATGCGCCGGTTCTGTGCTGGGTGCGGGTGAGACTGCCTATGCGCAGACCAGTCCGGCGGTGAAGCACAACTCCTCCAGCCATCATAACAAGGCGACGACACATAAAACGCCGGTGGTGTCTCCGCCGCATCATGGTGCTGCTGGGGATAAGGCCAAAGCGTCACCTTCTGCCAATGCCCATGCGACCGGCAAGCATGTCCCCAAAGCTGCCGCCGCGGCTGCGGCGGCCGGAGCCGCGACAGGTGCTGCCGCTACGGCAACGGCCCCTGCGCCAGAGGACAAGAACGCCAAACCCAAACCGCCGCCACCCGATCCGAACAAAGGATCAGCCACCGGTCTGCCGATCCCGCGTTTTGCCGCGTTGCGGGCCGATGAGGTCAATATGCGCGTTGGGCCGGATACGCGTTATCCGATCGAGTGGGTTTATAAACGCCGCGAACTGCCGGTTGAGATCGTGCGTGAATTTCAGGTCTGGCGTCTGGTGCAGGATCAGGAAGGCGTCAAGGGCTGGGTGCATCAGGCGACGCTCACCGGCCGCCGCACTTTCCTGACCATCGGACAGACTCCTGTCACACTGCGCCGCCGGGCTGATGAAGAATCCTCAGCCGTCGCCATTCTGAAACCCGGTGTGGTGGGGCGGATACAGAACTGTGAAGCCAAATCCGAGTGGTGTCAGGTGCAGGTGAAATCTTATCGCGGCTATCTGCGCCGCTCCACGATGTGGGGGCTGCTGCCTGATGAGGTGGTGACGCATTAAGCCGGATATAACTGGCCATAATTTCTTCTGATGATATTTATTTTCATATGAGTTGACATTTTATCCGCCATGCTGTTTCATCCTTGACAGGATGAAGCCGGGTGGATGGAAAGATGTGTGGCATTGTCGGGCTTTTTTTAAAGGATAAGGGGCTTCAACCGCTTCTGGGGCGGATGACAGCCGATATGCTGGGCACCATGACCGATCGTGGCCCGGACAGCGCCGGAATCGCGATCTATGGTGGCGGCAGTACGGAGACGGTGAAATTTTCTCTCCGGGCCGAGGATGGATATGATTTCGCCGCTCTGGCCACGCAGATGCGTGATGCGCTGAACGTGGCGCTGGATGTGCGCCGCCACGATACGCATGCGGTGTTTATCGTTCCCGCGGCGTACGGAGAGGCAGCCGCGCTCTGGTTACACGATGTTCCAGGTGTGGATGTGTTCGCACAAGGACACCGGATCGAACTGTATAAGGAAGTCGGTCTGCCCCGCAGTGTCGCGCAGCGCTTCGGCATCGGCGATATGACCGGCACCCATGCGGTCGGCCATACCCGTATGGCAACAGAATCCGCCGTAACGACCTGTGGTGCGCATCCCTTTTCGACCGGGATGGATCAATGTCTGGTGCATAACGGTTCCCTGTCGAACCATGCCGGTCTGCGTCGTATGCTGAAGCGCGAAGGCATTCGCATCACGACCGAGAATGACTCGGAAGTGGCGGCGGGTTATCTCAGCCTGCGTATGCGGCAGGGTCTGTCGCTCGGGGATGCGCTGAAATCATCTCTGAATGATCTTGACGGGTTCTTCACATTTGTTGTCGGCACTGAAAACGGCTTTGCGGTTCTGCGTGATCCGGTGGCCTGTAAGCCGGCCGTGATGGCGGAAACCGATCAGTATGTCGCATTCGGATCGGAGTATCGTGCTCTTGCCGGGCTGCCGGGCATCAAGCAGGCCCGCGTGTGGGAACCGGAACCAGCGACCGTCTATTTCTGGGAGCATCAGTGATGCCGTCCTTTGATCTGGCTACCACGCCCTTGCGCGATCTGAACGGCGCATTGCATGCGCTGCATGAAAACACCAATGAAAGTCACTGGACGGTTGTTAATCCGGAAGGTGCGCATGCCATTGCCGTTGGTCTGGATGCACCCGTCTCTGTAGAGATTGACGGTAACGCCGGATATTACTGTGCGGGTATGAACAAGCAGGCTCATGTCGTTGTCAACGGCAATGTCGGCGTAGGTGTAGCGGAAAACATGCTGTCCGGCTTTGTGCATGTAAAGGGTGACGCCTCGGCTTCGGCGGGCGCAACAGCATGGGGCGGCATTCTGCGCATCGACGGTAATGCATCGTCCCGCTGCGGTATTTCCATGAAAGGTGTGGAGATTGTTGTCGGTGGCAGCATCGGCCATATGAGCGCCTTTATGGGACAGGCCGGTCGCCTGGTCGTATTCGGTGATGCCGGAGAGGCGTTGGGCGACAGCCTGTATGAGGCGCGTCTGTTCGTGCGCGGATCAGTGAAAAGCCTTGGCACGGACTGTATCGAAAAAGAAATGCGTGACGAGCACAAGCAGGAATTATTCGACCTGTTCAGGCGTGCCGGACTGGAAGGTCAGGTCGATCCTGCTGAATTCCGTCGCTATGGATCGGCACGCCGACTTTATAATTTCCATCTCGATAACGCGGGAGCTTACTGACATGACCGCATCCCCGCCCAGACAGGATGACGCCCTGTGGACGCCGCCGCGTGCGTCCTCGACATTCGATGAATATACGATTGGCCAGATTCGTCGTGCCGCCGCAACCGGCATCTACGACATACGTGGTGGTGGCGCGAAGCGCCGGGTTCCGCATTTCGATGATCTGCTGTTTGTTGGTGCTTCCATCAGCCGCTATCCGCTGGAAGGGTATCGCGAGAAATGCGGTACGGATGTGTGGCTTGGCACGCGATATGCCAAAAAGCCGATTCATCT
Source organism: Granulibacter bethesdensis CGDNIH1 (assembly GCF_000014285.2). Taxonomy (NCBI): domain Bacteria; kingdom Pseudomonadati; phylum Pseudomonadota; class Alphaproteobacteria; order Acetobacterales; family Acetobacteraceae; genus Granulibacter; species Granulibacter bethesdensis. Next base: position 2,359,322 of record NC_008343.2, on the reverse strand, counting down.
GAAAATTCCTGTCACCATCGCGGGTATGAGCTTTGGCGCGCTGTCCGGTGCGGCGAAGGAAGCCTTGGGACGGGGTGCGACAACCGTCGGCACTTCCACCACCACGGGTGATGGTGGCATGACACAGGAGGAGCGGGGACATAGCCAGACGCTGGTCTATCAGTATCTGCCCAGCCGCTATGGCATGAATCCCGATGATCTGCGGCGCGCCGATGCGATCGAGATTGTGATTGGTCAGGGTGCCAAACCGGGTGGTGGCGGTATGCTGCTTGGCCAGAAAATTACTGAGCGCGTTGCGAAGATGCGCTGCCTGCCTCCCGGAATTGATCAGCGTTCGGCCTGTCGTCATCCCGACTGGACCGGCCCGGATGATCTGGAAATCAAGATTCTGGAACTGCGCGAAATCACCGGTTGGGAAAAACCGATTTACGTAAAGGTTGGGGCGTCCCGTCCGTATTACGATACGGCATTGGCTGTGAAAGCTGGTGCAGATGTCGTGGTGCTGGATGGTATGCAGGGCGGCACGGCGGCGACACAGGAAGTGTTCATCGAAAATGTCGGCCTCCCCATTCTCGCTGCTATTCGTCCGGCGGTGCAGGCGTTGCAGGATCTGGGCATGCATCGCAAGGTGCAGCTGATCGTCTCCGGCGGTATTCGCATGGGGGCGGATGTGGCGAAGGCGCTGGCACTCGGTGCTGATGCGGTGGCGGTTGGAACCGGTGCGCTGATTGCGCTGGGTGACAATGATCCTGCGCTGGAAGAAGAATATGCCAAGCTCGGTACGACGGCGGGGGCTTATGATGACTGGCATGAAGGGCGTGACCCGGCCGGTATTACCACGCAGGATCCGGTTCTGTCGGCGCGGCTTGACCCGGTATTGGGCGGTCGGCGTATTGCCAACTATCTTTCTGTCCTGACGCTGGAAGCACAGACGATTGCCCGGGCTTGCGGCAAGAGCCATGTGCATAATCTGGAACCGGAAGATCTCGTTGCCCTGACCATGGAGGCTGCTGCGATGGCACGGGTTCCGCTGGCTGGCACGAACTGGATTCCCGGGCTTCAGCCGGGCTGAGACACCAAGACAGATAAAATGGCTGGCACAGTTCGATGTGCCAGCCATAACAAAATCATAACCGGTATAAAACAGCCGGGAAACGCCGATTACAGGGTTGATCATGTCGCCCGCTGCCATCTTTCATAGTCCCGTTTGCTGTCTGCATGAAGCGGGCGTGAAATCATCATTGGTAACGGGCCCGGGTGCATTGACAGCCGCATGAAGCAGGCCGTCCTGGAGAGGAAAACGCCAATGGCGACCATCTTGTCAGAGGAAGCGAAAAAAAGGGGTATTCGCTATTTCCTCATATCCTATGTAGATCTTTTTGGTACTAACCGTGCAAAGCTGGTACCAGCAGCGGCCATTGATGGCATGGTCAAATCAGGCGCGGGTTTCGCGGGGTTTGCAAGCTGGCTTGATTTGACGCCTGCTCATCCTGACGTGAATGCGGTGCCTGATCCGGACAGCCTGATCCAGCTTCCATGGAAACCGGAAGTCGGTTGGCTGGCGGCCGATTTGCATATGGGCGGCAAGATTCTGCCACAGGGGCCACGCAACGTTCTGAAGAAAATGAAACAGGATGCTGCGGAAAAAGGAATTACACTGAAAACCGGTGTGGAGCCTGAGTTTTTCCTGCTGGATCCATCGGGCACATCTATTGGCGATACACTCGATACTTCCAGCAAACCTTGTTATGATCAGGGCGCTTTGATGCGCCGTTATGATGTGATCAGCGAGATATGCGATTACATGACGGCGCTGGGCTGGGGACCATATCAGAACGATCATGAGGACGGAAACGGCCAGTTTGAAATGAACTGGAATTATGCTGATGCTCTGATAACGGCTGACCGTACTACTTTCTTTAAATATATGGTGCGTACGATTGCGGAAAAGCACGGTCTGCGCGCGACCTTCATGCCGAAACCGTTCCTGAACCGTACCGGAAGCGGCTGCCATATGCATATGTCGCTGTGGAACGGGGAGAGTAATCTTCTGGACGATCCAGCCGATTCACGCGGGCTTGGTCTGTCTGCGCTGGGGTATCATTTTATCTCCGGCCTGATGGAATGTTCTGATGCGCTATGTGCGATTACCAATCCGACGGTCAATTCCTTCAAGCGGATTATTGCGCCGCCTGGCCTGTCAGGTTCGACCTGGGCGCCGAATACGGTGACCTATGCCGGTGACAACCGTACTCACATGATTCGTGTGCCGGCAGGCGGACGGATGGAAATCAGATTGCCTGATAATGCGGCCAATCCCTATTTGCTGCCTGCCGCTATTCTGGCCGCTGGATTGTACGGGATCGAGACGAAAGGCGATCCCGGAGAGCCGTTGGATATCGACATGTATCGGGATGCCGCGAAGCTCGACAATGTGCGCAGGCTGCCGGGCAATCTGCTGGATGCGTTGCGAGCCCTGAAAGGTTCGGAAGTCATCCGTGCGGCATTCGGTCCTGATGTGGTGGACAGTTACGTCAAGCTGCGGCAGCGGGAATGGGATGAATACATGTATCATCTCACCGATTGGGAACGGCAGCAGACACTGGATTGCTGAGTCCTGAGCGGATGCAGATCAAGGGGAGCTTCGGCTCCCCTTTTTTCGGCAGCCCGGTCAGCCTGCCTGCGCCAAAGCCTTGTGAGCCAGCGCAATAGCCCCTTCACGGGTTTTGGCACCGCCTACAAAGCGGCGCACATGCACGAAGACGGCATCGGCCACACCGCTGACGGCCGCGAGATCAGCACCCTGTAGGCCGGCCCAGCTTTCCGGCAAAGGCAGGCGTTGGGCAAAGGAGCCGGGTTCTGGCGGCACGGTATCGACCATCCAGTTGCCATTGGAGGCAGGGGAGACCGCCAGTAATACCGGAAGATCGTGGCTGAACACGACATTTTTCCATGGCATGCCGGTCTCCAGCACCAGCAGGCGTTTATCATCAGCCGCCGCATGCGCCGCCAGGACCAGTGCCTCAGCCTGAAGCTTGGAGCGCTGGATATCGACCTGGCGTGCCAGTACACCGGCCACCATGGCGGTCGCATGCTGGAAGGCGTCATCTCCGGCCGTGGGGCCGTTGGCATCGGGGCTGTCCCAGGGCGGGTTGAAATCGCCGACGAGCGCTGCAAGATCAAGAGAGTTACGAACAACCGGGCCTGAAGCCGAAACACCATTGTCGATTTCGTCAATGCGCTTCACCAATTTTCCATCCAGAGCCGTGGCGATGGCAGGGGCGAAGGCAGCATCCTGCGGTGCGAGCAGGGAGGCGACGGCACGTTCCCCATATATCTGCCAGACCAGCCCGGCAGAGGAAAAAGGCGTGCCATCCTCCCGCGTAGGTGCACCGATCTGATGATGATCAAACCGGTTATTGGAAGGATCCGAGATCAGCCCGACATCAAAAACGATATCGCCGGTTTCGATCAGCTCCGGCTTGCGGGTGCGTAGAAGCACATGGTCCTCACCCGATCTGGAAAGACCGAGAGCAAAACGCAATACGGCGTAGGCGAACACCTCATCGCAATGGAATTTTCCGCTATGGGTAATCAGCAGCGGCGTAATCTTCTTGATCATAAAAATCCTGAAAAACTTCAGTTGTTAAAAGTCGGTCGATTTGTCCGCTGCTGAAAAGATGGCTCCAGTACTGAGCTTAGTTTTTTCAACAGCATATCCATACTGAACGGCTTGGCCAGAATATCCAGATTTTCCTGTACATATGTGCTCAGCCTGTCTGCAGCGTGAGGGGTACAGTCATATCCCGTCATCAAAAGGACAGGCAGGTCAGGAATAAGTGACAGGGCTTCTGCTGCCAGCTCCCGGCCGTTCATGCTGCCGGGCAGGCCGATATCCGTAATCAGACCGTCAATCCTGTGTCCATTCTGCAAAGTGTTTTTCAGCAGCCTCAGTGCTGCTGCGGCATGATCGGCCAACAGGATTTTGTATCCCTGATCCTGAAGGGTTTCCTTGATCAAATGGCGGATCGCCTCTTCATCATCCACAACCATAATTGTACCACTGGCTGGATGAGAGGATGAAGTGGAGGTGGATGCAAAAAAACCTGTCATCTGTCCGGTATGGTGGGCAGTGGAAAGATCACCATGATAACAGGGAAAATAAAGACGGATTGTTGTTCCTGATCCGAGAGATGATTTCAGTCGTATATGGCCGCCCGTCTGTTTGATGAAACCGTAAATCATCGACAGGCCAAGTCCGGTTCCCTGACCAATCGGTTTTGTCGTGAAGAACGGATCGAAAGCACGCCTCATGACATCCTCAGTCATTCCTATACCGGTATCCTGCACGGCGATGACCACGTAATCACCGGGTTGGAAATTGGAAAGCGCGCTGTCAAGCCATGTTTCGTTTACTTCGCTGACATGTCGATCCGGTATCTGTATGATGCCTGTCTCTATGATCAGGGTTCCACCCTGCGGCATGGCATCGCGTGCATTGATCACCAGATTCAGCAATCCGTTTTCCAGTTGATTGGGATCACATTGAATCAATGCAGGCATTGACTGAAAACTGGTCTGAACCTGAATGGAGGGGCCACAAATACTTTTGATCAGTTCAGCCATGCCGGTCATCAGGCTTGCCGGATCAAGTATGCATGGTGACAAGGTCTGACGCCGTGAGAAAGCCAGAAGACGGTGGGTCAGGGATGCCCCTCGCTCCACCGCTTGATGGGCGGTGGCAATATAGCGTGGCAGGGATTGCAGGCGTCCGCGATCCAGATTGGTCTGTATCAGTTCCAGACTGCCGCGGAGGGCTGTCAGCAAATTATTGAAGTCATGCGCAATCCCACCGGTCAGTTGCCCGACCGCTTCCATTTTTTGTGACTGGTGCAGCTGTGCTTCCAGTTCCTTGCGGTGTTCTTCGGCTGAGATGAGATCTGTAACATCGCGTCCGGTTGCATAGATCAACCCGTCAAACGGTACAGCATTCCATGAAATCCATCGGTAGCTGCCATCGACATGAAGAATACGGACAGGTTGGCTGACGACTGTCTGCCCTTGCCGCATCTGTTCCATTGAGCGTTCGACTTCCGCCAGATCATCCGGGTGACACAAGATATCGATGGGATTTTCGATATCCTTGACGTTGTCCCACCCCAATATGGCTTGCCAGGCCGGATTGATGCTCAGAATGCGGCCATCGTACCGGAGGATGGCCAGAAGATCGCGGGACAGGCACCAGATGCGTTCCAGTTCCTGCACATGGTGGGCGATTTCCTGTTCCAGTCCCTGGCTGCGGGCGGCGAGGGCCTCCCGGATGTTTCGCTCCACATCGATATCCGTGCAGCTGCCGAACCAGCGAAGCGGTTCCCCCGTGGCGGGATCGGGTTCCGGTTGTGCCGTGAGCAGAAACCAGCGATAGCCCCCACTGCGATGACGCATGCGGTATTCACATTTCAGGCTGCCTTCCTGCCTTGCCGCCGCCCAGGCGGTGCGGAGAGTCTGTCGGTCATGCGGATGGACGAGACTCATCCAGCGGCCTTTCTGAAGAAGATGCCGGGGCGACCGACCGCTGAAATGCTCCCATTTCTCGCTGACGTATAAAATATCTCCCTGTTGATCGGTCATCCAGATGATCTGTGGCAGGCTTTCCGTCATCATCCGGAAACGGGCTTCACTGTATTGAAGGGCCTGCTGGGCCTCCCGTGCTTCGGTAATGTCGCGGGAGACGGCCATCAGGCGCGTTATGCGGCCCTTTTGATCGAGCAGGGGTGTGATGATTATGTCCCAATGTGAGGATTCCCCCTGGCTGTTGGTGGTGGTTCCTTCCAGACGGCCGATCCCTCCTGATCGCGCTTTCGCAACGGCCGCCAAGGCCTGGGAGCGCACAGGTTCGTCCCATAAATGCGGCCAGGATTTGCCAATGACATGGGAAGGATCGGCGATGCCCAGAGCCTTGAGGCCGGCATTGCTGATGAACAGCAGCCTTCCGTCTGTCGTCAGAATTTTCATACAATCCGGAGACGTGCCCAGCAGTTCCAGAAAGTCGCTCTGCGCAGGGACATGCCCGTTCTGGTCGGATTGATCGTTGGATTGATCATCGGGGGGATCGCTCTGCATGCCGGCCAGCCGGGCAAGGGCCAGCAGCCGATCGGTCTGTGCGGGGGAGAGCGTCCGGGCTGTCATCCCCAGGACGCATAATGCGCCCTGCTTACGTCCAGAAGGCGTTATAATGGGGTGAGCGGCGAAAAAAACAGGCCGGATCACCTCCGTTGGCAGCGCTTGATCCCGGATATGGATGACCGGTTCCTCGCCTGCCATAAAGGCCTTTGCCAGTGCAGAAAGAGAGGTGGGAGGAAGAAAAGGCAACTTCCCCTGTCCTGCGTCATGAATGTCCAGAAACGCGGACTGACCGGGGGCGGCGTTGATATAGAGCACCGCACACTCTGCATCGCACGCCAGTGCGGCCAGTCTGGCAATGCCTGCGCAGCCTTCATGCCACCCAGGTGCCAGTTCTTCCGGATCCGGCTTGATGGCTGCTTCATTGGATGCTTGCTGGTTCAGACCGGAAATGGATGAGGTGCCCTCGATGACGTTCAGGAAAAAGACCCTTCTTCAAGCCCTGTTATAAAACATAGCGTATCATAAGAAGAATAATGGGTAATCTTATTGTGACGTCTGACTGAATAAGCGCATCATCGCGGAAACGAAAGCTTTATAAATCAGAATCCGAACGAAACTTTTTTCATATTGCTGCTACGGAGATTTTTATACCGGGACAGTGCCATCAACGGGAAAAACTGTCTGTAACCGTGATATTTCAGGTAGAAGACCCGCGGGAAGCCAACCGCCGTATAGGCCGCTTCATCCCATTCCCCATCCGGCTTCTGTGTGGCCTGCAAATAGGCAATGCCGCGCCGTGTCGCCTCATGTTCGGCTTCCCCGGCGGCCATGAGACCAATCAGCGCCCAGGCGGTCTGGCTGGGGGTGCTTTCCTTGTAACGACCGGGCTGCGCGCCTGAGGCTGGGTCATAGGTTTCCTCATCCTCGCCCCAGCCGCCATCCTCGCGCTGTGTTGCCACCAAAAAATTGACCGCGCGCCGGATGGCGGGGTCATCATGCGGCATGCCGGCAACATTCATGGCGCACAATACGGACCATGTGCCGTAGATATAGTTGGTGCCCCAGCGGCCGAACCAGCTTCCATCGGCCTCCTGCTCCTTGCGCAGCCAGGCCATGGCACGGTCGATCACGGGTTTGTCTTCCGGATTACCCAGCTGGGCGAGGAAGGAGATACAGCGTGCCGTCACATCGGCGGTCGGCGGATCCAGCAACGCACCATGATCGGCGAAGGGGATGTGGTTCAGATAATCCTTGTCATTATCGGCATCGAACGCCCCCCAGCCGCCGTCGCGGCATTGCAGCCCGATGATCCACTCACGTGCTTTCCGGATGCTCTCCTCATGGGCCGGGTCACCCTGCCGGTGCAGCAGCATGGCCACGACCGCGGTATCGTCCACATCCGGGTAATGGGCATTATTGTACTGGAAGGCCCAGCCACCTGGCTGGACACCGGGACGGATTTCAGCCCAGTCGCCGACCACATCGGTGATCTGACGGTTCCGCAGCCAGTCGCAGGCGGCTGCCACACCCGGGGAAACAGCGCCCTCAGCTTCGGCCATGGCATGGCCCGACAGGCCGGTATCCCAGATGGGGGAGAGGCAGGGCTGGCAATAGGCCTCATCCTCCTTGATGACCAGCAGCTTGCGGACGCTTTCCCATGCAATCGCGGCCTCCGGATGATCGGGGCTGTAGCCCAGCACATCGTACATCATCACGCTATTCGCCATGGCGGGATAAATTGCGCCCAGCCCGTCCTCACCATTCAGGCGCTCCCGCACGAAATCCACGGCCAGACGGATGCTGCGCGGGCGCATGGGCTTCAGCGCCACCGGCTCCACAACACGCAGCACGCTGTCCAGATATTTGAAAAAATGTCCCCAGCCGGAGCGGAATGGACCACGGATCCAGTCCCTGATCCGGTCGGGATCATGCAGGAACAGCTCCCGCACATGCACGTTGCGCGGATTGCGTGCTTTCGGCTTGCGGTCCATCAGTACCAGCAGCGGTGCGATCACGGTGCGCGACCAGTAGCTGACTTTCCACATGTTGATGGGAAACCATTTGGGCGCGATCATCAGCTCAGCCGGCATGACCGGTACGCCGCGCCAGGGAATCTGCCCGAACAGCGCCAGTTGAATGCGGGTGAAGACATTGCTGCGCTCTGCCCCGCCTGCGGCCAGGATGGCTTCGCGGGCGCGGCGCATATGCGGCGCATCCGGATCGTCCCCAATCGCTTTCAGTGCGTAGTACGCCTTGACGCTGGCGGAAAGGTTGAAAGCACCTTCGTGAAACAGCGGCCAGCCGCCATGGTCGCCCTGAATTCGCCGCAGATAGACGCCGATCTTGCGCTCCAGATCGTCGTCGATCCGATCCAGAAAATGTTCGAGCAGCACATATTCCGCCGGAATGGTGGCATCGGCCTCCAGCTCGAAAACCCAATGCCCGTCCGTCTGCTGTTTCCGGTGCAGAGCCATGCTGGCGCGCAGCACGGCCTGTTCCAGCATATCGCCAGAGATGGCTTCAGAAGCCAGATCGGCAGGGATGTCTTTTGGCATTGGTTCAGCCCGGTAGTAGCATTTTGACAGCTATCGAACCGGACCTGATCGCACCTTCGATTGTTGCAGGCAAGCCGGTTGCGGTCCAGTCCCCTGCGAGAGCCAGATTGGTGATGCCGCATTGCAACATGAAGTCGGCTTGAGGGCGTCGGGCATTCTGTGCGGGGGAGGCAAGGAAAGTGGCTCGTTTTTCCCGTACAATGCGGAGTTTGGGCATCTGTCCCTGCTGACCGGTGGCGCGCCGGATGTCGTCCCAGACGCGCTCTGGTACGTCCGGATCGTCCAACAGATGATTGGCGGCGCTGATGGTGACGGAGAGCACCTCGGGCCGTCGGAAAATCCATTCTGCCGTGCCGCCGACCACGCCAATGAAGCCCGCCTGGATGAAATCGGGATGTGTGGAGGAAGCGTGTGGCGTGCGGAAATGCAGATTGATGATGGCTTCATGCTGATCCGGCACGGTCAGACCAGGCAGCAAATCGGCAGCCACCCAGGCCGGAACAGCGAGGATGACCTTGTCGGCCGGTCCCAGCCTGATATCCCCCAGCGTGGCGACGCGCCCGTTCTCGATAGTGAGGGATGCGATGCGGTGGCCCAACCGGATTTCCGCCCCCAAGGCGGACAGACGGCTCAGCGCGGGATCAACGAAACTTTCCGACATGCCTTCCCGCGGAATGGCGGGAATACAGGCGGACCCTCCTTCAGCGAGGGTTTCGTGGATGATGGCTCCGAACAGGCTGGCACTGGCTTCATGCGGGCGGGTATTCAGCGCAGACACCGCAAGAGGCTCCAGCAACCGCCGAAACAGAGGTTCCGGCAGGGCCAGATCCTGCACTGTTGCTTCTTTCTTCGCCCGCAGGATGCGCAGCAGGGAGAGATAGTCTCGTGCCTTTGTGCCCGCGACACGGGCTTGACGCTTCAGCAGCCATAGCGGCAGGCGGCCAAGACCTGGCTGCACGCTCCAGAATGATCCATCGGTGAGATCGGCAAAGGGAAACAGGGGTTTCCCCGGCCCGCTGAGACTGTCACTCGCGCCGATCCGTTGCAGGAAACCATGCGCCGCCCGGTTGCCGGACAGCAGGAGATGGTTGCCATTGTCGATCCTGCACCCAAGCTCCTTGTCGAAATAGGAGCGGCAGCGGCCGCCTGCCTGACGACTTGATTCATACAGCGTGACACGTTGACCGCCCTCGGCGAGGTCAAGGGCTGCGGACAGTCCGGCCAGACCCCCGCCGACAATATGGAACATGGGTGATGAACAGATTGAATGTGACACGCGCACACGGATGCGCGGAGAGACGCGTAAAGTAAAGTCTCAGGGTGAGGTGCTGCTTTTACGGCCCGAGCCAAGGTCGTCCCGGAACAGGTCAATCAGAGGCTGCGCCAGTTCGAGATTCTCGTCAGAGATATCACCAAATACGGCAATCTCGGAATTTCCGAGGACAGGAAGCGAGTCGATCTCTTTCAGCCCGCTTGGGACATTGGAGCGACCAATGGGAATAATGCACAGCCCTTCCTGCGCAAAGGCAATGATGCCCAACAGGCTGGTTGAGGTATAGCGCAGCTCATGTGGAATACGGGCGCGGGACAAGACATCCAGTGCCCGTTCCCGGAACATGCATCCCGTTGAGAGGGTTGCCAAAGGCAGGGGCTTGTCCCGCTCCGGCATCCGGAAATCGTTGGCGGCGACCCAGACCATGGTTTCGGTCCAGATGGGCATCCCCATCGTGTCACCGGCACGGCGTCTGCCGATCACCAGATCGAATCGCCCTTCATCACAGGCGGTGCGGAGTTCAGCGCAGCGGCCTACCTCTATTTCCAGCCTGACGGCGGGATAGGTACGTTGAAAGCGCCCCACAATCTGCGCGAGATGATGGGGCAGGAAATGATCCGCGACGCCCAGCCGTAAATGCCCTTTGATCGGGCTGGCCACCAGACGCCGCACGGCCTCATCATTCAGGGATAACAGCCGGTGCGCGTAAGCCAGCAGGATATCCCCATCCGGAGTCAGGGCGAGGTGACGGCTGGAGCGGTCGAAAACCCGGCGATTGATCAGGTCTTCCAGCCGTTTGATTTTGAGGCTGATGGCGGATTGCGTCAGACCCATCACCTGACCGGCGGCGGTAAAGCCCCGTTCCGCCGCCACGCAGGCGAAGCAGCGGAGCAGATCGAGATCGAGATCAGGATAATTCACTTCAGGCTGCTCCTGCGGCAGCACTGATTTCCGATAGGAAGAAAGAACTGCCTGATGCGAAGGATGGATAGAACCATGAGCAATACAAATGATTCTACCCGCGTCAATCAGGAAATTTTATCTTTCTTGCCTGGTATGGCCTTAAAGATCGTCCCATCCACCACCGGAATCGGACCATCCTGAATCGCCGCTGTCACCCCAGCTGCCCTGATCAGGGCCCGTGTCGTTCTGAAGATTGCCCCAGTCATTACCGCCGGGTGCTGCCCCACCTGCATCGCCACCCGTGCCCCAGACGCCGCTGTCACCACCGGCCCCGAATCCGGCACCCGGATCGGCATGCTCGTGGCCGGAGAACAGCCCGGTCAGCATATTGCCGACCACCATACCGCCCGCCACGCCCGCGGCGGTCGTCAGGGCTGAGCCGAGGAATCCACTTCCGCCGCGTTGGAAGGGAGGTTGGGCATATCCGGGTTGGGCGTAGCCCTGCTGGGGATAACCCTGCTGGGGCGGAGGCTGGAAGGCTGGCTGCTGAGGCGCGGAGGGTTGGCCGCCACCAAACAGAGTGCTGAAAAATCCGCCACGAGGCTGGCCGCTCTGTTGCTGAAGCGCCTGCATCTGTTGTTGCAGTTGCTGAACCTGCTGTTGGAGGGCCTGAATTTTTTTACCGGCCTCGGCCAATGCGTAATCCTGCACATAGGCGGTCTGGGTCAGCCGGTAGCGGGCTTCGGGATAGCGGGTGAAAAGCTGGCCGATCAACGCATCGGCGTCGCGATCGACGGGGGGCAGCGTCTGTACCGCTGTTCCCGGCGCGGTCTGTGCGCCGCTGACCCGCTCGATGAAGCGGGTGATGATCTCGCGTTCCTGGTCGTTCATATCCGGCCGCTCTCCTGGCGATGTCCCCTCAATGCTCGGCATGAGGGTGCTGGACGAAACATGGCGCGGCATCGGGCGGCGATCAAGACGCCCCCGTCAGGATAGCCGGTACAAGCGCCACCCTGACGGGACAGGCTGCATCAGCCTTCGTTCACCTGACGGATCCACTCACCGAGATTGTAGTGGTTGGAAATGCGGGCCACCTTGCCGTCGCGGATGGTGAAGAAAGCACCGGCGGGCAGCGTGTAACGCTGGCCACGGGCCGGCGCGGTGCCTTCCGGCACGCCGGGATCCGTCTTCAAATATTCACCATGCACGATGAATTCGGAGGCCGCGAACCGGCCGGTCGATTCGGTCATCACGCGTAGCAGCTCGATCCGCTCGCGGTAGCAGTTGTTCATATGGGCGAGGAAGCGGGAGAAGGCTTCCTTGCCGACTTCCTTGTCGCCCTGGCTGATATCGTGCTCCACGTCATCGGTCAGCAGGGCCAGGAAAGCGGCTTCATCACCGGCGTTGAAAGCCTCGTAATACGCGCGGATCAGCGCGTCGGCATTCTGGGTCATGGTTGATCCTCACTTGTTACGGATTGCCGCCGACGGCGACAGCTTATAGCGTGCGCGGCTTCTCGCTTCTCGGAACCGTGCCCGTCAATGCCTGACAAACCCAGCTTCCAGGATCTGATCCTCCGCCTGCATGCTTTCTGGTCGAAAGCAGGCTGCGTTATCTTGCAGCCTTACGACGTCGAGATGGGTGCAGGCACATTTCATCCAGCCACAACGCTGCGCTCGCTGGGCCGCAAGCCCTGGCGCGCCGCTTATGTGCAGCCCAGCCGCCGCCCGACCGATGGTCGTTATGGCGAAAATCCGAACCGGCTTCAGCATTATTACCAGTATCAGGTGATTATGAAGCCCAGCCCCGAGACGGCGCAATCCATGCTGCTGGACAGCTATCGCGCCATCGGGATCGACCCGGCGCTTCATGATATCCGCTTTGTCGAGGATGACTGGGAAAGTCCGACGCTTGGCGCATGGGGGCTGGGCTGGGAAGTCTGGTGTGACGGGATGGAGGTCGGCCAGTTCACCTATTTCCAGCAGGTCGGCGGCATTCCGGTCGATCTGCCCAGTTTCGAGATGACATACGGGCTGGAGCGTCTGGCCATGTATGTGCAGGATGTCGAGAACGTCTACGATCTCGACTTCAACGGGCAGGGCGTCACTTATGGTGACGTGTTCCTGCGGGCGGAGCGCGAATACAGCGCGCATAATTTCGAGCATGCGAATACCGAGATGCTGTCCCGCCATTTCATCGACGCGGAAAAGGAATGTGCGGCGCTGGTGGGCCAGGGGTTGGCGTTGCCAGCCTATGACCAGTGCATCAAGGCCAGCCATCTGTTCAATCTGCTGGATGCGCGCGGTGTCATCAGCGTGACGGAGCGGGCCGCCTATATCGCCCGTGTGCGCAGTCTGGCGAAAAGCTGTGCCGAAGCGTGGCTGGCGGGTGGAGGTTAGGGTGTTTCAGCCCTGAATGGCCGACTTTCTTCCATGGCTGAAAAATTTTCTACCATTCCCTCTGGACGATGGTAGATGAGGTGAAGTAGCGTCTACCTGAAACGGCGGGATGTCTACCATCATGGCGCAGCTCAACATCAAAAGTGAGGATGCCTACGTTCTGGCAACCGAGCTTGCTGCCTTGACCGGCGAAAGCATGACCATGGCGGTGACGGAGGCGCTTCGGGAACGTCTGGAGCGTGAGCGTCGCCTGCGTGACCATGTGTCCCGTCTTCAACGCCTGACTGTCCTTGCGGCGGATATCCGCGCTCATATGCGTGGTCGGGTCAGTTCTGATCATAGCGCGCTGTATGGCGAGGGCGGATTGCCGCTGTGATCCTCGATACCTCCGCATTGCTGGCGATTGTGCTGGGGGAGCCTGATGGCCCACGCTATCTGGAGGCGCTGGTCGCGGCCGAGCGTCCCCGCATGTCGGCCGCCAACTGGCTGGAGGCGAGTATGATGGTCGAGGAAAAAGGCGGCCGCCTCGCCGGTCTCCGCTTTGATGAATTTATCCGTGCCGCCGGGATCGAGATCGTACCGGTCAGTGCCGAACAGGCGACGGTGGCGCGTGGCGCATGGCGTTATTTCGGCCGATTCCGTCATGCGCACCGGCTGAATTACGGTGATTGCCTGGCCTATGCTCTCGCCAAGACCGAGAGTGACAGACTGCTCTACAAAGGGCGGGATTTCGATCATACCGACATCGAGCCAGCCATTCAGCCCGAAGAAACCGTGTTGCAAGAAATCCAGGACTGATCCCGATGCCCGAATTACTGCTGGAATTGTTCAGCGAGGAAATCCCCGCCCGTATGCAGGTCAAGGCCGGCGAGGATCTGGTGCGGCTGGCCGGCGAGGCGCTGGCTGATCTGTCGCCGCGTGATCTGCGCTGGCATGTCGGCCCCCGGCGTCTTGCCCTGACTGCCACGGTGGAGGCAGGTGTTCCTGCCCGCTCCGGCAATGAGCGTGGCCCGCGGATCGGTGCGCCGGAGCAGGCTCTGGCCGGGTTCTTGCGCAAGTATGGCGCCGATCGGTCAGCCCTGCGTGAAGAGGGCGATTACTGGGTACTCGATACGTCCAGTCCGGGCCGTGAAGCGGCAGCGCTGATTGCCGAGGTGATTCCGGCGCTGCTGTGGAAATTTCCCTGGCCGAAATCCATGCGTTGGGGGGGATCGAGTCTGTTCACATGGGTTCGTCCGTTGCGCCGCATTCTCTGCCAGCTGGATGGTGCAGTGGTACCCTTTTCGCTCGCTCAGGGCGATGATGACGGGCATGGCCTGCGCTCCGGCGATGAGACGGAAGGGCATCGCTTCCTGTCCCCCGGTGCTGTGAAGGTCCGTGGCATTGCCGAATGGCAGGCGGCATTGGCCGGCCGGCATGTGGTGCTGGATATCGAGGAGCGCCGCCGCCGCGTGGCGGAGGGTATCGCCCGCGTCGCCGCTGCTCATGGCCTGACCGTGGTGGATGATCCCGGGCTGGTCGATGAGGTGGCCGGGCTGGTGGAATGGCCGGTGCCTTTGCTGGGCCGGATCGACGATCAGTACATGTCTCTGCCCGCGGAGGTGATGCAGGTCTCCATGCGGGTCAACCAGCGTTATTTCGCCTTGCGGGATGCCGAAGGTAAAGCGGCCCCTTATTTTGCCTTCATCGCCAATATCGAGGCCACCGATCAGGGCCGCGCCATTATGGCCGGTAATGAGCGTGTGCTGCGCGCCCGCTTTGCCGATGCCCGCCATTTCTGGGATCAGGACCGGAAGGAACCGCTGGCCTCCCGGCTGGCTGTGCTGGAGCGTGTGACCTATCACGCGAAGCTTGGCAGTCAGGCCGCTCTGGTGGCGCGTCTGCGGCGGCTGGCGCGGGAAATCGCGCCGCTGGTCGGGGCAGATGCACGCGATGCGGATGGGGCGGCGCTATTGGCGAAGGCCGATCTGACCACCGGCATGGTGGGGGAATTCCCGGAACTGCAGGGCGTGATGGGCCGCTATTACGCGCTGCATGACGGGGAATCGCCGTGGATTGCCGATGCCATCCGGGATCATTACGCGCCGAAAGGCCCGTCCGATCCGGTGCCGGATGCGCCGGTCTCGATCGCGGTCGCGCTGGCGGACAAGATCGACCGGCTGGCGATGTTCTTTTCCATCGGGGAGGCTCCGACCGGCTCGGGCGATCCGTTCGCGCTGCGGCGTGCGGCGCTGGGGATCATCCGCATTATTCGTGAGAACGGGTTGCGGCTGCCGTTGGGCCGTCTGTTCGCCTTTGCCTCCGATGAAGCGCCGGTGGCCGATCTGCTGGCGTTCATGGCCGAGCGTCTGCGCGTGCAGCTCCGCGCCGAAGGGGCGCGCCATGATGTGCTGGCGGCGGTGTTTGCTGTGCATGCCGATGATACGGCGGAAGGAGCAGGCGATATCGTCCGTCTTCTGGCCCGTGCCGATGCCGTTGCTGCCTTGTTGGTCAGTGAAGATGGCGCAAATCTTCTAGCCGCCTACAAGCGCGCCGCGAATATTCTGCGCATTGAGGATCGCAAGGATGGACCTCATCAGGGCACGCCGGACGAGTCCCTGCTTGAGGTGCCGGAAGAGCGTGCGCTGGCCGAAGCGTTGCAGGAAGCGGAACCAGCGGTCATGGCCGCGCTGGACGCGGAAGATGACGCCACTGCCATGGCATCCCTGGCCCGCCTGCGTGGTCCCCTGGATGCGTTTTTCGATCAGGTCACCGTCAATGCGGAGGAGCCTGCGCTCCGCCGTAACCGGTTGCGCCTGTTGTCCCGTTTGCGTGACACGATGAATCGTGTCGCCGACTTCTCCCGTATCGAAGGCTGAAGGAGCCTGATCCATGACTCAATGGGTTTACGGTTTTGGTGCTGGTCGCAATGAAGGACGCGCGGATATGCGCAACCTTCTGGGTGGCAAGGGTGCCAATCTCGCGGAAATGGCCAGTATCGGCCTGCCGGTACCCCCCGGCTTCACCATCACCACGGAGCTGTGTACCGAGTTCTACCGGAATGATCGTCGTTACCCCGACGATCTGGCAGCTCAGGTCAAGGAAGGGCTGCAGCGGGTCGAACAGGCCGTCGGCCTGACCTTCGGTGACCGGACCAATCCGCTGCTGGTCTCCGTTCGTTCCGGCGCGCGGGTTTCCATGCCGGGCATGATGGATACGGTGCTGAATCTCGGGTTGAACGATCAGACGGTCGAGGGGCTGGCACGGGCTTCCGGGGATGACCGGTTCGCATGGGACAGCTATCGCCGTTTCATCCAGATGTTCGGCAGTGTCGTGCTGGGTGTCGATCATCACCGGTTTGAGGAAATCATCGAGCACATCAAGCTCGATCGCAACGTGATCGAGGATACGGCTCTCGATGCCGCCGACTGGCGCAAGGTCGTGGCTGGTTACAAGGATATGGTGCTGTCCGAGACCGGCAAACCCTTTCCACAGGATCCTGAGGAACAGCTTTGGGGCGCGATCGGTGCGGTGTTCGGCAGCTGGATGAACCCGCGCGCCATTACCTATCGCCGCCTGCACGAGATCCCTGCCGATTGGGGCACCGCCGTGAATGTGCAGGCGATGGTGTTCGGCAATATGGGCGAGGATTGCGCCACCGGCGTGTGTTTCACCCGCGATCCATCTACCGGCGAGAATATTTTCTACGGCGAGTTCCTGGTGAATGCGCAGGGCGAGGACGTGGTGGCCGGCATCCGTACGCCGCAGCCGCTGTCGAAGGCCCGCGCCAAGCCCGGTGAGCGCAGCATGGAAGAAGCGCTGCCCAAGGCGTACGAAGAACTCTGTCAGGTCCGTGAAACGCTGGAAAAGCATTACAAGGACATGCAGGACATCGAATTTACGGTGCAGCGGAACACGCTGTATATGTTGCAGACCCGCAGCGGCAAACGTACTGCCGCAGCATCCCTGCGCATTGCCGTGGAGATGGCGAATGAAGGTCTGATCGACCGGAATGAGGCGGTCAAGCGCGTCAATCCGGCCTCGCTGGACCAGCTTCTGCATCCGACGCTTGACCCGAAAGCGCCGCGCACGGTGTTCTCCCGTGGTCTGCCGGCCAGTCCGGGGGCTGCCTGCGGTGCGGTAGTGTTCAATGCTGACGAAGCGGAAATGCGCGCTGCCAAGGGCGAGGCGGTGATTCTGGTCCGGATCGAGACCTCTCCGGAAGATATCCACGGTATGCATGCCGCCAAGGGTATTCTCACCACGCGCGGCGGTATGACCAGCCACGCGGCGGTGGTGGCACGCGGCATGGGCCGCCCCTGTGTCGCCGGTGCCGGCGGTATCCAGGTCGATTACGGCACTCAGGAATTGTCGGCCAACGGCATTACCATCCGCGAGGGTGAAATTGTGACCCTCGACGGTGCGACGGGCGAGGTGTTTGTCGGCCCGGTGGCGATGATCGAACCGTCTTTGTCCGGTGATTTCGCCACGCTGATGGAATGGGCGGATGGCGCGCGCCGCATGAAGGTGCGGGCCAATGCCGAAACCCCGCTGGATGCCGAAACCGCCCGTAAATTCGGGGCGGAAGGCATCGGTCTGTGCCGCACGGAGCATATGTTCTTCGATCCGGAGCGTATTGGTGCCGTCCGTCAGATGATCATGGCTGCCGATGAGCGTGGCCGCCGTCTGGCGCTGGAGAAGCTGCTGCCGTTCCAGCGGAAGGATTTCACCGATCTGTTCCGCATCATGCAGGGCCTGCCGGTGACGATCCGTCTGCTTGATCCGCCGCTGCATGAATTCCTGCCGCATAATGAGGAAGATCTGGCCGAGGTCGGTGTCGCGCTGGGGGTCGATCTGGACACCATTCGCCGCCGTGCTGCCGAGCTGGCGGAAGCCAACCCGATGCTGGGTCATCGTGGCTGCCGTCTCGGTATTTCCTTCCCGGAAATCTACGAGATGCAGGCACGGGCTATTTTCGAAGGTGCCCTCGCTATTGCCGAGGAGACCGGGAATGCACCGGTGCCGGAAGTGATGGTGCCGCTGGTGGGTATCAAGCGTGAGATCGAGATCGTGCGTGCTCAGATCGAAAAGGTCGCGGCGGAGGTATTTTCCCGTGCGGGCCGGACGCTGGATTATACGATCGGCACGATGATCGAGTTGCCGCGTGCGGCCCTGTCGGCTGATACGATTGCCGACAGCGCGGATTTCTTCAGCTTCGGCACCAACGATCTGACGCAGACCGTGTTCGGTCTGTCGCGTGACGATGCCGGCAAGTTCCTGCCGCATTATGTGGAGGCGGGCATCCTGCCGAAAGACCCGTTCATCTCACTGGATGAGGAAGGCGTGGGCTATCTGATCGAGATTGCCGCAAAAAAAGGCCGTGCGGCCAGGCATGGTCTGAAGCTGGGCATTTGCGGTGAGCATGGGGGCGACCCGTCCTCGATCTCGTTCTGCGAAAAGGTTGGTCTGGATTACGTCTCCTGCAGCCCTTACCGCGTGCCTGTGGCACGGCTGGCCGCGGCTCAGGCGGCGCTGGGTGCAGGTGGTGATCGCACGGCCTGATCACTGCTCGGTCAGTCTGAAACGGATCCGGCGGGGCCTTCGGGCCTCGCCGTTTTTGTTTCGTTCGGCAGTCGGTAGAGGAAGGTTAAAATCCTTGTCATCAGGCCCCCATTCCACGGTCATGTGGAATGAGGCATGATAGGATTATGAACAGCCGCATACCATCATGTCTCTGTGCCTGCATGGGGTCCGCTCTGCTTGTGGCGGTGCTGGGAAGTGGGGTGACCCCCTGTCTGGCGGATGCGCCTCAGCTGATTACCTCCGACACGCTGGATTACTGCCAGCAGTTGCAGCATAAGCTGGCCCGACAGGAAGCGCATTTCGTGCTCGGCGCTCCCCCCTCTGACGTAACGCAACTGGCTGATCAGGGGAGGCATCTGTGTGATCAGGGGCATGTGCGCGGGGGTATTCTGCGTCTGCGTAAGGCCCTGCTGATTCTCCGCCATGCGGAGAAGGCGGCGCGTTGAGGGCGCGCTTTCAGCGTCTGCGGAAGGTTACGACCAGCACATCGCGATAGGCAGGCAGGGCAGGGTCAATCGCCTGCACGGCCGTTACACCATGATAGACGCGCCGGTCATGCACCAGCGCCATGTCCAGCGGTTCGGTCAGGGTGAAACTGCCTAGCAGCGTTCCGTCATCGCCATGGATCGAGGTTTCACCGCTGGCGATGTTGTCCCGCCGCACCATCAGTACCAGCACGTAATCCACACCGTCCCGGTGCAGCCCTTCCGGTGTCGGCTTGCCGCCATCTGCGGTGGCCTCGATGCGGAACTGGTGGGTTTCAACATGCCATCCCGTCTGCGGCATCAGGCTTTCGAACAGGGTGCGGCAGAAAGCCAGGATACAGGTCATGGTGGGGCCGGACGCGACCGCTTCTTCCATCGGTTCGAACCAGCGCTCGATACCGCCATTCAGGCGGTTATATTCCAGCCCCTGATAATGCGGCTGATGTTGACCGCGTTCGGCAGCGTGGCCGGGCAGAATATTGAAAACGGCATGACGCCGACGGCGGTAACGGCCTCCATCGGCCATATAGGTATCGAGGGCCAGCCTGTTCCAGCTATCGGCAAAGGCCGTCCAGTCGGAGAGTCCGGCTCTGTTGCCATCGTTAAAGGCGGATAGCAGGGATGTGGCATGCTCTGAACGGACGAAGGCGTATCCGGAGTCACGCAGCTGGATCGTCAGGGCATCGAACATGGCGGGCACTCGGCAGGTCTGGCGCTGACAGGGTGTCCACGCCGGGTCACAATAAAAATCGGGCAGGTGCTGGCACATAGTGGAACGCTGCCGTCAAGGGCATGTGTTTATTTCCCGATGGTCATGCAAGTCCTGTATGGGCAGCCAGGCCGAGTCGCGGTAAGAGGTTCGGATGCATACAATCGCCCTGATCCTGCTTGTCATCTCCATGGCTCTGGTTGTGGGAACGCTTGTGGCCGGTATCGGCTCGGTCGGTTCCGGCGGCAGTCCGGAGCGTTCCAACAAGCTGATGCGCTATCGTATTTTGTTTCAGGGGATTGCGATCCTGTTATGTGTGCTGGCCTTCAATGTCTGGCGCTGATATCCGGCGCCGAGGGGACTGAAGCGGTTTTTCCGGAACAGGGCTGCACGGAAGCGGTTTGACAGCCTTGCGACCCGCTTGCATATCCAGTGCGCCGTTCCGGGAAGTAATGCCGTGCCGCCTTGTCTGGTTGCCGGTTTATGCACCGGGCGGTCAGCTCGGCATGGTGGCGGTCGATATGGCCTCATCATGGCTCCGGACATTCAAACGCAGCGGGAACCGCCATGAAGATCCTCGTCCCGGTCAAACGGGTAGTCGATTACAACGTTCAGGTTCGGGTCAGGGCCGATGGCACCGGGGTTGAAACGGCCGGTGTAAAAATGTCGATGAATCCGTTCGATGAAATCGCGGTTGAGGAAGCCGTGCGCCTGAAGGAAAAAGGCGTGGCGACCGAAATCGTCGTCGTTTCCGTCGGTCCGGCACAGGCACAGGATACGCTGCGCACCGGTATGGCGATGGGTGCTGATCGTGGCATTCTGGTACAGGTTGAAGAGACGGTGGAGCCACTGGGCGTCGCCAAGATCCTCCGTGCTCTGGTGCAGCAGGAACAGCCTGGACTGGTCGTCATGGGTAAGCAGGCCATTGATGACGACATGAATGCCACCGGCCAGATGCTGGCGGCATTGCTCGGCTGGCCGCAGGGCACGTTTGCCAGCGCTGTTGCGGTGGAAAATGGCGGCATCACCGTCACCCGTGAAATTGATGGCGGCGCGCAGACCGTGCAGCTTTCCCTGCCGGCCGTCGTGACGGCGGATCTGCGGCTGAATGAGCCGCGCTATGCCAGCCTTCCGAACATTATGAAGGCGAAAAAGAAGCCGATACAGACCATGACTCCGGCTGATCTCGGGGTCGATGCATCCCCGCGTCTGACCGTGTTGCGTGTGGCAGAACCGCCGCCGCGTCAGGGAGGAGTGAAAGTCGGCTCTGTCGATGAACTGGTGTCGAAGCTGAAGACCGAAGCGAAGGTGATCTGAATCATGACCGCACTGGTTCTTGCTGAACATGACGGGCGCACGCTGAAACAGGCGACCCGCAGCGCCATTGCCGCCGCCCGGAAACTGGGCGGAGACCTCCATATCCTGGTCGCCGGGCAGGATGTCGGGGGGGTCGCTGCCCAGGCTGCCGCCATTCCCGGTGTGTCACGTGTTGTGACCGCCGATGCCCCTTCCTATGCCCATGCGCTGGCGGAGCCGTTGGCGGCCCTGCTGGTGGCGTTGGCGCCGGATTATTCCCATATCCTTGCGCCGGCTTCCGCCACGGGCAAGAATGTGCTGCCCCGCGCGGCGGCGTTGCTGGATGTGCAGCCGATTAGCGATATTTGCAGCGTTGAATCTTCCGATACCTTCGTGCGACCGATCTATGCCGGTAATGCGCTGGCAACCGTGCGTTCGGCAGACCCTGTAAAGGTCATCACCGTGCGGGCTGCCAGTTTCGAACCGGTTCCCTCCGAAGGTGGCTCTGCCGACATCGTTCAGTCTTCCGCCGTGCCGGTCGAAGGCGGCTCCCGCTTCGTGTCGGAGGCGCTGACGGCCAGCGAACGACCGGAACTCGGTTCCGCCCGGATCGTGATTTCCGGCGGCAAGGGAATGCAGAGCGCCGAAAATTTCGCGCTGCTGGACCGGGTTGCCCGGAAGCTGAATGCTGCGGTCGGTGCATCCCGCGCCGCTGTGGATGCAGGGTACGCGCCGAATGATTATCAGGTCGGGCAGACCGGCAAGATTGTCGCGCCGGAACTGTATATCGCGGTCGGTATCTCCGGCGCCATCCAGCATCTGGCGGGGATGAAGGACAGCCGGGTCATCGTCGCCATCAACAAAGATCCGGATGCGCCGATCTTTCAGGTGGCCGATTACGGTTATGTCGGCGATTTGTTCGAGGCGCTTCCCGCCCTTGAAAAAGCACTCTGATCAAAGCCTCTTTGCGTCCCGTGTTGAATCGTGCCTTGCTGCGTGACGATGATACGCTTGTCGGTCCATGCTCCCCTTTGCATCGATTGGCAGGCATCATGATCCGCAACAGGAATATATCGTCATGAGCGTCGAGCCTTTGCCTCTTTCTGAAGCCACATCTTATCCCATCCGAAAAATCGGTGTGGTCGGTGCGGGGTTGATGGGCAACGGCATTGCTCATGTCTGTGCCCTGGCAGGGATCGAGGTGGTACTGACCGATATCAGAGCGGAAGCTCTGGATCGTGCCATGACGACGATTCGCGTCAATCTGGATCGGCAGATCAAGGCTGGATTAACAACAGAGCAGCAGAAAGCGGCGGCGCTGACGCGTATCGTCACGGCGGTCGGTTATGATCGGCTCAGTGAGTGCGATCTGGTGGTCGAGGCCATCACCGAAAAGGAAGAAGCCAAAAAAGCGCTCTACAAGCTTCTGGCGCCTCATATGAAGCCGGATTGTATTCTGGCCACCAATACGTCCTCCATTTCGATCACCCGGTTGGGGGCGAGTACGGACCGGCCGGAGAAATTCATCGGGCTGCATTTCATGAACCCGGTGCCGGTGATGAAGCTGGTGGAGATCATCCGCGGCATTGCGACGGATGATCGGACCTTTGCTGCTGTCAGCGCTCTGGCGCAGCGACTGGATAAAACCATTTCAGTGGCCGAGGATTTCCCGGCCTTCATCGTCAACCGTATTCTGGTGCCGATGATCAACGAGGCGGTTTTTGCGCTTTACGAGGGCGTGGCCACTGTCAGCGGAATTGACACTGCCATGCGGCTGGGGGCCAGCCACAGAATGGGGCCGCTGGAACTGGCGGATTTTATCGGCCTCGATACCTGCCTTTCCATCATGCAGGTTTTGTACGACGGTCTTTCCGACAGTAAATATCGTCCTTGCCCGTTGCTGGTAAAATATGTCGAAGCCGGGTGGCTGGGCCGTAAAACAGGCCGTGGCTTCTACGATTACGCTCATACGCCGCCGCGCCCCACGCGCTGACGGGTCTGTCCGCTTTTTCTCACTCATTCTGCTGCTGCATAAGTCGTATGCGCGACCTTTTTGAAAGGTTTGCGCATTATCCGCTTGCATGTTCTGCATTTATGGGGCCTATTTATTGCAGAAAGTGCAATAGGAGTTCACATAATGCGTAAAACTGTTCTGATGACCGCCGCGTTCGGTCTGTCCATTCTGGCTTCTCAGGGCCTGTCCCATGTTGCCATGGCCGCTGTTGATGCGACCCCGCATGACACCAGCCTGGTGATGAGCCGCCTTGACCCCGACAATGACGGCACTGTCAGCCTGGAAGAGGCCCATAAGGCCGCTGAAGCGAAGTTCGACGCTCTGGACACTGATCACGAAGGCACGCTGGATGCGTCCGAGCTGACCGGTATCCTCGGCAAGAAGGCTTTGGCTGCCTTCGATCCCGACCATGACGGTTCTCTGGACAAGGCCGAATGGCTGAAGCTGGTCGATGCCTATTTCAAAAAGGCCGACCCGGATCATGACGGCACGCTGAGCCCGGCTGAGCTGACCACCGAGAATGGCCGCGCGCTGGTGGCACTGCTGGCTTACTGATTGTTCCGGTTTTCCGGCTCAGTCTGACAGAACGGTGCGGGTGCTTTGGTGCCCGCACCGTTTTGCGTATGGGTACCTGCGCTGTTGAGCGCATCCAGAATTGTGCAGGCGGGGCAGTCATCGCCCGCGCAAGCGGCAGTCAGTCCCTGCAACGTGTCTCGCATGGTCTGAAGCCGAGCAATATCAATCTCCAGACGCTCAATATGTTTCAGGGCCAGTGATTTGACCTCGCGACTCGCGCGATGCGGGTCTGAGCGCAGGGCCATCAGCATTTTCAGCTCCTGCAATGGAAAGCCCAGCCCACGTGCGGTTGACAGAAAACGCAGGCGTTCCAGCACCTCGTGGTTGTAGCGGCGATACTGATTATCGCTGCGAGACGGAGGGGGCAGCAGCCCGGCTTGCTCGTAATAACGGATGGTTTTCGCAGGCAGGCCGGACAGGCGTGAGACCTCGCCGATGGCAAGACCACCCCGATGATCGTGCGTGTGATCCGGTTCCGGTGTGTCAGGCAAGGGGATGATCCTCCGATAGTTTAAGGAGAGGAGGGGTTCCAGCGTTTCAGCAGCAGTGCATTGACCACCACACTGACTGACGAGAAGGCCATGGCCGCTCCCGCGATCACGGGGTTGAGCAGGCCCAGAGCCGCAAAGGGCAGACCGATGGCATTATAGATAAAGGCCCAGAACAGATTCTGCCGGATTTTACGCCTTGTGGCGCGGCTGAGCGAAATGGCGTCGGCAATCAGGCCCGGCTCCGGTCGCATCAGGATAACGCCGGCTGCATGGCGGGCCGCATCGGCTCCGGTGCCAATGGCGATTCCGAGATCGGCCTGCGCCAGAGACGGTGCATCGTTGACGCCGTCGCCGACCATGGCAACGACATGGCCTTTGGCTTGCCATGCGGCGATCCGGGCGGCCTTGTCTTCGGGGCGCAATCTGGTTTCGACCAGTTCAATCCCTGCGGTCTTTGCCGCCTTGAGGCCGGACGCTTCGGTATCACCGGTCAGCAGCATCACTGTGCAGCCGGTGGCGTGAATGCGGCGGATGGCGACAGCGGCACCGGGGCGAAGCGTATCCTCGACCAGTAACAACGCAGCAGGAATGCGATCAATGGCAACCCGCAGGATGGCGGCCGGTGTCTCCTGTTCCAAGGCCATGGCTTGCGGGCTGTCGGGGATGTCCAGATGAGTGAACAGCGCCGCATTGCCGATGGCGATTTCATGGCCGGAGACATGGGCGATCACGCCTTCCCCCGGACGCTCCTGAAGGAAATCCGGCATCGGGAGAGTTGTTCCCTTGGTCAGGGCCGATTCACGGACGGCATGCGCCAGCGGGTGGGTACTGCCCGACTCGGCGGCAGCGGCCAGACGCAGGATCGTGGCTTTGTCCATGCCGATCGGGGCGGAGGGCAGCAGAATGATCTCATGCAGCACCGGCTTGCCTTCCGTGATCGTGCCGGTTTTATCCAGTGCCACGGTATCAATGCTGCCTGCCCGCTCCAGACTGGCGGCATCGCGGATCAGAATACCGCGTCTGGCAGCGATTCCGGTGCCGGTAATAAGGGCAGCGGGCGTGGCCAGCCCCAGCGCACAGGGGCAGGCGATCACCAGCACGGAGACGGCAGCGCGGAACCCGTTCGCAATGTCATGGCCGATGATCCACCACCCCAGAAATGTCAGCACGGCGATTGTCACCACGCCAGGTACGAAAATAGCGGCGACCTGGTCGACCAGCCGCTGTACCGGGGCACGGCTGGCTTCCGCTTCCCGCACCAGCGAAATCACGCGCGCGAGTGTCCCATCATTGACGGTGGCTGTGACGCGCACCCTCAGCAGACCGGAACCGTTCATAGCGCCGCCGATGACGGAATCACCGGGGTGCTTGGGAACCGGATGGCTTTCCCCGGTCAGCAGGCTTTCATCCGCATCGGATTGGCCGGACACAACCTTTCCATCGGCGGCGAAGCGCTCGCCGGGGCGGATGATCACGATATCTTCCGGCATCAGGTGGCTTGCGGGAACAAGGCGTTCTTCATCGCCATTCTGTAGCCGTGCGGTGTCGGGGCGGAGGGCCGAAAGAGCGCGCGTGGCAGAGCCGGTGGCCTGCCGCGCCCGGCTTTCCAGCCAGCGCCCGAACAGGATCAGGCTGATGACGACAGCGGAGGCATCGAAATAGCCGTGTTCACTGTCCCCGCACAGCACGGCGATGGCACTGTAAAGAAAAGCAGCGCTGGTGCCGATGGCGACCAGCTGGTCCATATTGCCGGCTCCGGCCCGCAAGCCTCGCCATGCAGCGATATAGAAACGGTATCCGAAACCGATCTGGACGATGCCTGCCAGCACCAGCATCAGCAGCCCGGGTAGAGGCACTCCAAGCATGGGCAGCAGCAAAGGCGCCGTCAACAGCGCGGAGAGCAGCACGCGCAGCGCTTCCTGCCGGGTCGCCCTGCGTGCCTGTTGCTCGATCCGTTCTTCCTGTTCGCGCTCTCCCGTCAGCGGGGTGGCGGTAAAGCCGGAGCGGGTCACGGCCGCTACCAGTGTTTCGATCCGGGCGGAGCCTTCGACCAGGGCGCGATGGCTGATAAGGGAAACCACCGCCCGGCTGACGCCCTCGACATTGCGCAGCGCCCGCTCCACACGGCCGGAGCAACTGGCGCAGGTCATGCCGGTGATATCCAGCTCCTGCCGGGCGGAACCGGATGGCATCGTTTCAACCGGCATCGGGGTTACTCCGTTGCGAGAATCTCGGCACCGAAGCCCGCATCGCGTACCGCTTCCATCAGCCTTGCGGTTTCCCCGCCGCTGATCTCGGCCCGCCCAAGGGTTACGGAGGCATCGGAAACGCCCGGCACAGCCAGCAGAATGCGGCGAACGGCATTGACACAGCCTTCACAGGTCATGCCCTTGATCGCGAGAATGGTGGTTGGGGTCATCGACCGTTTCTTTC